>JBBEDC010000040.1:0-19172 GCA_040881505.1 Candidatus Anderseniibacteriota bacterium
GGATCCGCCTCATCTATATTTTCAAAATAGAGATCGCCCATATAACCTCGCTGCCCGCCTGGCTGATACACAACCACCGGCTTGTACTGATAGGTGAGGCTGCCCTGGGAAAGCGTTCGGGTTTCGCAACTAGCCAGTATTGCAGCCAAATCCTGCCCTTGGCACAGCTCTTGAACTGTCATTTTATCAATCTGGTAATACCCTTGCGAGCCGACCCGGCCGACTAGAATCGGACCAATCCAGGCATACCAGCCAGGCGGATCATCATCAACCGTAATAGTCTGGTAATTAATATGTATTGGGTGACTGTTCTGATACGTCACCAACTGCCCGTCGTTTAGTACCGTCATGTCAATGAGCTCTGTCGTTTCTGCTCCCTCACCATCAGTCACAGAAACAGCAACGGTTGTATGTTCGAGCGGGTCACCAATCGGATAATTCAGGCGGGTTGGCAACAGTGCTCCGTTCACAAGGCCAGCCGCCTGCTGGCGCGGCAGAATAGTGGTGGTAATAGTGGCAATCCCCGGCTCGTTATTCTCATCAGCATCGAACAGCATCGTCAGGCCAATGCGCGCCACGTTGTCGGGCGTAACGGAGCCTGACAGCGCATTGCCATCGCGATCATAATAGGCGAACAGGTCCTGACCTTGAGAGGTATTACGCAGCGAGCGTGCCAGGGTTACAATTGTTTCTTCCCCGCCATCATCGTCAATGACTCCTCGCCGCAGGTTGCTATCCTCCACAAAATATCGAACAGTTTCGGCAGCAGGGTCGGCGTCAATATTGGTGGTAATTTGTAACTGGTTTGGCTCGCCAATCAGCAACCAGCGATTTGCGCCGGCGTCGCGTGCATTGCGGACGGCGTCACTGATGCGCTCCAGTTGCACCCGAGCATCTTCTGTAGTGAGTACTTGTTGGAATTGCGTACGGTAAGAGCCAATTCCTCGTCCAAACAACACCGCCAATGCTATAACGATTAAGCTCGTAATCGCGATAACTACGAGCATTTCAATAACCGTTACACCACGTTGCGTCATAGATGTCCGTATCATAGCATGGTCACCGTTGCAAACTGTATAATCTGATCCGTTGAGCCTCCGCCCCAGGCTCCAAGGCCGTGCTTGGTTTGAGTGTTATTCAAGGTGCTTCCAACAGAGATCGTACGATCAACAGTGCCTCCGACTACATCGAATTCAATAGTGTTACCGCTTGTTGTCAGAGTCAGGGCGTACTCGACTCCTTGCTCGATAGTATTATCATCCCCTGCTCCCTCACGAGTCACGTCGTGTTCTAGAATATCAAAATCTACTCCATTCCAGGTAGCAATACACACGCCGCAATCTACTGCAATATATCCCATCAGATAGCTACCATCTCCATTGTCGAATCGGGTAATAATACGGGAATGACCGCTTGAATCAAAAGCCCCTCCATGTACTACGCTGGTTTCAATCATTATATCCGTCTCGTTCGTTTCGATGACAACAGTACTAACTTCACCTTCCAATATTTGCAGCGCAGGAGTGTTCTGAGTAAATATGCCTTCAATCTCATTCCAGGTTTCGCCTACTGGTCCGATATCTGGAGCGACGCCATCAATTGAGCCGACACCGCTCCAGTCGTCTTGGACGATAACGCCTCCAGCAACCTCACTACATCCCAGGCTTGGCACATAGTAGTCAGCAAACGTATAAGTACAGAAGTTCATAGGCGTTGTCTGCGTATCTTCCCCACCCCACGAACGAAGTCCATGCGTAGAGCTTTGGCTATTAAGATCTATTTCAGCAGATATCGTTTCATCAATGCCCGGACCCGTAACATGGAAGGTGTAGTTGTTGCCACTAACTTCTAACTCCAAGTCGTATGTATTTCCTTGGGCAATCGTTCCAGCACTATCGATGTAGGTAAATCCACCATTTTCATCCGCCACTGCTATGGCCGCCCCGGCATCTTCCGCGATATATGCAGTAACATACGAACCATTACCTGTATTGACCCGAACGGCAAAGCCCATATGGCCACCGCCGTCATCTGAGCCCCCATGCTGCACACTCATAGAAAAGAATCCGTCTGCTGAACCAGTAGATTGCATCATCCCAAGGGATACACTGGTGTCCGATACTCCCAATACGCCATTATTACGCGTGAATGCTCCTATCGGCACAAACCATGCACCTCCCGCTACTGCGATATCGGGCGAGGTACCATCCAGAGTGCCGCTACCGCTCCAATCATCCTGCACGATAATAGTACTGCCTGGTGGTGGAGTTGGGTCGGGAATTGGAGTGGGGTCTGGTGCGGGAGTAGGATCTGGAACTGGAGTGGGGTCTGGCTCCGGAGTCGGCAATACTTCTAATGATTGTGGAGCGCACTGGCGTGGGTGATCCCACAAGCGCACTGCAATCGGGCTGGCTGTGATCACCGCGTCCACCTGCTGGCAGGCACGGCCGGCTGCATCTTGCCCAACAGATGTTACTTGTATGGCCGTGCCGGCTGCATACCCTTGCGGTTGGCTAAAAGTGAAGGCGGCCACGCCGACCGGCTGACCAGTAACAGGATCGTTAATAGTTTTTTCCAAAGGGTCACTCAGCGACAATAAGCTCTGCACCGTCTGTGCATTGCTGCTCAATAAAAACAACACATAGTACACCCCACCTTCAGCCACATGAAACGCCTTTTCCTCTTGTTCTTGAATAATTGTCTGATGCATTTGTCGACTCACCAGTGCTGCGGCACTGCCTACCATTACCACCAGCACGCCAATCATAACCAGCGACATCAACAATACACTCCCCTGCTTTTTAGGAGCGCCTATTAATTTGTTGAGTTTGGGCAAAAGCATCATCTGTACCACCGTGCATCTAGTTTACGGTCTGTATTCACAGACGAACGGCTTTAATCCACTACCGTTCGTATCATTCAGTTGCGCACCCCCGTACGTTCCAATTTCAACGAAGTCCTCCTCGCCAGCATTATTCGGTTCATCCTGTGCCCATAGAGGGTCTACTCCGTTTATAAATGTGTTTGCAGGGTACCACCACCATGGATCCTCACTCGTATCGCCTGGTTCATTTTTAGTTGAAGGATAATCAAGGTCAGCTTGCACCAATCCAACCCACCACGGGTTACCATTAATTGCTGAAGCGTTGATATACACCCAAGCAGCCTCCTCAAGTGCGGAAACGCTACCGTTACCATTGAGCACCGTTAGGTGCTGACCCAAATGATTCTCACAAATATTTACAGCATCATTGACACTCAACAATGGGTTGGTGTCACAGAAATAGTATAGATGTCCACCCGGCCCAATCGCTGGTTCACAGCCAGGGTAGGAAGGAATTGAGCAGCTAACAGCCGAAATCTCCTCTACTGGATCGTCTACATCGTTTTCGCAGATATATGGAGCGGTCTGTTCTCTTGGAACATCCGCCATACATGACCCATCCCATCCGAATTGAGCCACATTTTCTTCATTGTTCTCTTTCCCATCATCATCTCCGCCGCAACAGTCATTAGGCTCTTCTCTATGCCAGAGGTTAGAAAGCTCATCTAACGCGTCGCCATTGACCCACTTCCACCCCAGTCTCGGGTTATCCTGGCTCTGTTGGTCCTGTGACGCTCCCACCCAGGCTAGACTGCCTCCTCCAAAATGTTCTTGCATCTCATCGTATAGCCAGTCTCGCTCACCATCTGTATTAATCTTCACAAGCCTATATCCCTTGCTCGCACAGGCAGGATCAACAGCTGCTTCAAACCACTCAACCTGCTCTGGACAAAACAGGTAATCATGCCCGTTATATGTCTTAAGTATGCAATTATCTACTTCCCCGTCTGATTCTGAAGCATCGGTGTAGGAGCTACACTTGGGATCAGCGGGGTAAGGAGAGCCAAGATAGTTGGCAGTATAGTCTGCTCTGCCATCACCATCATTATCTAGCCCATCAGAACATTCTCCATTTATTTCGTGGTTATCATCAGGGTCATACCCATTCGGATTGGTAATATCCCAGCCTGCATAACAACCAGGGTCAGCTGCATCTATATATCCATCTTTAGTCGACACTCCATTTATCACTGGCTCATTATCAGCATTGTCACTACACTGCCGCGACGTAGGCGGATCGTCACATGATGGACAAGCCGCCCAAGCAGTCTTCGGCGCACAACTCGCCCAGGTATATGAACCACATATTGGATCATATGATGTGTGTTCTTCCAGCTCATAATTCGTTACCCAGCGGCCGCCCAATGCACAATTGGCAGATGTCGAACAGCCCGGATCAAGCGTCGGCTGATTGCAGATGATAATGGGGTCACTCGGACTACACCAGCTGCCCCCACAGGTTCCGTTAGAACATTCCTGGCCACTAGGACATTCATTATCGCTTGTACATTCCCCGTCAGGGGGACCGTCATTCTCACAATGTTGACCCGAACCATCTCCGTTATCCGAACATACCTGCCCATAGCCACACTGGATGTCGGAATCACACGGCGGCTTGCAGGTGCCTTCACCAGGATCGCACCAAGCTCCTCCACTACATCCATTCCCAATACAAGCAGGTAGGGGGGTAGGAGTAGGCGGGTTCTCACACAGCCCGTTTTCAGGATTGCATACTAGGTTTAACGGACAGCTGACACCACCCCCATTACACGGCAACGTACAAATACCGGTATTTACATTACAAATTTTGCCACTGCCACAATCGGCATCATCCGAACACGACGGCACGCACTGTCCGGCTTCACACACCTGTCCGCCCGTACAATCAGCCAACGTGCGGCAGGCGCCGGGCTCGTCTTCACAGATGTTCGTATCAAGGTCACACACCTCTCCTGCAGCACAGTGGGCATCGGCCGTACATTCAGGGCAAGCTGCTGCTCCCGGCGGGCAAGGCGGGGGAGTAGGCGTAGGCGAAGGTGGAGGTGGGGGCGGAGGTGTGGGTGGACACACTCCGCTTGAAGGACAGTCTATGTTAGGAATGGCTACGCCGTCGCCTATGGGAGCACCTCCCAGGCAAGCTCCTGGCGCGCCGGGAGTACACAGTATGCTGCCCTTGCTAATAATTGTCGTAGCGCTTACAGTTCGCGTTCCTCCTCCGGCTGATGCCCAAGCAGCGTGAGCAGTGACTTGTTTGTAGTCAGCGGTACTTTCATCAATTGTTCCCGCCGGCAACTGCCCGTTGGCCGGATCGTCAACAAGCTCAACAACCAACGTCAGGTCGTACGCTTGCTGGTTGCGGCTCAAGGTCGCCAGGCGTTCAAACGCTCCATCTGGTTCACGTCCGACTGCATCAAGATACCCCACGTCGTCATAGCGCAGCGATCGTGCTACTTCCATCTGCTGGTTCACCAGAGCCTGGGCAACATTTTGGCGTTCGTTCTCGAATGAATATCGAATGCCCAGGGTGGCCAGCCCCATAATACCAACCGTAACCACGCCCAACACAAACGTTGCAACAATAACTTCAACGAAGGTAAAGCCAGACTGGCTAGACTGGGAAGGATAACGGCCTCGCATACCTATAAGTCTACTCTAAATATGTAAAAGAAAAAACCGCTCGAGTAGAAACCCGTGCGGTTATGTGAAACGTACGACGCGGAGTAGAGCTTACTCCTCCTTGCCGGCGACCTTCAAGTCTTCCTTCTTCTTGAAGAGGTGCACGTTGTGGCCATGGGGTTGGGGGTAAATCCCCATAGCCTCAAAGGCTGTGGCAATGTACTTGCCGTCAGCACTCGCGGTACAGCGCACCAAAGTACCGTTAGCCTTCGGCACCAACACTTGTGACACCTTCTTTTCACTCCAGTTGTAGACTGTCAACTGGTATCCGTCGGTATAGACAAGCTCAGTCCCTGGCAGAAAAGCCAGATCCGCAATCTTGCCGATACGATATCCGGCGGATGAGATAGTTGACGCGTCGACAGTGTCCAGCCTAACCAACCCCTTGTCTTCGAGTGCGACGATGTCAATCTTCGGCGAGGTGATCGAAAAGCTCGCCAGATAGGCACCGTCAGCAGAAGTCCTCAGGGTGTTGCCGAGCAAGTTCTCGAATGATCGGGACTGGTGAGGGCCGTTGCGCTGTAAGACAAATGCCTTGCCGTCGTTGTGTGCAACAACGAGATATCGATCTGTTGTCACAGCGCTGTTCCAGCCCCAATCCGGCAGGGTATCCAACAGCCCCGCCTTGTGCAGGATCAAAGGCTGCAGCCTGTTGTTGCCTCGCCTGTCCGTGTAAACGAAACTGCTTCCGACGTAAGCCGCAGCCGGATCTCCTTGGGCACCAACGTGCTCCCTCAGAGTCAAGCTGCCGTTTACGAAGCTGTAAGCACTAACGCTACCAGCCTTCCCGTCGTACCTCGTCACTAAAAGATCAGTACTGCCAGAGTGAAACTGCAGGGTACGGATTCCAGACCGGGATTCCACTGCGGTCAGCTCCACCCCGTTTTCCACGTCAAACACGTGGAGCGAGGCCTTGGAATCGCGTGCCGCGACTGCCAAAAACTTTCCATCAGGGCTCAGGGCGACTTGGTGGGTGCTATTACGCCCCCCCGGCACCTCCGCCGTCCAAACTCGCTCGTACACCTGCCCATCTTCCGTGACAGACGACTTCTCCTCGGCGACAGCCAATGCTGCGACGCCGAAGACTGCGCAGAAAACGCAGAATGCGTGCTTCATGACCACCCTCCTTCGAGTTGTCAACCTGCTATCCGAGCTGCCTACAATGGCAGCTAATCACTTCCTGCACTATATCAAACATTCAATTTTTGTCAATGATTTTTCTTGACAAAGTGTATAAAGTGAGGTAAGTTGAGTGTATTGTTCTGTACCAATTCTCACCTTTTTTGGGGGAACAACATGTCTCAACAACCGAAGGCTGATGCTCCCGTGTGGATGCTGTGGGTTTTTCTGCTTTTTGCCGTGCCCTTGCTCGGCTTGGCTGCCATGAAGGCAGGCAGAAACGAAGACACTACCAGGCCTGCAGTCCGAGATGTTCCGGGGCCACGCATTGTGGCCAGCTCGCCGAAAAAGACAGAGGCTGTTAGTCCTGTCAGGCGCGAAGACCCGCAGCTTGAGGCGTCTCCCATGCCGACAGTACAGTCAGCCTCTGAGCCGCCACCATTGCCACCTCCACCAGAGGAGGTTCTGATTCCCCCACCCCGGCCTTTGTCGCCAACAGTCAGCAGTGCGCCGGAACCGCCGCCTCTGCCACCGATACCTCCTGACCCCAGGCTCGTCGAGGCAGAGGGCAGTATCCAGTGCGGACCAGCACTGGTTGAACTTTTGGGACTGGGCATCGGGACTGAAAACCCGTTCAGTCGACAGGCCAAGCCCCAATACGTGGTCAAGGCTGCCCTGGTAGTCACGAATACCAGCAGTGAACCCATCCAATACACTCAGTGGGTTGACGCGTCCCTGGTAGACAATACCGGCAAAAGCCATCCCATGAGGCCTGCTCTCGCCAGAAAACGTCAAGAGATGCTTGACCCCGGCAAGATCGCCACAGCGGTGCTGGCCTTCGAAGTTCCACCAGAGGAAGTGGAATACGTAGACCTCGTCCTCCCGGAAAAGAACGTGAGCGGTAGCGAAACTGAAAGCGTTCGCTTTCGCTTCCTCGGCAACATGGTGAAAAGGAGGGACTAACACCCTCTACTTCACATCAAACACTTCCAACGTCGCACCCCTGCGACGTTTTTTTATTCACCCTTTCACAATATTACAACTCATCTTTTACCTTGCGGATTTTCTTTTCTGCTGCAGCTATATCGGCCGCTCCTTTAGCTCTCTCTAGTACTTCGTCAGGTGTAGTTTTGGCTTTGACGATATAGTCCTCTGCCTGCAATTCCTTCGCTCGTTCATAATCTTGTTTGGTATCCAGGTTAGACAGGATGATGACTGGAATATCTTTTGTTTCAGGATCACTTCGAAGCATGATCAGGAAATTAAATCCGTGGTTTTTATCAACTTCGGTTACTGGTGTATTTGGTTCTTTGCCCAGAATGAGATCAAGCAAGATAACATCCGGTTTTTGCTCCCGGGCAATTCTATCGCCCTCTACTGTATTTGTAGTTGTTAGAAAAGCTATCTCCTCCTGAGTTCGCGCGGTCATTTCATATAATTTCAGCAGCATCAAATCATCATCAATCATCAGAATTGTTATTTTCTTGTTTTCTCGCAGTTCTGACATGGAATAAGGATGACTTACTTTGTATGACTCGTCAAAAACTGTTCTATTCGCTCTACAATTTCGCGAGGCAAATATTTTGCTTTAAGCATGTAGTCCACAGCACCTAATTGCTGAGCCTGTTCACCTTTGTCTTTTTCTCGCATATTAGAGAGCACTATCACTGGAATATCGGCAGTAGATGAGTCAGCTTTCAATTGTTTGAGTACTTCAATGCCATCAATATCCTCTAGACCAATATCGAGTAAGAGAAGATCAGGATGATCTTTCCTTACTAAGTCCAGTCCTTCTTGCCCGGTTGATGCGGTATAGAATCCCTCAAATCCAGCCTGTTTAAATTGAAGGCCGTACATCTGACGATGGGTCGCATTATCCTCAATCATGAGGATTTTTGTTCGTTTATGGTCTGACATGGTTGTTATTTTTAGTCTGCTTGAGGGGCAGCATAACTCGAACAGTTGTGCCCTTGCCTATCCCTTCACTTTCCAGCGTAACACTCCCATGGTGCTCTTCAACAATCTTTTTGATAATGAAGAGTCCTAAGCCACTACCGTCCGTATGAACAAGGGCGGATTTCTTGCCGCGTACAAACTTGCCAAAAAGCTTCGGCAGCTCCTCTGGGTCAATTCCAATACCGGTGTCTTTAAAGGCAATTTCTATCCTGCCTGGCTTTAGAGTCGTTGTAATAGTAAGACCACCTTTTTCAGTGTATTTCTCGGCATTGTTAATAATGTTCAAGAATACTTGTCGCAAATACCCTTCATCGGCTTCTACTTTCGGCAACGCTGGTGGCTTGTTGTATGCCAGTGAGAGTCCTTTTTTCTCATAGCTCGGCATGAGCGTATCCACCGCTTCTTGAATCAGTTTCGAGACATCCACCTGTTCCCACGTGAAGTTAAGCTTACCACCCTCTAATTCCATCGCATCCAGTAAATCATTCACAATATTATTCAGGTTATTAGCTGCTCCAAACATATCCTGCTGCATCTTTCGCCGTTCTTCAGCAGGCAGTGAATCAAAACCGCCTGTTGCTTGCATCTCCAGTAGCCCTCGCAGGCTGGTAAGCGGTGTCCGCAATTGATGGGAGGCAATCTGCAGAAACTCTGTTTTGATATTCATGAGCTCCTTCAAGTGCTCGTTTGCTTCGCGTAGTTCAGTATAGAGACCTTCAATATGTTCACGCTGCTGCACTTCCTTCATTACGCTGCGTACAAGGAGGATGCCAACTGTAATAATTGCAATCAAAACACCCACATTGACAAGCTGCTCCTGGCTGCCGAGCGGCGCGACGAGCGCCTGAAATAGGATGACGGCCAAGAGGACAAGTACGAACAGTTGTGTTAGAACAATTTTGATATCCATCAAGCGATGCCGAATAATGGCATATCCCATGATGATCGGATAGAGTGCAACGGTTAAATTCAGGAACGGATAAATATCAAAGTTGTACACGGGTAAAAAACTGAAACTACCCCCAAGGTAGCCAAGAAGCGTGGCAAGAAAGAAGTACTGGATTCGTCGCTTCTCTTCCCCGCGTGAATTCATATATGCCCTGAAAAGCAGGGTGTGGGTGTAAATCACAAGGCCTAAAAATATGAAAACGACGAAGGTGGTGTAGAGAGGTGTTGGTGTAAGATAATAAAATTCATTAAAGATATAACGGACATCGCGGATGAAAAAGTTAGTGAAGAGATTGGCGAGAAGATAAAAAACTCCGAGCGTATAGAAAAGATAGATGGACCAACGCCGAGAAATGCCGAGAAAGATGTAGACAAAATGAGTGAATAGGACGGGTATAAAAATGACTCCTGCGTATGCGAATTTCCACCACCATAAAGCCTGGCCTGGCTCGGAGATGGCTCCGATGCGAAATGCGCCCAACCCCCAGAAAGCAACGGAAATGCAGAATGTCCCCCACATAACATTCAGCCATCTCTTACCCTGGAAAAACATAAAGACTGCCATCAACACACTGGTGGTCAAAATAAGCAGTCCAGAGATCGAGAATATTCCAAGCATACGTGTTAAGTGCATTTTAGCACTTCGCGCATAAAAAAACCGCTCGAACACGTTCAAGCGGGTTGCACTCACCAAACAACAATTGACTGTGCGTAGTCCAGTAACTGTTGGCGATATGCTGCTTCTGATTGCGTGAGTCGTACCTTACGAACGACCATCCGGGCCACAGGCATAAGTGGCAGCGACAGCCACCATCGCTCCGACTCGACGACACGAGAGATAGTTTCATATCCCCACCACTCGCCGGTCGCTGAATCCTGGTATGTAACCAGCGGCAAAAGGTAGAAATCGAGTGTAGGATCGCGCCAAGCCCACAGCCGACGCAAAGCCAACGGAATAGTAGTGTGCTGGTAGGTAACAGCCTCCAGCAGCGGGGTGCGGAGCCATTTCAGAAACAGCGGCCACTCCCCCGGCTGGCTGGCGATCGGGCAATGCATATCGACGAGCACAAACCAGCCACCTTCATTGAGCACTGCAAGCACTTCCTCAAACACAGGCAGTGGCTCGCTGATGCCGCCGATGCCGAACACTTGCGTCACTGCATCAAATGTTCCCGGCGCGAACCGTGCAAAATCATCGCTCGAGCTCCGAGTATTGACTAGACTTGCAGCATCGCCGTGCACAAACTGGGTCGTGACTCCTGAATGTTGAGCATCATATGAGTGAGCTCGGCCAAGCATGGCCTGGTTCCGATCCAGTCCGGTAATCGTTGCCGAAACGGAATGAGCGGCGAGAATGTTGGCCACCTCAAACACCGCCAACCCCGTACCGGTGCAAAGATCAAGAATCGCCACGGGCTGGGCACGAGCCGTACCAAGCGCAGTCACCTGCCAGCCGGCGTATCGACGCCACATCGTGTCCTGACCTCGCGTCGTCAAATGATGCTTGCGGTCATACGTTGCAGCTTCCCGTGTGTACACGTCGTCAACCACGTAAGGATCAAGAGCTCCACTGTCGTTCCTTCGCGGCTGCAGCATGAGTTTGATGCTCAACTGGATGAGTCGCTGCACAAACGCATGCCACGCATATCGCGCAGACGAGCAGTGAAAGCAGGTTGGCTGCGACAGGTAGGAAGGGAAATACTGCTTGAAGCCAGCTCCGAGTGCTACAGCCGGTGCATGTTTTTGCACATCAAGATACTGTTTTGACAAAATTGTTTTCATTACACACCTCGTTTCGATGAGGATTGTTCAAAGAGCTATCCAAACGGACAAGGAAATATACAATAATATGTAAATTAAGTCAAAAAAAGCGGGAGGTGTAGGTAAACACTTCCCGCTGTATGCCTTTACGCTGGTGTCGGAACGGAACGTCCGAAGTTCACCGACATAGCGTAGTCCAGCATGGTTGCAAGGAACGAATCGTCCACTGGCATAGGTGGTACATACCGGTCACCGAGCGCACCAAGAACGTGATCGATGGAGAAGGAGGTACCGTGCGTGACGTAGGGCAGAAACTGTTCCAAACCCTTATCAAGTCCTCGCTGCAGGTGCCTGAGCAAACCGCGATCCACAGGATCGCTGCCGCTCTTTCCATAGGTCAGGCCAGTGATGCCCATGTGCTTAAGTGACTGTTCGATCACCCACTGCACACGCGGCGGACTTGGATGAACCAAGTGGTACACCAAGTGGCTTGGCTCAAGCGAAATCAGATCAGCCATGGAATCTGCCAGCCAGTCTGCCGGAATGAGATTCAGGCGAGATTCGACTGAACAACGCACCACCAGTGGAAGAAAAAGTTGTCCCTCCGACGTGAAAGTGATCCCTTGCTCTTGCAGGCGCTCTGCATCCTGCTGCCACTTGACCCGCAAATCACACAGCAGGCGCCAAAACGAGGTGAAGAATCCGTAGTAGCCATTAAAGGCTGAGACCTTTCCCGTTTTGGAGTCGCCAACCATGATGCTCATGCGGTAGATGCGCTTACGTCCTGACCAAGCCTTCACGATTTTTTCCGCCTCGAGCTTGGAGCGCTCATAGGCATTAAAATTGCACTGGCCACAATCCACATCATCCTCAGTGAAGATGTGTCGATTACCAGCAACGTATGCGGTGCTCATGTGATGAAACTGGGGGGAGCCCAATTCATCTGCCAAAGCCAGCACGTGTCGCAAGCCTTCGACATTCATTCGTTGCGTGTCGTCTGCCAACCGCTCATCGAATTTGATTGAGCCAGCCAGATGCACCAGGTGATCCACCTTGCCACGCCACGACCGAATGCATGCCAGATCAACGCCACACAGCTGTTCTGTGACATCTCCGCTCCAGCAGTAGTCATCATCCGTGATGTGCTCTCCAAGCTCCGCCCGGATACGCTGTTCAGGATTGGTACCCCGAATGAGACAAATCAGCCGATGCCCTCGCTTTTTCAAGGAGGGCACCAAGGCTTGCCCAACCGTACCGGTTGCACCAGTAAGCAGAATGGTAGCCATTGGCAACCCTCCTTCCTAATGTGTGGAAAGAACCCTCGAATCGGTCTAAAATCCAACTGATGTTCTCTTATAATTCATCCCCTTGGATTTGTCAATAACAATCCGTATCTCAACTTTACCATTAAATGCATGTGTTGCCAGCTATCTGCTTGCTAAGCGTTTGGCTTCTTCCCAGGCCATATCAAAGATACTTTTCATAAGCCCAGCCATTTCTTTGCTTTCAATAATTACGGCCATCCATTCACCCTCCCAGGATATATACCCCACTTTATCATCATAAATCGCCACCTCTGTTGGAAAGGTGTATCTCTCCTTGGGAATAAACATATGTTGATCTGTAGAACGTTGGGGGATGAGCTCTTTAGACACAGCATCATGGGGGTGAATTGCCTTCAAATGTATACCTCTCCGTGCTCTGCGATCAGCGTAACGATCAAGGTAGTCATTAAAGCTCCGGTCTCGCGCAATAAATCGCTCAAGAGAATAGCTAACACGCAAAGTCTTTTCTTTGTTCTGTAACGTATCTTCAAGAGCAGCAATAATTCCATCTTTACCCTGAAACACGCGCACAGCTGGTTTTTGTGCGGCGTTTTTCTGCAGAGTTTTCAATGCTGCAACGGCAGAAGCAACATCGTTTTTAATTCGCGTTTGTTCTTGAACCGCAGCCTCTGCCATTTGAAATAAGGTATCAGGGTGGGCAGCAACGTACTGACGAACCTTTCGATCATCGGACACTCCAACAAGTCCGCGCTTCCGTAATGATTCGAGCACAACATAAGAGGAACTCCTGTTAATGCCAGATTTCCGGGCTAACTCATAGACTGTTGCAGCCTCCATCTCAGTCAATACAATATATGTCCGAGCCTCTTTTTCTGAAAGGCCAAAGTCAGCTAAAGTTTTGACTATTGCTTCTTTCACGGTTGTTTTTGCTGGTTAACAGTAAGAATGCATGAACTTTGTCATTGTTTGTTGTCAAAATACAACAACGACATTAAAAGACAAGGAAACTGGAGGTAAGTTAGATAATTCTTAGTTACATTTTTCTGACATAGCTACATGCTTATTAGTTAATATTCACTGTTAGTTATTGACAACAAAGCTAACGGGCTGACTATATAAACATGCATTGATTTATGTATCTTTGTTCTTTCCTGGCTTATACAGCATTACCACGCAACGTCAGCCTGTGGGAAAGGCAGCTCCCGGTAAGTGGAAGAGATGGCTTTATATAACCGGGGATAAAGGCCATCAGTAGTGGGTTCGAATCCTGCACGTTGCACTACATCACAATCATGCAGCAGAAGTTAAGATGGCGCCGCATCATTCTAATTCGACTACTTGATGCGGGTAATCGATTGTCAGTACGATATCAAATTTTTTCATAAAGCCGTTTCCGATTATGGGATCACCAGAAGCGAGGAGTACTTCAACAGAATCTACCAATCCCTTTAGCTCGACATAGGCAATTGCTGATGGCATCGTAACAAGCTGACCATCAGCAAGACGAATATTTTCTATATGGCTAATTGGAATATTTAACTGAGTTGCTCTTGCGCTAGACACTTTCACATCTCCATCAAAAGCTGTATCAATTTTTGCAACAATATCTTGAACTGCCTGCCCCCAAGCTAACGGTATTGTAACATAGGGCGCATTATCAATGAGTTGCCCCTTGATCATGCCCTTGTCATGGCTGCCAGAGTCTCCGTAGCTGAATATCCAATTCTTACAACATAAAATATTGTTTCTGGATACTTTTCTCGCGCCTTTTCTACAGCTTCACTATTAGTGGAGCCAAGAAATTCTTCCCCTGTATCAATGTTTATTGCCAGAAATTCACCCTTATGGTCTGATTCGTATCGTCCTTTAATCTGCTCATAAATCCTGGCGCCTTCAGCAGCAATTTTTTGGACATCAACATTTCTGTATTGATCAACACCCATTTCTTCAGTATGCCAAATCATCTCAGTATTTCAAATACCATCTTTAGGACTGCCTTTACAGTCACCGCTGCAGTATCGGAAGAAGGGGATCTCAGATTCTGGCTGATCGCTTACGGTTAACAAGGGAGGTAGCACCAATAACTATAAAACTGAAAACAACGTATATCCCACTCGACCACCAAGTGGCAAGCTCTTTATCCAAGCACATGGAAAGACCAAAGCCGCCGCCACAGGAAGTCGAAGTCATAGAAATCCACACCACGGCAACGGGAATAAACCAGGCGGCGTATTTAAGCCAGGCTTTGAAATAGATCGAGGGAAGAAAAAACAAGACGAGAAAAATCAAAAAGAGAGCAGCAGAACCCCCCATCAATGGCTGACCAACTGTATCTGAAAACTTACCCTCACAAACATAATTCCTTTGAGGATCACAAGGTAACATCATCAAAACTGCAATAATAAATGCGACAACTGACATAGCAAACAAGTTTCTAATGATCTTCTTATGGCTCATATATCCAACTGTATCTTAATGAGCTTAAGAACTTCAATCACAACCGCTGCCTCTTCTTGCGAAATAGTTTCTCCAGCTACCTTTGAAATCTTCTTCTCCACATTTTTAAACTGTGATCCTACTGACTTCAAATTGGTCTTCTCATTGTTAAGCATCTTGTGCGCATTCTGCAAATGCGCTTGAATGCTTGTCCTATCACCCTCCTTAAGATCAAGTGACTCGATCATAACCTCCAGCGCATCGAAAAGCTGCTCTGTAGTTAGTTGCTCCCCTGGCCGCACGTCTGCATCGAACGTGCCATCACCATTAAAATCAATATGGAGCGGCCCAGATTCATCAATAGTCTGTAACGTTAGCTCCGCTGCAGCACCGGCCACAACGGGAATATTTTCATATTGTAATGTATTAATAACCTCGTCAGCGGTAGTTACTTCCTCAAACTCCAATGTAAACATGCCGTTTCCGACTGCATTCAATTCAATCGTATGTGGCTCAGCAGCATCAAAACCAACGTATTTTCCTTCACCAAACTCAAGATAATAACTATTTATGACGTTTTCTTCTTTAAGTAAGAGATCAGAATTATGAACGAGACCAGTCCGGTTACCAATCATATCAATCAAACTAATATCAACGGGCGAGTGAACGCTTGCACGAATGCGCCTATCAATATCTTCGTCACCCTCTGGTTCATTTGAAACGTGGAGAGGTAAATCATCGGTTCCAGTAAGAATAGTACGTAGCAGACTATGTAGAGGCTCGGCTTCAAAAATATCAGCATGGCTACGATTCCTCCTACCCCCAAAGAGCTCTTTATTGTAATCGTGTAAATTCAAGTAATACTCCTTACCCTCCATCGTCACTGCACTTGGAACAACCACTGTTTTATCACCATCAACTGTAAACACTGGCCTCATATCCAGCTTATAGCCATCCTTGCAAAAGATTGGCGAAATCCCCGAACACGATAGTGTTTTCTTAGCCTTATATTGAACGCTTTTCACGGTATCGAGTCCCCACCCTGCAATCTGAACTACCTCAATATGATCTGGCGGTGACCACTCATGCCAATCTAAATGGCGACCAGCAGCCGTATTAATAAAATGATTTTTAAGGACGAAAGGCGACACTATATCTGACGCATCAGGCTGACCCCAGCTACCACTGCCCCCTGTTAGTAAACTACGAAGCTCGGATGGTGAATCAATAGATGAACCATATAATGATCGAAACAGCACAAATCGATCAGCTGATTCGTCAAATTCCACTACTGGATCCAGTACTTGATCAAAATAACTGGCAGAAGGCAGTAAATTAAATGCGCTAGCCATATGCTCTGCCATTGTACGAGCAGTGACCTTATTTAGCAGCAACCCCTTAGCATAATCAAGATCGTAGCCATGTAGCATGCTGGCAATTGTCTTGGGCGTGCCCGATTGCGGTACTGCCACCATGATCAATTGATCTATAGAATCAATGAGATCATTTTCACCCGCTGTTTTCTGTCGCTCCAGCTCTTGTAATACAGCCTTGGCAATTAGCCCACCATTACTATGAGCAATAATCGTTATCTTAGTATTTTCAGCTGCCAGCGACGTGATTTCCTCTATCATTGCCGGTACATGCTGATCAACATCAAGCCGCCAATCATACGGCGCAGCCCTCCATTCCTGAATAACACTATCTGCCACTAATTCATCCATAAAGATCATGAAATTCTTATAGATATTGTAGCCAAACGCCTCATCAATGATGTCGCGCGTATAGACACCGCTTAAAATACTCTCACCCTCCTCGTCCAAAAATAGTTTCTCAACATCAGAATTGCGGTTCGGTTCCCAGAGCTTGTTTTCAAACAAGTCCCCCTGAGTATATAGTCGACTGCCCTGGAGCCCTGGAAGAAAGAGGATGGCAGGCGGTATATCAAGTTCGACCGGATCGGTAATAGGTCGCAAATGAGGCAAATTATCTCTCCCACCATTGAAGGCAAGGGACGCATCACAAAAACCGTCGCTGTTATTATCATTACAACCTTCTTCCGGGGTATCAAAACTGCTCCAAAAATTACCTCCAATAGGAGCATCGAGGTTAAAAATATTCCCAGAAGCCGCAGTTATTAAGATTCTACCCGGATCATTTATAAAGTTGTTATTATAAATCTGACTTCGCGAGGTAAAACGCATACGTATATTTCTGAAGCTAGTACCTGTAATAGAGTTATATCGAGTGGTACTCTCAAAAACATTCTCTAGATTAACCCCGACAGATCCACCAGATACGTTGTTATTTTCAATTGTACTATAGAAACTTCTGGCAAGATGTATCCCACCTCCTGCAGCTCCCTCATTAGCAATCGTATTATCGTGCACTACACTATTGTCAGCATAGATAAGGTATATCCCCTGACTATTATCAGTGAAGTTATTGTCGAAGACAGCACTATCTTCTGATCTAGAGAGTAATACCCCGATACCCAGATTTGAAAAAGAAAAATTTTTGACTGTAATGTGAGAATGCTGATCCGTGTATACGCCATATCCCCATTGAGTAATAGGATTGTAGCTTCTATAACCATTACCATCCAAAGTAATTCCATCGCTATCGATCTGAATTGTTTCCGTAACATCAGTAGCTAATTTGCACGTCTTAGTAGACTGATTCCACGCTCCTATTGCTGAACAGTCACCCCCCGTGGCATCGTCTTTGATAAAATGAGTACTTTTATGCGATTGAATCGTGATAAAGTGCGCTTCTGACAAATCCTGGACATAGGAATAGCTACCAAACTCATCGGTTGTAAATGTAGTAAGGTTGTGAAAATTATCTTCGTATTTATAGTAAATAGTTTCCGGTTCAAGGCCGCTGAAGGTAAATTGTGTCGAATCATTAGCTAAGGTCTGATCAACAAAGACTGTTACCATTTCCGGTATAGACTGTATACGCACATTAACGGGTACAGTACTTGTAAGTCCAATATCAACATAGTCGCTATCTTCTACCTGAAAATCAGTGCCAATCCCCCATACTACACCTGGCAATCGATCGTATTCCTCAGAAACTTCTTCTGCCGCTAGGGCAACTGGAGACAACCCAGAGACCATCAACCAAAGAGATGCCACCAACCCCGCAACCATGAACTGCATTAGGCCCCCTACTTTCATATTTCTATCATAACCCACAGTACACATAGCGAAAACAGGAAGAGGAATTTTTTGTCACTTCCTATCAACAACTTCATAAGCAACGGCTAGACCAATACCCATATAGATTACATATATGCGCATATGAGATACTTCCCCCTGGAGCTTCCCTTACTCTTCCGCCTCTTGTCCCAGATTCGTCTTTAGATTGCGAATTTGTACTTGAGAGCGCACTTCAACGGGAGCCGGGTCATTGTTTTCATCCGCATCAATGAGCAACTGGAATTGAATATATTTGACATCTGTTACATCCGCTGGTGTCAACGGTATCGTCTTCTCAGGATAGTCACCACTAAAGTAAAGGAATATAGGGTCCTCCCCATTGCGAATATGCCGGGTTATCACCCGAGACTCTTCATTTACCACATCGTACGACAGAGGATCCCCGCTCGGCTCAGTTACCCCTTTTATGAGATCCGTGCCGACAAGCTCGTACCGCACTCGTTCCGTAACATCATCAGCGTCAACGTCGGTATAGAAAACAATTTTCTGAGGCAGCATCTCCACGAGTGCATACGCACCGGTATCCGCATTTCGCGTTCGCCGCAACTCTTTAGCGATACGGGTCAACTGTGTGCGAGCGGTTTCATTGGAATTGGCCTGTAAAAACGTAATCCGAGATAAGGGAAATCCAGCTACCAGAAACCTCAGTAGGGCCACGAGCAGAATGGAAGCGATCGCCAGACCGACCACGAGCTCGATAACCGTTAGTCCCATCTCATGTTTATTCGTCCTTGTACGCATAGGCTAAACCCCAGTTGAAATTAGCTCCACCGTGATTTTTTCATTCGCGATAATATTAACTTGCTGTACTTGACCCTCATACGATGGCGCACTGATAGTCGCTGTATACTCACCAGCTGCTGGTAGCTCATCGAAAAACAC
>JBBEDC010000041.1:0-18670 GCA_040881505.1 Candidatus Anderseniibacteriota bacterium
TAAAAATTAGTGTCCAAGAATTACGAACACTCAGTATATCACATGCACCCTCCCATTCTCGGCCTGTATAAATTGTATTGCGCAGTTGACACTAACCCTCTTTATTGTCCTTTACAGTGTTAGTAGTAATTGTACAGTGAAGACATAAGAGGATTGGTGTGCTTGTTTAAAGCATACCCAAGCTCCTCTAAACGTACTGGGCGCTCCCAGTCTCCCAACAATTATAGTGTGCCGTTCACGCACTTCATACAAACGCCTCATTCGATCCTTTAAATCCACTCCTATCATGTCTATGAAAACTAAGGTTCGTATAAAAACTCAAAAGCGAGAACGACGGGGGGTTGATCAAGCATCTTCTTTAACGCGATATCTGCGGGAGATCGGACAGACTCCCCTATTAAACGGTGAAGAGGAACAAGTGCTCGCCACACGTATTCAAAATGGTGACGAGAATGCCCGTCAGCATATGTTGCTGGCCAACCTTCGCTTGGTGGTAAACATTGCCAAGCAATACGTCCCCAGTAACGATCCAGACCTTCTCATGGACCTCATACAGGAGGGGAATATTGGACTCATGCGAGCAGTGGATCGCTTCAAGCCCGAATTTAAAACGCGATTTTCTACATACGGCGTGTACTGGATTCGACAAGCAGTTCTTCGCGCCTTAAAGTCTCGCCGGTTAGTTCGATTGCCTGAAAATGTAGTGGATCGAGTCCTCGAAATGCAGCGCACGCGGCAGCGGCTATATCAAAGCCTTGGCCGAATACCAACTCGTGAGGAGCTGGCAGCGGAAATGAAGGCATCTGCCTCCGAGATTAATCGGTTAGAGGCGGCTTCATCAGATATTATCTCTCTGGAGCGCTCAGTTCGCGGTAAGGACGAAGAAGAGGAAACGCGTTTGCAGGATCTTTTAGAAGACGTAGACTCCCCTGCTCCCAGTGATCTCGCTCAAACATCTTTGATCCGCCATGAAATTCAAGCAGCCGTTTCCACTCTTCCCGGTCGAGAGCGAGCCATTATCGATGCTCGCTTCGGACTGACCGATAACAAGCCAAAGACGCTCGAGCAAATCGGCGAAGAATTTGGAATCAGTCGCGAGCGAGTGCGACAATTGCAAAACGTTGCATTAGAACGCTTGCGCGCTCGTCAAAGTGTCCAGCAGGCTCGGTAGAAGGAAAACCAAATAGAGTAACACTTGCCGCCCATTGAGGCGGCAAGTTTGCTACTATATCCCTATGGGAGATTTCTTATGGGGGGCGGCTACCTCGGCGCACCAGGTAGAAGGAAACAACATCCACAATGATTGGTGGGAGTGGGAGCAACGTCGACCAATAGAGTTTCGTTCTGGCCGGGCTGCGGATCATTACAATAGATACAAAGAGGACTTTGCTTTAGCGAAGTCATTGGGGCATAACGCCCACCGTATTTCACTGGAATGGAGCAGGATTGAGCCCGCGAAAGGGCAGTGGAGTCGAAAGGCGATTGATCACTATAGAGACGTGTTGCGAGAGATGCAGTACAACGGATTAAAGTCGTTCGTTACGCTGCATCATTTCACAAGCCCACAGTGGTTTGCCCGGCGAGGTGGATGGGTTCAGCGTGAAGCTGCTGATCATTTTGAACAGTACGTGCGATTTGTATCACAGCAACTGGGAGAGTTGGTCGATTATTGGGTCACCATCAATGAGCCAATGGTGTACGCGACGGAAAGCTACTGGAGGAAACGGTGGCCGCCACAAGTGCAAAGTCTTAGTCAAATGCTACGGGTTATTGGGACAATGGCGGAAGCTCATCGCAGAGCGTATCGCGTTCTGCACCAGACGACTCCTCGCGCTCAGGTTGGATTCGCAAAACATCTTATCGCGTATTTGCCGGAACATATTGGCCAACTTGATGATCAATTGGTAGCGCGACTGGAGGACTGGTGGTTTAATCGCCGTTTCGTTGACCTCGTAGGAGATACCTTTGATTTTGTTGGGGTGAATTACTATTTTACAACCAAACATCGGGTAAAGCTCTTCCCCCTAACTCTCAAAAAAGTGCCCTGGGATGGTCCAGTAACTGATATGGGGTGGCCTATTAGGCCGGAAGGGTTAACGCATGTCTTGTTGAATATGCGTCGGTACAATAAGCCGATATATATCACGGAAAACGGATTGGCTGACGCTGACGACTCACGACGAGCCGACTTTATCCGTGATCACTTGCGGGCAGTAGAGCGAGCTCAGATTCAAGGTGCGGACGTCCGCGGATACTTGCACTGGTCGCTCCTTGATAATTTTGAGTGGGATAGTGGGACAGCGCCGCGGTTCGGACTCGTGGAAGTAGACTACGAGACGCTCGAGAGGCGACCGCGTCCAAGCGCCTATGCGTATCGTGAAATCATTAAAGCTGCCTCCAAAGCCCTATGACCTGGATAGTTCTGGCCCTCATCGCACACGTAGTTAACGCCCTGGTTTTTATAATAGACAAAGGCATTCTTAACTCCGATAGCCCCATTAGCCAACCGCTGCGGCTTACGCTTTACACGGGACTCCTGTCGGGTGCGGCTGTGCTACTGTTGCCATTTCAATATGCCCCTCCCACATCATTCGTATTGCTGTGGTCAACAGTCTCGGGCGCATGTTTTTTGGCAGCGCTGTGGTGGTTTTTCTCAGCCCTTAAGGCTGGGGAGCCCTCCCGGGTTGTTCCTATAATCGGATCAGCAGTACCAGTTTTCACACTGCTGTTTGCCTGGGTGGCACTCGGAGAGCGATTGCAGGGATTAGAGTTGGTCGCTGTCTTGTTCTTAATTATTGGTGGTGCTTTGTTATCTATCCGCGTTTCTGGAACAAAAGGCCTGTCTATTCGAATTATCATATATATTCTTCTTGGAGGAGCGGCCTTCGCCGCTCATTTCTCTGCATCAAAGTACCTATACTCAGGCTTCGAACCATTCCTAGCCGCCTTCGTATATTCCCGTATCGCGGTAGCGGTATTAAGCGTACTGGTGCTGTTGCCTCTGCTTCGCGCTGTTTCTCCCAATACATCTAAGAAATCGAGACGAAAAAAGAAAAAGATACAGTGGTCATTAGGAGGAGCGTTCCTGGCTAGTAAGGTATTGGGAACGGGGGCATTTCTGTTGCAGAACTACGCTATTAATATGGGCAGCGTAACGGTAGTGAATGCCCTCCAAGGTACGCAGTATGCCTTTGTTCTTGTGCTAGCTGCTGTAATTTCACTTAAATATCCACGAATATTAAAGGAAGAATTGCGTCGCGTAGCCTTGATTCAAAAAATCACTGGTATTCTCATTGTCAGTACAGGTCTAATATTATTACTGCTATGACCAAACGGAAAAAGAAAAAGCAACATTGGTATACCACGGTTGGTGCGGGAGTATTGGTAATACTCGGAGTATTGCTTATAGCAGGAGTGCTCCTGGCTCGCCCCGCTGCGTTTCCTTCAGCACAAAAGTACGGCGTGACGTTTTCCCAGCCGCACGCCAGCGGCATTGGTCTTAACTGGCAAGAGGTGTATCACGCAATTCTTACCGACCTGGACGTAAAACATTTACGCCTGGTTGCATATTGGAACGTGATTGAACCTGAGGAGGGAGTATTTGACTTCACTACGCTTGATTACCAAATGGATCAAGCAGCAGCCCACGGAGCTCAGGTCATTTTAGCAGTTGGTCGCAAAGTTCCTCGCTGGCCGGAGTGTCACATTCCTCAGTGGGCCCAGGAGCTAGAAGAGAAGCAGCAGCAAGAAGTAGTTCTTACGATGGTGTCGGAAGTGGTTGCCAGATACAAAGACCACCCAGCCCTTCGGATGTGGCAGTTGGAAAACGAACCGCTGTTGGACTTCGGTATTTGTCCCCCAGCAGATGCGGTATTTTTGCAGCAAGAGCAGCAGCTCATTCGAGACCTTGATCCTAACCATCCCATCCTCATTACTGACTCCGGAGAGCTGAACTGGTGGATCGATGCTTCTCGCTATGGCGATGTAGTGGGAACAACAATGTACCGTACGGTGTTTTCTGATAAGACGCAGAAGCTATTTCATTACGACTATATCTTTCCGTCCTGGATGTATCGGTTAAAGAGTAGGTATGTAGGGCTGTTGCGGAATAAAGATGTGCTCATTGTTGAGCTGCAGGGCGAGCCTTGGGGGACAGTTCCCTTTACGCAAATGAGCATCCAGGATCGGGAAGCGTCGTTTTCCCCAGCACGGTTTGAGGAACTACTGCGTTTTGCATCCCGAACGCAGCTTCCTGAAGCATATTGGTGGGGAGTCGAATACTGGTATTGGGAGAAAGAAAATCAAGGTCGCGATCAATATTGGGAAATGGCAAAGCGAATATTTGAACCAGTTACATAGAGGTATATACTGCAGGAAAGAGGGGATGAAGCTTGCGCTTGATTCCTAAAAGATTGGCTACTTAAGGAGGTGAGGACACGTAATTATGCATAACAAAAGTTTACAATTATGGGCGGCTGTCTTGTTGCTGGTAGGTGGCTTGGTTCACCTTATTCCTCCGCTCTATGACGCTTTGAAGAATTTAGCAGGCGGCAATACGCCTTGGCTTCAAATTATTGTAGGAGGCTTGTCGGTAATCGTTGCTTTGGTGATGTTTGCTGGAGACAAGCAGGATGAATCGAGTAAGTCATAGATATAGGTATGGTATCGATGAATACATTTCAACGGTGGTGGATGAATGCGTTTCCCCATCGCTGGCATTTGCGTCGGCATGTGCCAAAGTTTTTACGACTGAGCCCAGAACAATTTCGTGGAGAAGTTTTGGAAGTCGGTGCAGGGGGCGGCTGGACCTCCCGGCAGGTTTTAGAAACATGCCCGCAGGTAGAACTAACAGCAACTGATATCGATCCAGGAGCAAGGAATGAGTTTGAGGCGTTGCGCACGACATATGGGCGACGGCTGAAGATGCGGGAGGCTAATGCGATGAAGCTTCCGTTTGATCGCGATTCTTTTGATATTGTATTGGCCATTAATATTGTGCCGTTCCTGCCGCCGTTTGGAGTTCGAAAAGCGCTCCAGGAATTTATACGCGTTACCCGTCCGGGAGGTTTGATCGGCGTGAGTGACCACCTTCTCTTTTCCATATCGCGTCACTCTCGGCGAGGAGTTATCGAAGACATACTCACGGCTGAGAACTGTGATATTTTAGTCGCTCAAGGGGACGGTTGGTACGACATTTGGGCTCGGAAGGCATACCCTATTAACCAACAGGAACCGTAAGGGCGACCATGTTCGGATTCATATTCAATCGACGCGCAGCCGATGTTTCGGGAGAACCCTGGTTTAACCAGCAAGCGCTTCCGGAGCCAGCGCAAAAACGTATACAGCGGGAGAACCGCGTCCGTGTACAGGCGGACCTGCGCGGATACGTGGTGTTGATTAACTTTTGGGACTACAGCCGCCGGGATTGTATAGAGGCGTTGCCACACCTGAAAGCATGGTGGGAGCGGTACAAACAATTCAATTTCATTATTCTAGGAGTACACACGCCGGAGTTTGCGTATGAGGGCGATGGCGACAAGGTGACCAGTGCGGTGTTGCGGTTTCGATTATCATATCCGGTAGTAGGCGACCCAGCATACGAGACGTGGGAGCGATATCGATGCCAGAGATGGTCACGAAATATTTTGGTTGACCATAAGGGGAGAGCTGTTCTGGATCTCACTCATGATCTTGATTACGGTAAAGTGGAAACTGCGATCCAGAAACAGCTAAAGCTCATTCATCCTGATATCTCTTTCATTGAGCCGGTGAAGCCTGCGATGTGACGGCTTGGACGCACGGGGCGGCCTGTGGTACCGTTTTACATTACTCATAGCATCCCAATATATGCCTATTTCCTATTCTACTACTACCAAGTCTGCGGCTGAGGTTTCGAGCAATCTTCTCGTTATTATCGTCCGTCCAGGCCTTGCAGAGCTCAGTGCGCTGCCCAAGGCAGTGGCGCAGGGTCTGAAAGAAAAAGCGAAAAGTATTCAGTATGATGGCGCCTGGGGCAGCAGTGAGATGTTCATCTCGCCCGATGCAAGCCTCGCCCCCTTTATCGGCCTCATCGGAGTAGGCAAAGAGGCAGATCAGGCGCGAGCACAAGAAGGAATTCGGCGTGGTTCAGGCAAGCTGGCCCACGAAGCGCGCAAGCATCTCTTACATCACATAGCGCTGCAAATGGATTCTGCTGCGGATGTTCAGGCAGCGTATGAGGGGATTGTACTGGCTAATTATCGATTTGCAGAACATCGAAAAGCTTTAGTCAAAGAACAAAAAGCACGAGCAATCCGCACTATTACCGTTATTTCCGCGGCGAAAGATATTCGCACGCGCTTGAAAGAATCACAGACGATACTGGAAGGAGTTGCGAAGGCGCGAGACCTAGTGAATGAACCCGCATCGCACGTTACCCCAGCAGTGTTGGTCAAGCAGGCTAAGGAGATCGCTAAGCGCTCGCCGCACATTTCAGTGAAAATCCTCGATCGCAAGCAGGCGGAAAAACAGGGGTTTACGGCTTTCCTTGCGGTTGCTAAAGGGTCCCTGGAAGAGCCCTACGTGATCCACCTCCAGTACAAGCCGAAGCAAAAAGCCAAGGATACCGTCGCTCTGGTAGGTAAGGGCATTACATTTGATTCGGGGGGACTTTCTTTGAAGCCTTCAAATGCAATGGAGGATATGAAGATCGACATGGCGGGAGCTGCTACGGTTCTGGGAGTGTTTGATGTACTAACCCAACTTGAGGTACCTGTTGCCGTTCACGGGATCATCGCGGCGTGCGAGAACATGCCGTCAGGAAATGCATACCGTCCCGGTGATATTCTGCAGGCCAAAAATGGAAAGACCATTGAAGTGTTTAACACTGACGCTGAAGGGCGAATTACCCTGGCTGATGCACTAGTATATGCTGTCGAGCAAAAACCTACCGTTACGATCGACCTTGCTACCCTAACCGGCGCCATTGTTGTCGCGCTGGGAGATACACATGCTGGAGTGTGGAGTAATACGGGCGGGCTAGCGGAAGGGTTATTACGCTCAGCTGAATACGCCGGAGAAGGATTAGTTCGATTCCCGCTTCCGGACGAATATCGTCCAACGATTCAAAGTACCGTCGCCGATGTACGCAACACGGCGACGATGGAACGCACGGGTGGTGCTATAACCGCCGCCCTGTTCCTACAGGAGTTTGTAGGTGATGCTCCCTGGGCTCATATGGATGTGGCAGGGCCCGTATATATGAGTCGTCAACTGCTGCCGTACTACATGCCCGGCGCAACCGGATACGGAGTACGCACGCTCGTTCATTTCCTGCAGAACTTTAAGAGCAGTACTATACAGAAATGAGCGGATCGTTTGCAGTTGAGAGCTCAGTGACTCTTGCCCCGTATACTACTATCGGTTTAGGGGGAGTCGCTGCGCAGTTTGTTCGCTGTACTACAATTCAGGATATCCAAACTGCTTTAGGGCATGCACGTACTGAAGGCCTGCCAGTTCATATTCTTGGCGGCGGCAGTAATACGGTATTTGCTGACGAAGGGTTTGCAGGATTGGTTATCCGCATTGATACACGGGACGTGGAATGTATTCCCGAGCAGGATACAACTGTTGTAATTGCAGCGGCGGGAGAGCCGTGGGATGAGCTAGTAGTGCAAACAATCGAGCGGGGATTAGCCGGACTGGAATGCCTATCAGGTATCCCGGGATTAGTAGGCGCTACTCCGATGCAGAATGTAGGCGCATACGGGCAGGAGGTTGCCCAAGCCATTGAATGGGTAGAGGTGATCGACCGGGAGAGCGGACAACTTGAGAAAATCAAGAAAGATGATTGCGGCTTTGGATACCGCACGAGTAGATTTAAGCAGCAAGATGCCCAGCGATACGTGGTGGTCTCCGTTGCGTATCGACTGAAGAACGATGCAGTTCCGCACCTTCAGTATCCGCAGCTGCAAGCAGCTTTGGAAGACAGGAGCGTCGGGGTAGGTGTTGAGGCACTGCAACGTGTACGTGAAGCTGTGTTAACGCTACGGCGCGGCAAGTCGATGGTAGTTGACGCAGCTGACCCCCACTCTCGTTCGTGCGGTTCATTCTTTACAAATCCCGTTATTCCTAAAGCCGCCTTGGCGACTTTGCAGCAACAGTATCCCGAGGCTCCTTTCTTTGAAGCGGAGGAGTCAGCTCATTCAACGGCCCAGGCAAGTTGGATCGGAACGCATGTAAAAATTCCTGCCGCCTGGTGCATTGAGCACGCTGGATTCTCGAAGGGCGAGAAGCGGGACGGGATAGGGATATCGCCCAACCACCCACTGGCGCTGGTAAATTATGGCGGTACGACCGTTCAGCTTTTGGCGTTTGCCGCAGAAATACAGCAGCGGGTAAAAGACGTACTGGGAATTGAACTGCAGCAGGAGCCGATTACTATCGGGGAGCGTGGGCCAGTTTCACAAAAATAGAGAGGACGAAGAGGACGGTGGAGGAGAGAATAATGGTAGGGCCTGAAGGCGTGCTTAAGGCGGCCGATGTGAGCATGCCGGCGGAAACAGAAATAATGCTAATGATGACACTGAAGCCGAACATTTGAGATAGCGAACGGGAAATATTTTGAGCGGTGGCGGCGGGGATGATAAGTAAGGCGGTTACCAGTACGACTCCAACAAATTTGATTGCCAGGGCTATTGCAGCTGCTAGAAGTAAGAGAAAAAGCAGCTCATATTGTTTAACAGGTATGCCCTCAGCTTTCGCTAAAGCTGGATCTAAAGAGATAGCGACGAAAGCTTTGCCGGCCCACAGAAATACTCCCAGAACGACGGCTGCAATAACAATACTAGTGGCGATATCTGATGAGGTAACGGTAAGGATATTGCCGAATAGGAAACTGATAAGGTCTGCCTGATAGCCGGGGGTGAATGTGACCAGGATGACGGCCAGGGATACCGAAGCGGAGAAGAATACGCCCAGCAGGGTATCCAGAGAAAGCTTTGAAATAGAACGTACGCCGGAGATACCAAACGCGACCAATAATGCAAAAGCAAGTGCTCCCCAAAACGGGTTTACGTTTACCAGAAGCGCAATTGCAATACCGGCTAAGGCGCTGTGACCGATGGCATCGGAGAAGAATGACATTTTTCGCAAGACAACGAGTACTCCCAAGATAGCCATTAAAGCGCCAAGAATAATACCGACAATGAAGGCGCGTTGGAAAAAGGGGAAGGTGAGAATTTCAAGCATAGAGTTAGTGTTTAGCGTGTCCGTGGGCTACATGTCCGACGGGTGTCCCGTACATGCGTTCTAGGATCTCGTTCGTTAGCACCTTCTTCGGAATGCCCGCACAGAGCAGCTCTTTGTTGAGACATAATACTTGATCAGCGTATTGCATCACGATATCCAGTTCGTGACTGACAAGCACCATAGTGAGGTGTTCTTCTTTCTGGATGCGTTCGAGGAGGGAATAGATTGTTTCCTGGCCTTGAACATCAATACCAGCTGAAGGCTCGTCCATAAACAAAATCTTCGGATGATCCATCAGGCTGTAGGCGATCAGTGTTCGCTGCAGCTGGCCGCCTGATAAGGCGCTGAGCTTTTTGTGAAGGTGCTCTTTCATTCCTACCATTCGAAGTAGGGTGTGCATGCGCTCTCTTTCAACCTCGGTCATGCCTAGTGGCCGAGCGGACTTGAGGGCGAATAGGCCCTCGACAGTGAGAGGAAACTCTCGATCGAAATCAAGGTACTGCGGAATATATGACACGAGGGCGGCGGCTTTGCGGTAGTTGCGATGATTGATGCCAAGGATTTCAACCTCACCTTTTGCTTTAGGAATGAGTCGAAGAATGCTTTTGACCAGTACGGATTTCCCCGCACCGTTAGGACCGATAATTGCAGCGGTTGATCCTTGGGGAATCGTAAAAGAAATATTCTCGAGAATGGGGTAGCCGTCGAGGACAACGCTCAAATCCTTTACGGCTAACGCAGGGGTGTTACTATCAACAGCTTTCATGCTCACTACTATACCAATGCAAAGGATTTGCGGCTACTTCTTTGTGCTTTTACGAAGCTCTGTTATCGCATCGCGCAGCCTGGCAGCTCGTTCGAAATCTAAGTTCTGAGCAGCCAACTGCATCTTATTGGTGAGCTCTTTGATAGCGCGTTCGACTTCTTCGGGTGGAATATGTTCGACATCAATATCCTCTTCATCCTCTTTGACTTTGCCGGTCGGCATGGAAGTGCGGATCGCTTTTATAATCGACTGGGGAGTAATTCCGTGCTTTTTATTGTAGGCCTCCTGCAGGACTCTGCGTCGTTGCGTCTCATCAATTGCGGCCTTCATTGAGCCCGTAATTCGGTCAGCATACATAATAACTTGCCCTTCCATATGCCGGGCAGCTCGGCCCATAATCTGGACTAAGGCGGTTTGAGAACGCAGATACCCTTCCTTGTCAGCGTCCATGATGGCAATCAAAGACACTTCGGGTAGATCGAGCCCTTCTCGAAGCAGGTTGATACCAACCAGTACGTCATAGGTGCCTTTGCGTAAGTCCCGCAAAATATCCAGCCGGGCGAAGGTGTCTACATCTGAGTGAATGTATGCAGCTTTGACGCCCATCTCAGTTAAGTAAGACGATAGCTCTTCGGCCATACGCTTGGTCAGTGTGGTAACTAGTACTCGCTGTTCCTTTTTTACTCGTTCCTTTATTTCACTTATTACATCATCGATTTGATGCTGGGTCGGTTTGATTTCAATCGTGGGATCTAACAGTCCAGTTGGTCGGACAATCTGTTCTACAATCTTTTCACTGGTATTGCGTTCGAAATCAGCTGGGGTAGCTGAGACGAAAATAGTTTGTCCGGTCCGCTCTTCAAACTCATGAAACTGTAAGGGGCGGTTGTCTTTGGCTGAGGGCAGTCGGAAGCCATGCTCGATCAAGCTTTTTTTGCGAGCAGCATCTCCCCCGTACATGGCTCCGATCTGCGGGATGGTCATGTGTGATTCGTCGATGAAGGTTAAAAATCCGTCGCGTCCAAAGCTGTGTAGGAAAAAGTCGATCAGGGTTGAGGGAGGCTGCCCGGGTTCTCGGCCGTCCATATGACGGGAGTAGTTTTCAATACCTGACACATACCCGAGCTGCTCGAGCATTTCTAGATCGTATGTTGTTCGCTGCTGCAGCCGTTGAGCTTCAACAATCTTTCCTTGCTTGTTCAGCTGCTCAACGCGCTCAGCAAGTTCTGTCCGGATTTTTTCTTTGGCAGTTTGTTTTTGCTCGGGGTTAGTTATGAAAAACGTGGCTGGAAATACCACTGCTACTTCCGGCTCTTCGATTAACTCACCCGTCAAGCTGTCTAGTCGCTGCACGCGATCAATCTCGTCACCAAAAAATTCAACCCGAATGATATGGTCTTCACCGGCAGGATGTACATCGAGGACATCTCCACGCACCCGGAACTTGTCCCGACTTAAATCAGTGTCATTCCGTTCATACTGCAGGAGGGTTAACTTATGAATTACTTCCCGGCGGCTGATGCGATCTCCTTTTGACAGCTCCAATCGCGCGTCCAGATACTCGACCGGTGAACCCAAGCCGTAAATGCACGATACTGATGATATGACGATGACATCTTTGCGGGTCAGGATTGATTCCATAGCAGCGTGCCGCAAGCGATCAATCTCGTCGTTGATACTGGCATCTTTAGCGATGTAGGTATCGGTTCGGGGAATATATGCTTCAGGTTGATAGTAGTCGTAGTACGACACGAAATATTCTACGGCGTTGTTGGGAAAGAATTCTTTGAATTCTTCAGTTAACTGCGCCGCCAAAGTTTTGTTGTGACTGATAATTAAGGCTGGTTTTTGGGTTTGTTGGATCGTAAAAGCCATACTTGCGGTCTTGCCACTGCCGGTGACGCCTAATAGTGTTTGACGATTTAATCCATCTTTAATACCACCCACGAGCTCTTTAATAGCCTTTGGTTGATCACCTGCGGGTTTGTATGGCGCTTGGAGGTCAAACTTCTTCATATATATAGAGCATATAGTATTGTCAGGTAGATGCCTTATGTGTCAATCTTATTATGAGTCTTTGGAGAATCTTCTTGAGCTTGTGTACACTTCTGAATCAAAATCTTGATCCCAGTGGGAGGCATCAACAATGAACGAGAAAAAGTGCCCAGTCTACGTTGTGCTGTCAACCGAACCCGGTGAACAGGAAGAGGAGATCGTTCTGCCAGAGCGGTTCGCTGATCGTATTACTGAGATTTTTCGGTCTGGCAGAGAAGAGACCGGGGACCGTCGGGATACAGGTCAGTTTCCTAGTGAGGAATCATAAGCGATTGGCTGTCGATTTCTTCACACCAGCCCACTAGTTGAGTGGGTTTTTTGTTAGTAGAATCTTCTTCATGAAGAGTGCTACGAAGAGTGGTTGAAGGCACGAAATTGTGATATAATACAAATATGAAACACGCATATTCCGGCAGGAGAGAGCAGGTCCCGGAAATATTCCGCCCTCTTTTATGGTCGTACTGTTTTGAAGATATTGACCCAATGCAACACCAGCAGCTCCTTATAATTCAAGCCATAAATTACGGCACCTTAGCGCATTGGCGGTGGATTTGCCACACCTATGGCAAAGATGAAGTTCGACGCGTGCTACAAGAAATACCCGTTTCAACAATTCGCGCACATGTGCGAAAGCTCGTTTCACTTATGTTTGGAATTGCTGAATCCCAGTTCAATCATGCATCTAGAGGTACTCACCAAGGAAGCTAGTGTTCAAGAAATTACAGCCATGAAGGCATATCCTAAACAACAAAACCGGGGCTTCAATGAGTGCTTAAGTCCCTGACAAGCAGGGGGGGGTAGGCACTCGTCCCGGTCTTAGTTACTATTATAGATATTAATGATATAATGTCAATATGATTGCCTACCTTCGAGGAGTTGTTGTGCAGCGGGAAGAGAAAGCCGTTATCGTAGACGTGAACGGTGTCGGCTATCGCGTGTTTGCGGGCTCTGTGCTGCGAGAAAAGCTTACGAGGGGCCAAGAAGTACAGCTGAGGATCTATCAGAACTTTAGTGATAGCGGGCAAGATCTATTCGGATTTGATAACCAGGAGGAACTCAGCTATTTCAAACTACTCATGAAAGTCCCCTCCATTGGAGCAAAGACAGCCCGCGGTATTTTAGATATCGCTCCTCCGCAAGTGTTAGAGCAGGCAGTAGCTGAAGAAGATGTGACATTGCTCACAAAAGTTTCCGGCATCGGCAAGAAAACGGCTGAAAGGATTGTGGTGGAACTGAAAGAAAAATTAGGTCCGTCAAAGAAGAAGCATGGTGCATCCGGTGCTCTGCAGCAGCAGACGATCGAGGCGCTGGTAAGTATCGGGTATACGCCAGTCCAGGCTCGCAATGCAGCAGCTAATCTACCTAAGAGTGTAAAGACTGTAGAGGAAGCAGTTCGAGCTGCGTTGCAACAGCAAAGTGTTGCATAGGCTTTCCAACTAGAGCACTTGCCTCTACGCTAAAGAACATGCAATGGAGACAAGCAGCTGAGAGGGATGCGGATGCATGGAATGAATGCGTTTTTGCTTCGCCTTCCTCTTCATTTTTACAAACATGGGAATGGGGAGAGATCCAGAAAAAGCTTGGGGTAAACCCGCAGCGTTTTGTGGTTGAAAGCGATGGCGTATTTCAAGCTGTCTTTTTAATACTTGCTCGGCCGCTCCCCTTAGGTCGAAGCTGGTTGTATATACCGCGCGGACCAATTGTGCGAGACGACGCACTGTCGGTTTGGACGCAGATAGAAAAGGGTATCGAGGAGATCGTAAAGAAAGAGCGGCCGCTCTTCGTTAGACTTGATCCGGCCCTTACAGATATTCCGGATGTATTTGCTGCCAAGCGATGGCGCAAGGCTGAACGGGAAGTGCAGCCACGCCATACATTACTGCTCGATCTTACACCTGGCGAAGATGACTTACTGGCAGCGCTTGCCTCTAAGACACGTTACAATGTCCGGCTGTCTCAACGAAAAGGCGTGACGATACGATTCTCTTCTGAGGTTAATGATGTAGATACATTTCTGCAGCTAGCCCAGGATGTGCACAGCCGTTCTGGATTTTCCTTTCATCCCGATGAATATTATCGCGGGATCATGGAGGTGTTGGGCCCCCAGGGGTTAGCTGAGCTGGCGATAGCGGAATATGAAGGTGTGGCGGTTGCTGCACACTTGATGGTATATGCCGGACCTGTCGCAACCTACGCACACGGCGCCAGCTCCAGCCAGCATCGCAACCTGATGGCCCCGACTCGATTATATTGGGAGACTATCCTGCGAGCTAAAAGCCGCGGCTGCACTACGTATGATTTCTTTGGAGTAGCGCCAAAGGATGCTGCGTCTGATCATCCTTGGAGCGGGATCACTCGGATCAAGCAAGGGTTTAGCGGAACATATACTGAATATATTGGCGCGTATGACTTTGCGCCCGACACTATGATATACAACGCTTTTCATATTGCTCGTCGAATAGCACGTAAGATGAGGTAACCTATGGCATTTGGACGGATATACCAATTGATGAAAAATATCTATCACCTTCTGCAGGCGTATCTTTGGCGTGGCGTCTACGGGTGGCCGGACCGAGGAATGCATTTGTATGGCATTACCGGTACAAATGGAAAAACAACAACCTGTTATCTCGTCAGCAGTATTTTAGAGCAGGAGTATGGAGCTCAAGCGGTGGGCATGCTTACGACAGTGGGGCTGAGGGTAGGCAACAAGACGGAGGTGAATAAGACAAAACTAACAACACTTCCCAGTCGTCTCGTATTTTCATATCTAAAACAGATGAAGGTAGCGGGCGTAACGCACGTGGCACTCGAGATGACTTCCCACGCATTGGATCAGAATCGTCTCGCAGGAATATCGTTAGATGGAGCCATTCTTCTTAACATTGCGCGCGAGCACTTGAACTATCACCAAACGATGAAAGAGTATGCGCAGGCAAAAGAGCGCATCTGTACATATTTAAAACAAGGGGCACCGCTGGTGGGTAAGGAAGATGATGAGTACGTGCGACCTATACTTGAGCGGGCGCGTAAAGCGGGTGTTTCAGCTATTGGATTTAGCGCTGCGTCCGCTGCCGGACAGGCGACACCATTGAGCGGACAGGTGAATACGGAGAACGCGACAGCGGCAAAAATGCTGATGCAGTCGGTTGGCATTCCAGGATCTGCTATTGAAGCAGGCATACAGGCCCTGCGCCATGTTCCAGGCAGAATGGAGTGGGTGGATGCGCCGCAGGGGTTTCGGGTATTAATTGATTACGCAGTTACGCCGGATGCGCTTGAGCGACTATATGCTGATGTAAGGAAGATGACTAAAGGGCGGGTATTGGGATTACTGGGCGCGGCGGGACTTCGGGATCGTGGTAAGCGACCAGACATGGCCAGGGTTGTAGCTGCGCAGGTTGATGATCTGGTGATTACCCGAGAAGATCCGTGGACTGAGAGTGAAGAGCAAATTTTTTCTGACTTGGAACAAGGACTGACAGATGCAACAGTTTTGTGGCAGCGCATTGCTGACCGTCGAGAAGCGCTTGAGTATCTGCTGAAAAAAGCCCAGAAGGGAGATATTGTTGTCGTGACGGGTAAGGGGGCTGAAGAAGGAATGGGAGTTGGCAAGGATGTTATTCCGTGGAATGATCGGACGATTATACAAGAAATCTTACAAACGCTATGACGGTATTACTTATCGATACATCTGGGGAGCGGGCGCAGGTTGCGATATTGGAAGATGTAAATGTGGTAGCCCACTATGTTTGGGAGAATACCCCCTATGTCGGACCGCAGATCTTGGAGCACATTGAAGCAGCGTTTCAGGAAGCTGGTATTTCCTGGGATCGGATTGATCGCATTGCAGCTCACCGAGGCCCCCGGAAAGATAAGCTCTTTTTCTCCGGGCTGCGTACGGGCATTGCGACGGCTATGCTGTTGGCGTCAGCCAAGCAGAAAGAGCTCGTGGAGCTTACGGGAGACTCGCTCGAGGAAATGGTTGCTACAGCTGGTATAGCCGCAACTCAATATATCATTTCACCGCGCTACGAATAACGCACGGTATCTTTTTGGAGTACAATGATGTCATGAATATCTGGAGGCAACGCCAGCGGTATTTTAGTGCTTTGTTAGTATGCAAAGTACTTTTAACGTTCGGTGTAGGATATTTTCTTGGGGTTAAGCCATATATTGTATCTGCCGCCGTCACCACCCTCTCTGGTACCGTTTACACCGACGAAGGCTCTACTAACATCGGAGCAGACAAAACAGTCCGTGTAGCAATCAATGGTACAGATCACGGTACAACAGATGAAACAGACGCTAGTGGTGTCTACTCCATTGCAGATGTGGAAGCTGAAGCAGGAGACGTCATCACTGTCTACCTCGAAGATGAAACAGAAGATGCCGTTACCGTCACCATATCCGATGGAGAAGATCTCTCTAGCCTTGATCTCTACCAAGACCGCCTCATCACTCGCCATGATAACGGTGGCAGTCTAACAAATGCGAATCTCGATACCGGAGTTGTAGATAGCGAAGATGATATATCAAACATGTACTCGGTAGATGCAAATGGCGTGGTAACCACCGCCAGCGGTAAGGACCTGCTCGTATGGGGCGGTGATACGTATGCTCCTGGGGCTCTCTTAACAGTCGGCGGTGACCTCGTGGTACAGTCGGGTGCTACACTATCGGGAACATATAACGTGACAGTTGGAGGTGGATCGACAACTGGAGACGGAACTATTAATCTCACAGAAGGCATCTTTAGACTTGAAGGCACCGGTAGTTTTGGTGGAAGTACAAATTGGACTTTTAATAACCTCACTTTTGGAGACGGTTCAACCTCAGCGACTACGAGTAAAGCAGGCAGCAACGATATTGAAGTAATGTATCAGCTCAAAGTCAGTTCTGCCCATACGCTTAATGCCAGTAGCAACACGTGGAATTTCACGGGCAGTGGAGCAGGGGCATTTTCAGAAAATCTTAGTTCGGCAACGTCGGGAAATGAACACACCTGCGCCCTTAAATCTGATGGTTCCCGGGTATATTGTTGGGGAAATGCAGCTGACGGTCGTCTTGGCAATGGAGCAACAACTGGTAACCAATCCTCTCCTGTTGAAGTCCTGGGGGTAGGCGGATCAGGCACCCTGTCCGACATCTCAGCCATATCCGCTGGGGCCAGCCACACCTGCGCTCTCAAATCTGATGGTTCCCGGGTATATTGTTGGGGTGCCGCAGGTAGTGGCCGGCTAGGTAACGGCACCACCACTCCCAATCAAACCTCTCCTGTTGAAGTCTTAGGCGTCGGTGGCGCTGGCAATCTCTCTGGAATTTCAGCCGTATCCGCTGGTGCCAGCCACACCTGCGCTCTCAAATCTGACGGCAGTAGAGTCTACTGTTGGGGGGGTGCAGGTAATGGCCGGTTAGGTAACGGCACCACCACTCCCAGTCAATCCTCTCCCGTTGAAGTCTTAGGCGTCGGTGGCACTGGCAATCTCTCGGATATCTCAGGCATATCGGCAGGAACTTCCCACACCTGCGCCCTTAAATCTGATGGTTCCCGGGTATATTGTTGGGGACTTGGTAGCAGCGGCCAGCGCGGCGATGGCAGCACTGTATCTACCCAATCCTCTCCTGTTGAAGTCCTGGGGGTAGGCGGATCAGGCACCCTGTCAGATATTTCGCAGGTATCAGCTGGGGGTACCCACACCTGCGCCCTTAAATCTGATGGTTCCCGGGTATATTGTTGGGGACTTGGTAGCAGCGGCCAGCGCGGCGATGGCAGCACTGTATCTACCCAATCCTCTCCTGTTGAAGTCCTGGGGGTAGGCGGATCAGGCACCCTGTCAGATATTTCGCAGGTATCAGCTGGGGGTACCCACACCTGCGCCCTTAAATCTGATGGTTCCCGGGTATATTGTTGGGGGTCAGACAGTAGTGGCCAACTTGGCAATGGAGCAACAACTGGTAACCAAACCTCTCCCGTTGAAGTCTTAGGCGTCAGTGGCACTGGCAATCTGTCCGACATCTCAGCCATATCCGCGGGCGACAGACACACCTGCGCTCTCAAATCTGATGGCAGTAGAGTCTACTGTTGGGGAGATGCAGCAAGCGGCCGCCTAGGTAACAGCCAAACATCTCCTAATCGCACCACCCCCGTTGAAGTCTTAGGCGTCGGTGGCGCTGGCAATCTCTCTGGAATTTCAGCCGTATCCGCGGGCAGTACCCACACCTGCGCCCTTAAATCTGATGGTTCCCGGGTATATTGTTGGGGAAATGCAGCTGACGGTCGTCTTGGCAATGGAGCAACAACTGGTAACCAAACCTCTCCCGTTGAAGTCTTAGGCGTCAGTGGCACTGGCAATCTGTCCGACATCTCAGCCATATCCGCGGGCGACAGACACACCTGCGCCCTTAAATCTGATGGCAGTAGAGTCTACTGTTGGGGATTTAATTTTACTGGCCAACTTGGCGATGGTACTTCTGGAACAGAAAACAACCGTTCATCTCCTGTTGAAGTCTTGGGGGTAGGCGGCTCTGGCAATCTCTCTGGAATTTCAGCCGTATCCGCTGGTGCCCACCACACCTGCGCCCTTAAATCTGACGGCACCCGCGTGTATTGTTGGGGGT
>JBBEDC010000042.1:0-18252 GCA_040881505.1 Candidatus Anderseniibacteriota bacterium
GCTTTTGTTCTGCGGCTAATTCGTCCGCCTTTTGCTCCGGCAATACGAGCTAGGTCGCGATTAGCGAAAAATCCGCCAGTCCGGCCTTTTTTACCGCCGGCTGCACCAATTTTTGCATAGAAATCAGCACCGTATTTACTCTTGTTTGTTGCTGCTGCGGCTTTCCCGCCTTTTTTAGTTCCTGACATTTAGTTATGCCTCCCTTAAGTTGACTTCGCCCCACCAGTTTCAGAAAAATAAAAAAGGTCCGCTAGGACCCTCTTTCTTCTTCCGAATTGTACTTATAGTATCACTATATTCCGCTCATGTCAACAAACAGGATGAAGATTAACGCATTAATCGGACTATGTCTGAATGTTGTTCGCCGTCAGCTAAAGATCTCAAGTATTCTTTCAGGCAAATTTCGCCGGCAGTTTCGCCGTCTCCTGCTACCACCGCCCTTGCCAGCTCAAGTTCTTTTCCTTTACCTAAGCGACTTGTTTCAACTTCAGCATCTGCCACGGTTTCTGCCCCGGGAGCTGCTCCTATATTTAATCTGTCGCCTCGACTACTCACAAGTCTGTTAGGGTAACATGCTCATCTGAGTCAAGTCAATTGAAATGACTTGGGCTTCAGATACTTAAAAGACCTAGCACCTCATAGACTACGTACGCCGGCCACACCAATGCCTTAAGTAAAGCAAGCATGAAGCCTCCAAATCCAACGGACTGCTGGACAAAATAGACGGCCGCGCCGATTACAGATATACAATAAGCAAATCCGAACATTCCGTCGCCGCCCTGTTTTACGACTTTCACTGATTTGTTATCTTTTTTACTATTTTTTACCATGTTCCCTCCTTTTTTTATAGATAAATAATACCTCTGCGCATTCAAACCGTCTACTTTTCTCAGTGAATTTACGATAAAAGAGTATAATTAATAGAGAATGAAAAACTATAAAGACGTCGACGAATATTTAGCCGACTTTGACGGCGATACACTGAAGAAACTAGTAGCAATAAGAAGAACTATTAAAGAAATAGTTCCGCGAGATACTACAGAGAAAATTAGCTACGGTATACCGACCTACTATTACAATGGTAACCTTGTGCACTTTTCCGGTTATAAAACCCATATAGGTTTTTATCCCGGGTCCGCGCCGATTGAAGAATTTAAAGACAAATTATCAGATTTCGAAACTTCGAAAGGCACAATAAGGTTCTCTCTTAAAAAACCTATCCCCTTTGATTTGATTCGTGAAATAACGAAAACCTGCGTTGAACGCAACCAAGCAAAAAAGAAAGATTAAATATTTAAGTCAAGATTACTTTGTGAACATGTACTGTTTGCTTTTCTTGCAGAAGACAAATGTCACGGCAAACGCAAATAACAATAAAACAGTTGCTGTCAGATTGTATCCCACGTACCTGCTAAGCTGCTCAGAATATTGCAAAAAGTACAGAAGCCCCGCTAATAATGTGAATGTGAATGTAATTGTATGTTTTATCGCGTTGCTTTTTATCTCTTTATGCAACATTGAAAAGTGTGATGAAGAGTAAAGTACCAGTCCTCCTAAAGCCACTATAACGCTGGATATTCGCAGGAAATTATCGTGTGTTACCGAACCAAGCACTAGAGGCGTCGCTATTATTAGCAAGTAGAGGCCTAGGAACTCGAATATATTATTGGCGTAAATTAAATATTTTTTTACTCTTTTTATATTGTTTAAAGTAATTTCCTCGCTGGCATTGCTATAAATAGATGCGGAAAATATATAGCTGAAAGTAGAGATAATCAAAAATAGCAGCGGTACGCGGATAGTATCGTCAAAAGAATTGTATTGAGCAATTAAAATACCGGTAAAGAATAAAGATATGGCCGCCATAAGCGAAGCAAATGTCACCCCCACGGAAACTTCCCAGTTGAAGCTAGTTTTCTCATTCATTTGGCTTTAGTATACAACTTTTTAAAATCCTACTTCAAAAGTCTGTACTGTTGAGCCAAAAGGATGAAGTATGATAATTCTTTGGACAAAATACGGATTTTATGATATAAATTATAATAATGAGATTGCTGGAAACATTACCCCGCCTTCCGGAAGGTGAAGGAAATTTATGGACTCACAATACCGGCGGCGAGCACGCAACAAAATTCAGTGGCGATGAAGCCCGTTATAACGTTTTAAGAGAAGCTAATTTGAGCCCACCGCCTGCCCCTCTGGGTAGAGAGGAATTTTTCGAAATGCTTATAAGCGATAGTCACGAGGTAGTGGTAGTTGATCGCCAGAATTTGCCTGAAGGGAATTCTGGAGCTACAGGCTTAGTGGCAGCTGGAGTCGGGGTCCGTACCAGACAAGGAAAATTTGATAAAACCATGAGAGTAACTGAGCTTTTGGTTCACCCTGATCTACGACAAAAAGGACTAGCAAGCTTTATATTGGGTAAGCTAATCAGATCTGAGCATTATGGCAGCGGGGAATTAACTGAATTAGTGTTTGAGGCAAGCTTTTTTGAAACAGATGAGTGGTTGGAAGAAAAACTTGAAGAAACAGGCTTTAGGCATATAAAGCATGATTATTCCCCCGCATTATGGCTACCAGGCAATACGAGCCATTTCGGAAATGATGTAAACCTGGACGACCTGGGAGAAATAGATAAAATCTTAGCACATATGCCAGAGGGGTGGCATGGATATTTCAATTTTTATCCGGAAACCGACCCGCAAACACAAGTTTTCAGAAACGGTCAGATTATTGGACTAGTTCAAGCAGACGAAGATTCGTTTAGACAAGATGAAGCAGAAATGTTCGTAAGAGACGTTAGATTAACTGACGCAGGCGGAGCGAAACTTGATGAGCTAAAAGGGGTTACTGAGCGAGAAGCTATAACAGCCCTACTAAATAACTACGAATTAATTCCTAATTAAAAATACCCGCAAAGACATCGAATCCGGCAATCTATGAATTGCTCATGCTTGCAAACTATGAACTTTATGGACATAATCCATATTTATATAAAATCTAAGGAGTATTTATGGCAGGTTCGGCATTACCACCCCCGCCTCAGGGAGAACTATCACTAGAGCATATATTAGGCATAATGCAATATACCCAAAGGGTTTTTGACGTAGGCCAGGAAAAGTTTGGTATTTTGCGCGAAATTGAAGCCTTGGATCTAGAAGATCCAAGAACCGCGACAATCTCGGCTCCCCTGGGCCAACTCAGTACGTCCAACTTGGCACGACTAAGTGTGGGTGAACCTCTTATAAGCTATGGCCCGGATTATGGTATTGAGGGTGAAGATCCCGAAGCTGTCAGGTCATTCTTGGCCGAGAAGAGGAATATGGCCCGAGAAGGTAGGGTCTTTACAGCTGGAGAGTTAGCCGGCCTTGGCTTTTTAGAGTACTTAGGCATTCAAACTGAAGCTATAGAAGACGCAGCAGGCAGCGGGCCTATAACAGTAAGCAGGTTGCCAAAATCCATTCAACGCTCTATTACCATTGTCGGTCCGGAAGGATTCCTACGTGGCTTCACTTCCACAACCGCTAAATCCGCCGTCACGGGTACTGTTCAAGAAGTACAGGCGGAAATGGGAGTGCTGATACTTACCCCCACTGCTGAAGGCGAACTAGAACCAGATCACTCTTATCGTATAGAAGCACTAAGAACTAATAAAGCAAACAGAGGTCAGCCTCAAGTCAGTATAGAAGCAGCTCCAGCCCAAGCTTAGAAAAAACCTCCTCTCAAAAGCAAAGAGCCTCGATTTCTCGAGGCTCATACGCAAAAAAACGGCACCGTGCTATCTTCCCAGGATTAAAACCCAAGTATTGTAACCGCTACGGGGCTTAACTTCTGTGTTCGATATGGGAACAGGTGGATCCCCCGCGCTATGGGCACCGAGGACGCACTTCGTGCGGATTTCGGTGTCCAATTTTGGTGCTGACAAATTAATGTGCCTGGTGTTTTTTGATAAACACCAACAACTAGTCAAATATGCAGAACTTCTGTTTCCAGAATGTTCACGATTTGAGGCGTGAATATTCTGGTCGTAAAAAGTCAATGGGACTATTAGTATGCTTCGGCTCCATACGTTACCGCACTTCCACCTTGCGCCTATCAAACTGATGATCTTTCAGTGTCCTCATAGGGAAATCTAATCTTGAGGGGGGCTTCGCGCTTAATATGCTTTCAGCGCTTATCCCGTCCGCACATAGCTACCCGACAATGCCGTTGGTACGACAATCGGTACACCAGCGGTGCGTTCAACCCGGTCCTCTCGTACTAGGGTCAACTCCTCTCAAATTTCCTGACGTCCACAGCGGATATAAACCGAACTGTCTCACGACGTTCTGAACCCAGCTCACGTACCACTTTAATCGGCGAACAGCCGAACCCTTGGGAGATGCTTCACCCCCAGGATGTGATGAGCCGACATCGAGGTGCCAAACAGCGCCGTCTATGTGAACTATTGGGCGCTATAAGCCTGTTATCCCTGGCGTAACTTTTATCCGTTTGCGCTGTCGATCCCACGTTCATTTACATAAATGTAAGGACAGCGGATCACTTACTCCTACTTTCGTACCTGATTGGCTTGTAGGCCTCACAGTCAAGCTGGCTTTTGCGTATACACTATCACTACGATTTCCATCCGTAGTTAGCCAACCTTTGAACGCCTCCGCTACTCTTTAGGAGGCAACCGCCCCAGTTAAACTACCCACCAGACACGGTCCCAAAACCGGATAACGGTTTTGGTAAGAACAAGATCGTAATAAGGGTGGTATTTCACGGATGACTCCACCTCGACTAGCGTCGGGGCTTCAAAGTCTCCCACCTATCCTACACATATTACGACCCGGTCCAATGTCAAGCTGTAGTAAAGCTGCACAGGGTCTTTTCGTCCTGCTGCGGACAGCCGGCATCTTTACCGGCAATGCACTTTCACCGAGCTCTTCGTCGAGACAGTACCCAAATCATTACTCCATTCGTGCGGGTCAGAACTTACCTGACAAGGAATTTCGCTACCTTAGGACGGTTATAGTTACCGCCGCCGTTCACTGGGGCTTCAGTTCACGCCGTGAAGCGATCCCCTTAACCTTCCAGCACCGGGCAGGAGTCAGCCCCTATACATCCACTTTCGTGTTAGCAGAGACCTGTGTTTTTGGTAAACAGTTGCTTGGGTGCTTTTGCTGCGGCCCCGTCACAGTAACTACCACGTTACGTGTGCTCAATTGGGCTCAGCTTTCTTTTGTCTAAATTTTTTACTCGATTTTTATACAGTTCCGTTGTAGGACGTACAACGAAATACTGTTATTTTCATAAAGAAAACTGGCGAGTCACTAGTGTTAGACACTGTGACGGGGCAGACCTTATCCCGAAGTTACGGTCGCTGTTTTGCCGAGTTCCTTGACGAAGATTCACTCGTACACCTTGGTCTTCTCGACCTGAGCACCTGTGTCGGTTTGCGGTACGGGCAACTTTGTACATAAGTTAATAAGCTTTTCTAGTCAGCACCCTCGTAAGAATCAAGCCCGTAAGGGCTCTTTCATTAACAGGCGTTAACCTGCTTAGACGGATATAACCATGAATCCGCTCCTACTAACATGCCGCGCACTTACTAACAATACAAAGCCGGTACGGGAATATTAACCCGTTGTCCATCGCCTACGCTACTTGCCTCGGCTTAGGCCCGACTAACCCTGGGATGATTATCATGGCCCAGGAAACCTTGCTCTTTCGGTGGGCAGGATTCTCACCTGCCTTATGGTTACTCATTCCAGCATTCTCACTTGATAACGCTCCACCAGACCTTACGATCTGACTTCAACGCAGATATCAACGCTCCTCTACCACACGTATAAATACGCATTCGCAGCTTCGGTAATATACTTAGCCCCGTTACATTTTCCGCGCAAGATCTCTTGATGAGTGAGCTGTTACGCACTCTTTAAATGAATGGCTGCTTCTAAGCCAACATCCTCATTGTTTAAGAAATTCCACCTCGTTTCCCACTTAGCATACATTTAGGGACCTTAGATGATGGTCTGGGCTGTTTCCCTTTCGAGCGTCGACCTTAGCACCGACGTTCTGACTGCCGTAGTTCCACATACAGTATTCGTAGTTTGTCAAGGGTGGGTACCGGTAAAGGCCCCAGTCCGAAACAGAGCTCTACCCCTGTATGTTACCGTACGACGCTAGCCCTAAAGCTATTTCGAGGAGAACCAGCTATCTCCAGGTTCGATTGGCATTTCACCGCTAACCACAGGTCATCCGAGAGTGTTGCAATACTCGACGGTTCGGTCCTCCACGCAGTTTTACCTGCGCTTCAACCTGCCCATGGTTAGGTCACCTGGTTTCGGGTCTAATTCTGTTGACTTGGTCGCCCTGTTCAGGCTCGCTTTCACTGTGCCTCCGCCAAATAGCTTAGGCTTGCCAAACAAAATTAACTCGTTGGATCGTTCTACAAAAAGCACGCAGTCACCCCGAAGGGCTCCTACTCCTTGTACGCACATAATTTCAGGTTCTATTTCACTCCCCTCCCGGGGTTCTTTTAACCTTTCCCTCACGGTACTTGTTCTCTATCGATCGTAAGATATATTTAGCCTTGGAAGGTGGTCCTTCCAGATTCGATCAGGATTTCTCGTGTCCCGATTTACTTGACAAATGGCCTATTCGCATAGACCAACTGGTAAATATAAGGCTTGCAAAGCTTAACGTACCGGGCTTTCACCGTCTTTGGCGTACCTTTCCAGGTCCTTCTGCTCGCATTGCAAATTTTTTACCTTATGCAGATCATTGGCAGAATCTGCTTGCCAAGCGGATAGCTCGTAAAAGCTATTTGCTTGGTTTGTTTGCCAGGTCGCAACACCCTATTAACATTCGCCTGCCAGCTTATCTATCCTAAGACAGAAGTTAAAAAGGTTTGGGCTGTTCCACGTTCGCTCGCCACTACTAGCGGAATCGTTGTTTACTTTCTATTCCTCGAGGTACTAAGATGTTTCAGTTCCCCCGGTATCCTCTTCCTATCCTATATATTCAGATAAGAGTGACTAGACATTACTCTAGACGGGTTTCCCCATTCGGAGATCTTCGGTTCAAAGCTTGTTTGCCAGCTCCCCGAAGCTTTTCGCAGGCTACTACGTCCTTCGTCGGTATCTTACGTCAAGGCATTCATTATGTGCGCTTGAGTAACTTTTTACGACACACTTCCACGACAAGCGTGATAGTGTGTTGTGTTATGCATTACCTCTTTGGAATAAATTCCTCAGAGGTTTTTTTTGACTAGTTGTTGGCGGTTTACCAACAACTTAATCTTGAACAAATCGGTGTGATTTGTTCGTTTGTCAGCTGAATTGTTAAGTTACAAAACTCAAGAGCTCTTTACCGCACAAAACACTCTAAACAAGGGTTTTGAACGAGAGTTTGAGTTTATGCTTAAAGTCAATGCCGTCCTGGCAAAACTTCTAGCTTAAACTCAATATGCGTTCATAGTCTGTCAATCTTAACAAAATTAACAGATAGGGTCAAGCCTCATGCGATGTCAAAAATACTACTGTTTGGATGATGTTTTAGCTGTATTGGTCAACCAGTCCTTGATGATTTTGCCAAGGTCGGTATCGTAGACCATTCTTATGCCGTGACCGCCTGACACATACTCTGCATATTGCCTATCTTTTACTTGGGATAGGTTGAAGAGTTTTGACGCTATGCGGTTAGGTTCCGTATCAGTTTCCGATGCAGATACCAGTAAGCGGCCATTATATTTGGTTATTAGATCAATAGAGCTTAATCCCCTATCATCTGGATCCGGGGATACTATAACTAATCCTTTAGCTTCCGCTTCGTTAGCAGCCTTAAGAGCGATATGTGCGCCGAAGCCGAAGCCTATATATGACACGGTCTTTATTCCTTGCTCCTTCAAATATTTATCAGCAGCCGACGCGTCCTGATACATATTAGTGAAATCTTCTTTACTACCGCTGGATTGGCCATGGCCTCGAAGATCCACTGCAATAGTAGAGCATTTACAAGTCTTAGCCAGCTCCTCGGCAAACTGCATTGTTTCCGACCTGTCCTTATCTATGTCGTGAATAATGACAGCGCCAATTTTGGCATTTTTTACAAGATAGGGTCGAGCAGTGATTGATGTGCCATCATTTGCAGTTAAGGTAGTTTTAGGCCCTTCTAAAGCAGTATTGGTTTGCGCTTGAGGCTGTTCAATAGATTCATTATTCTTATTAATAAAATAGAAAGCTGTACCTCCCATCAAAAGAAGAATGAGAGCAATGATGAGCAGACGAGATTTGGAAAACCATTTCATTAACTAAAGTATATCAATTACGGGGTGATTATAATGCCGAATACTGTTATAGCAGCACCTGGGTCTGTTGCAGTGCCAGCACCCTGGTAGAAGCACGCTTCTACAGTATTGAGGGCTGAAACTCTAGCTCCATGCCATGCATGAAGATTATTTAAGTCACTTGGATCAGGATTAGCTACAATCCTGTCAGTGGTAGCAGCCCCTGTAACTGTACCAGTCGCACATATCACAGAAGGTGGGGCGCCAGGGGCAACTGGATTAAAGTCCACCGCAAAGTGTAGCACTTTCTCTATCTGCGTTCCTTCGCCAATCGTAACACCTGTTGCGCTTGCACCGGTAGTATCGACTTCAAAAATGTCTGTACCGCCGGTTGTCTCTACTGTAAATGCATTATTGTCATCTTCATTTACTGTTAGCCTGCCATTCGTAGTAACTATATCGCTTGTAGTATCTACATTAAGAATTGTATTTTGGTCTTGATCCCATATCCGGAAGGCGCTTGAAGAATCCGCTGAATAGAAAGTAGCATTAGAGCTCTCGTCAAATCCTAAGGCAAATTCAGTGTCACTTCCGTCATAGACATAGAAGCTGTCAGCGCCTAAGTCAAGTGCATCGTTTGAAATTAATGACCATTCCGCAACTCCATCATTTGTAAATGTCATCTCAGAAGCATCAAAAGTACCGCCCGCGCCTTCACCAAGTTCAAGCGTTACAACAATCTCTCCGGCACCGTAATCATTAGTTTCTAAATCTATATATTGGTCGCCTATGCCATTTTCGATAGTTAGAGCTTCATCAGATCCAGTATCGACTTCGATATTGGCACCGCTTCCACTTAACGCAAATCGAGTGTCGCCTGACCTCTCATCATATAGCCAGAATGTTCCGTCATCTGAAGCCCCTATTTCCCATTCATCTTCGCCTGCTGTCTGAAGCTGTATCCATACATCATCTCCATTCCCTGCCCCAGCTGTACTGGAGGTGCTATTTACAGTAAGAGCTTGGTCAGAATTACCGTCTATATCTACATCACCTTCAAAATCAACATTCAAACTATTGTCAATATACAAACCGTTGTCACCTGCTATGTCACTATATATCCAGAAAGATTGGTCTGATCCTACACCTGTTTCCCACAAATCTACAGGGGTGCCTCCGCCATTAGTAAGCGTATATTGCATGTAAACCTGTCCGGCACCGACAGTATCATTGTGCAAGGTAAATATTTCTTCTTGACCTGCATCGATTCTAACTTCGCCGTCGTCCTCTATCCATAACGTGCCGCCACTGGTATTTAAGTGTATTTGCTCGCCATACATAGTAAGTTCGTCTGTATCGGTAGTTCCAAGCTCGCCTATCCAAACGTTCTGAAAGCTAGAATCATTTCCATCACCAAAGAAGATTCTTGAACCCGGACCATTAGCACCTGTTCCCATAGACGTAGGTATCCTTGCAGGTCGTTATGGTCGGCACCGCTGCCTATTGCTACCCCGCCATCTTCTGAACTTACATTAAACAGTGTAGCGCCTGATGAGTTTTGGACTTGGAAGGCATTATCGACGCCAGCATAAGTTTTAAAGAGTGTAGCTCCGTCGTCTCGATCCACGGTGAGAACGTCGTTAGTAACTGTAGCTACTTCAGTCCTTAGTATGAAGTTGCCAGCAACGGAATCATACACCAGGTTAAAGCCTCTGTCCCCGTCTTCCCAGAGCTGGACAGTAGCATCCCAGCCATCGTCTACATCCACCCTGAGAATTCCGTCGGTACTGGAAGGAGCATCGAGCAATATATCTCCCCTGAAGCTGCCGTTCCCGTTGACATCCAGAGTGTAGGAAGGGGTGCTATCGTTAATGCCGATCCGGGCATTAGTGGTGTCGACGTTAAACACGCTGCTGCCGGCGGCGTTCCTGACGTTAAACAGGGAAGTCTGGTCAAACCCTACGCCTGCTTCAAGCACGATTCCTTTTGTGCTTGAAGAAGTCACTATGGTCGCCGGAGTACCGGAATTATTATAAGCGTCCTGGAGGGTAGGATTTACTCCTGTGCCTATACAGTTTGCCCATGATCCATTTTCATAACAGCGGAACTTATCGCTGAAATCGTTGTAATACATAGACCCGTTTACCCCCGTAGGATCTCCTGTGGTGTTTTTGGTATCCAGCACAAGCGTTGTTCCTGTTCCGTCCGCTGTTTTATGGCCGATATATATCCTGTCGTTAGAGGTATCCACGCTGAATATTTCCTGATCTGCGGCATTCTGTACCTGGAAGGCCATTGTTGAATCACCGCCAGCATTAAAGATAGCCTGCCCGGTATTTGTAAAACCAAGTACATACTCATCATTCACGCGATCGTAAACATAGAATCCATCTGTACCGCCTAGTCCTACATCATCTGTTCCTATGCTCCAAACATCTGTGGCTCCCTCATGGAAGCGCATTTCTGTATGACTCTTTCCTGTACCGCCTAGTCGTAAAATTGCATACGAATCGCTAGTTTCTACAGCAAATACATCGTTGCCAGAGCCATCTTCTACAAACAACGCTTCCGTAGAAGTTGCTTGGATACGGAAAGAACTGTCTGTTTGTAGTGCATTAGCGCCCGCAAGATATATTGTTCCATTGTTGCCTGAGCCTTGCCCAAAGAATATTGCAGCTTCGTCGCCAGGTCCCTGTGCCCCGATAATTACTTGATTTGGATCATCTTCCCTGGCCCAAATATCCCAGCTAGCAGCAAGATGGCCACTAGCTAGGATAAAATTATCACTAGGGCGAGATAGTTGAGCTTCTGGATCGCTGGCGAACTGAAGGAATCCGGCAACATTGATGTTGCCGTCAGTACTAAGCTCTCCGGTACCCGATCTATATAGATTAGTGTCGACAGCATTCGTGCCGTCGCCCCATTCTAATGTTCCATCCGACTTCTGTGTAAAGCGTGGATTTGCATCTCCGGAAACTTTACTTGATAAAACCCAGTCATTAGCAGCACTTGTAAGAGCATCCAGATAGACACCGCCCACATCTGCCTGGAAGCCTATACGTTCCGTTCCACTAGAGGTAGTTACACGGAATGAATCACCCGCGCCTAATTGTAATCTGTCAGCGGCGTCACGGTAAAGCAGTGTATCGTTGCCTATCACAATTCCTCCTGTATTACCTTGAATGGCCAGCTGTAATTGCCCTGCGCTTGTAAGAGTAGCCTTCGTGGTATCAGCAGCACCGGTAGTAAAAAGTATGTTCCCGGTGGCGTTGCGCGCGGCTAATATAAGGTCTCCATCTGCCGCTCGTAGTACGGAATCACCAGCAGTTGATTGGTCTGACCATTGCCCCGGTGTGTCTATGTACGACAAATTAGTACCGCCGCCAATGTCAATCGTAGGATCTGTACCTAAGATTCTAAGTGCGATTAATCCCGCGTCATCCCCGTTATTTACAACCAACCCTCCGTCAGTTGTGAGTTCTCCGGGATCAGAACGATATAAATAGGTGTCGGGAGCACTTGTTCCGTCCCCCCAAGAGATCTGGCCGCCTGACTCAATCTTCAAACGAGGTTCTGCTTCTATCCCTACATACGACAGTAAGACGGGATCAGCAGTTACGCCTTGGACAGAAACTATACTGCCATTACTGCCACCCTCTACATAAATGCCATCATATACATTAAGCGCGCCGTCCGTAGATAGTACCCCGGCATTCTCACGATATAAATTAGTATCTCCTCCTATGGTTATGCCTGAGTCTTGAGCACCAGAGTCAGCTATGGTTATAGCCGTCTTGCCAGTAGCATTAGCGTTGAGTATTCCGGCAGCTGTTATAGTTCCGCTACCCGTCGTAGATACATTTCCTGATGTAGTGATATTGTCTCCGGCAGTAGCTGGCTGTAGAGTTGTACCGCTCCTGCTCCAGTAGCCTACAGTGCCAGTAGCAGCACCGGTTATGTTGCCCGAGCAGGTTAGATTGCCGGTAGCTCCGTCAACGGTACACCCGGTAGCGCCCGAGCCACCGGCAAGATTGATACTGGTAGCAGTAGCTCCGGTTGGTCCTATGTTAAGAGTAGAAGCAGCCCCGGCAAAGTTAATAGTTGTGGCGGTAGCATTAAGCAGGTTGAATGTAGTTTGGTTGGTGGTTAAGTCTCCACCTTGAATTTCTATGTCGCCAAGAGTTATAAAACTATCGTCCGTTTGTAGTATATTTGCTCCGCCGCGAAATAGGTTAACATCTGTCGGGTTAGTGCCGTCTCCCCACCTTATCTCGCCACTAGCAAGTATGGTTAGCCTGTCGTCGGTATCTGCACTTACATTAAGGTGTATTGCTCCATTAAAGTCGTTTGCCCGCTCAATAGTCAAAGAATTATCGTTAATATGGAACTCGCTGTCCGTTTGCAAAGTATCTGCAGCACCCCTATACAAATTCGTATCCCCTCCTAGCAATATACCTCCTGATGAACCTTGTACATCAAGTTGTAATTGGCCAGCTGAGCCTATTTGCAGAATGTCGGTACCATTTGACTCAATCTGGAATTCTCCTATGGATCCGGTAGTTATGTCTATAGTGAAGTTGGAATCGGTAGTGACACTGTCAGCTAAAGTTATATCTATGTCTCTGGCGTCTGTAGTTGTTAGCGTATTACCACCATCGTAGGCCGCTTGTAGAGTTATAGCGCTGCCTCCGCCGGATGCGCCTAAGATCCAAGCCGTGCCATTCCAAGCGTAAATTTGGCCATAACCTGCCGGTATAGTGATCCCATGCATGGTGAAGCTGGCAGAACCGGTATTGAGTACAAATACTATCCTGCCGGCCGTAGCAGAGGTAGGATTAGGCAGGCTTAAGGTTTGGCCCGCAGTAGTCTGGGCAATAGAAAACGAAGTATCGACATCAACGGTTGTTGCTGCTGTACCGATAGCGCCGCCTGCCGGGAAATCTCCAAGAGATTGGGCGGTGTTCAGAGTGGAGCCGTTATTGGTAAATTGGGATCCGCTGACAGTGATGTTACCACCGCTTATTGTTCCGGTGGTTGTTATATCGTCAGAACCAGTATCTATGGCGCCAAAGCTTGGACCAATAGAGCCGGCGTTAAGAGTGCCCACGCCGGTTATACCTGTATAGTCGCCCGATATACGGGCAGATGCTACAGTACCGCTGGTTAGTTCATCGGCATCAAGGTCGGTTAAAGCAGAGCCATCACCGACAAAAGCATTCGCGGTAACCGTACCAGAAAATGTTGGACTGCTTACAACGGCTACAGTTACTGTGTCTGTAGCAACGGCAGTGGTAGTGATATTAGAACCCGCCGCTATGGTAATGGTGTCGCCATTGCCTATTGCTTGCGGCGTACCTGACGTTCCAGCAAGAGTCAGACCGGTGATAGATCCGGCTGTACAGCTGCTCCAGACCAAGGTTGTAGCATTGGATATCAAGCATTCGCCGTTGGCACCGCGGGCAAGACGGGTTGAGTCTGCTCCGTCAAAATACAATAAATCGCCCTCTATGGTAAGGCCGGACAGATTATTAATAGCGTTTTGTTGCGAATTAGCTCCCGTACCTCCGTTAGCGATAGGCAAGACTCCATTGACTTCAGCCGCTAAATCTACACTGGTACCCAAAGTAGTTTGAAGTGAGCCGGTCGATATTACCAAGCCGGTGCCCGTCAGGTCAGTGAACGCATCGCTGTTAAAAGTAAATGTATCCCCTAGCTGGACTGTAAGACCGCCGGTTAAAGTAGTAAGCCCGGAAACATCTAGAGTAGCATCAACTATAGTGTTGCCATTCGCGGCGACATCAAAGTTAGTGAAATCTATAACGGCAGTAGTGCCGGATATAGTATTAGCTGCAACGCTTAAATTACCGGTAAGCGTAAGCCCTGCGAATGTAGGAGCTGCACTTGCATCTATATCTTGGATTGTATTGACGCTGTAGTTGCCATTAGCGCCCCCGTCAACTACGCTGAAATTCGTACCATTAAATGCAAGCAGTCGTTCGGCGGTTAATGTGCCGTCTAGGGCTAGCGTCAAGTACTGAGCGGTTATAGGTGCGTTGCCTCCGCCTCCGCCTGAACAGTTGCCAAACTCTTTTATACAGATTTCTCCGCTGCCGTCAGGCAAAGTATATGTCTGCGGTCCAGTCAGGCTTGCCTGGACAAGAGCTCCGAACCCGTTGTTATAGATAGTTAAAGAGCCATCCTGCACAGCAGTGCCTAATGTAGCGTCTCCGCCCTGTACAATCAGATCTACAGAACCAAGAATAGTAACGTTTGTACCATCTTCGCTGATAGCTGCATCCTCTATGTTTTGTCCGGCAGTAAATTTTGCCAGATGGTTAGTTGTACCGCCGCTTGTAGTAACTCCTGTGCCAGAGCCGGCGCAGTTACCCGCTTCAACAAGACAAACTTCTCCGTCATCGTCTGGAAGAGTATATGTACGATCACTAGTGAGGTTTCCAACATCAAGCGCCCCAAAGAAAGTTCCTCCTACTGACTCAAGGATACGCAACTCGCTGGAAGCATTATTTAAAACTACGTCAAAAGCACCGGTCTGATTCCAATCAGCCGTCAGAGGACCCAGAGCCAGGATAGGATTGCTTCCAGCGCCTGAGGCAGAGCCAGTTAATCCATTTCCAGCCGTGATATCTTCAACATAATCCCCTGTTGTATCTACGCCTAGGTCAACTGAGGCCCCGAAGGCGCTGGCCACTGTAATACTTCCTACGCCATTAGTTATTGTCATCCCGGCTCCCTGACTAAGAGTCGCCAAGGTGTAGCCAGTGCCATTGCCGATTAAAAGCTGCCCGTTTGTTGGAGTAGCACCCAGGCCGGTACCGCCGCTGGCTATAGGTAGAGTACCATTGACTTCAGCTCCAAGATCTACCGAGGTTCCAAGGGTTGTCTGAAGCGAACCTGTAGAGATAACCAGACCGGTACCTGTTAAGTCGGTAAATGCGTCACCATTGAAGGTAAAAGTATCTCCGGCCTGGACTGTTAGTCCGCCATTGGCAGTAATCAGACCAGAGAACAAACCTGTTCCTACAACGTTGAAATTCCCGCCAAGCAATGAAAGATTGCGGGTTGCGTCCAGTTCCAGAGTCGAACCGTTCTGTAATATCCAAGAATCACCGATAGCCTGCGGTCCGGTAAATATTGCCAGTCTATTGGCAGTACCCGATCCGGTAACACCGTTGGGAGGATCGCCATCATCATTCGCACAACTTATATTCCCGCTGACATCAGTAGTTAAAGCACCACCGTTGTCAAAAGTAGTACAATTGAAACCCGTCAATCTAATCTGATCGGCTGTTGTAAGGATTATATCGTTGCCTGCTCCGTTACTGGTGATAGTCGTGGTTGAACCTTGTAGCAAAGCCGTCTGACCGGTTGAACCTACTGCTAAAGTGCCTCCGGGGGTAATGCTAAGCGCTCCGCTGCTTTGAAGTAAAGGAGTAGTTACACTTACCGTAAAGTTAGGATTGTTAACGGTATCAATAGTAATCGTGTCAGTCGGGTCAACAGAGGTAACTATATTGTTGCCACCCGAAAAATTAACTGTGTCACCGTTATTTACAGTTTCAGGTACTCCGGAATCGGCATCTATACTGAAAGTCCCGGTTGTATCAACGTCTGAGTCGCAAGCCCATTGGTTGGAACCGTTGTATTTTAGAATTTCTCCGTTCGCACAATCGACTAGACTAAGGGCATTTCCATCAACTTCCAACCCTTTGTTGGATTGGAGAGCAATTGAAACGCTGGGACTCCAGCCTTCACCGGCTACACCGCCGATGCTTATTCCATTACCCGCAGTAAGGTCAAGTACATAGTTGCCGTTTGTATCCGTTCCTAAGTCAATCGTATTAACACTTACTGAACCTGAACCGTCTACGCTTAAAAATCCGTTAGCCAGATTGCTAAATGTCACGTTGGTGGATACATCCAGGCTACCGCCTATTGTTATAGTTCCTAAAGCCTGGGAAATAATCGAATCTTCTATAACATCAGCAGAAGTAAATACCGGTATAGCTCCAGAGGTGCCTCCAGGGGTAGTAACGCTCGTACCGGCTCCCGACACTTCATCGTCCGTACAAATAATCCGACCACTGGCATTGGTACTAAGAGCTCCTCCGTTAAGAAAAGTCGTACAGTTTAAAGGTAAGGTTACATTGCCGCCTACATTTAAATTGCCATTCAAAATGAGACTTGAAAACCTAGGTGAGCTAACCGTGGCCAAATCCTGAGGGGTTGAAAGCCGTATAATGCCATTACTCGTCGTGACTGAGATTCTATTGCTTGTACCTTGTATGCTGACGGCTCCTTGTTGATTATTCACAAGGCTTGAAGCAGGTATGTCGGGTATAAGTATCTGTCCTAACTGATTTTGAAGCGGGCCGACCTGATCCTGTAATGCTTGAAGTTGTGCTAACGAAGCATAGTCACAATTATTGCTATCAAGACAAACTATTCCGGAGCTGTTTGGCAGTGTTATGGTTTGATCTTCGCTTAATGTGGCAGGCTGGATAACTACGACTTGGCCGCTGCCGCTTACACTTAGCGATCCGTCTGCAATAATGTCTCCGTTCACGAATAAAGCTCTTTCTTTACCGGTGAATATATCTGAACCTATTGCGTTTGCATCGGAGATAATGACATCTTGGGTTGGAATTGAAGATGAAGCGTTATCGCCTTGGTCTTTTGTAAATAACAGTACGGCAAGGCTTGTAATTAATAGCACTACCAGAGTTATGATTGCAGAGACAACCATGACCGTTCGGGGGGATATGTTTGAGAAGTTCCCCTTGAATGAAGGTTTCTCATCCGGCTGAAAATTGCCTGATACAGAACCTCCGGACAGGAAATTATCACTGGGCTGAGTAGAGGGCGTCTCTAGATCATCCGCGTTTAAGTCTAAGGATTCTGTAGGGTCTTTAACTGGTTCCTGGTCCATTTGTGTTTTAATTCTGTTTTTATAATTTTTGTTTCTCGCTGTTTAGGCAGCGTAGTAACTCTTATAATTCTCTTAAAAAATGTGTTCAATTGCAATACTTTAATATATATTAATGATATATAATACAAGAAGTTATCCACAGGCTGAATTTATACTAGACCCAAAGAATCAAATATATAGAGGCGAGTCCTACTGAAAGTACGCCAAATGCAACAAACATTACTTGGAATAATTGCTTCTTAATCACCCTTCCGGCTAAAGGGTTTCTGCCTATAGAAGTTATGGAACTTGATGCCGCCCCGTAAATTATCCCTCCTTCGGCGAATAATACTAGAAGAAATATAACTAGCGCGACAATGACCCTAAGTTCGTTGACCTCTTTGCCTGCAACGGATCTGCCTAGTTGCTCTAGAGAGGAGGCTGCTTCAGAAGTATTAACTAGATTTTTTGTATCCAGATTAATGTTCATAAGTGCTATATTGGTCGTTTCTTTGCCATCGTTCGTATCTATTTCGTGAGACTGTGAACCCGCGGCTGGAAAATCTTCCAAAGCAGTACCTAAAATAATCCGTGAGTTGTCGTTAGCGACGGCTAATATGCCATTCAGAGGCGATAATGTTAGTTGTTGACCTTGTCGAATTTCTCCATTCACATCACTGACATACACCCTGACTTCTCCTCCGCTTTCAACAAATATAGTCTGCCCCGACGAAGCCACAGTTATTGAGCTATCTTCGACCGTCGTGGTCACCCCTATTATCCTCTGCAAATCCTCTTCGGTAGCTGCTTCCACCATAGGAGATGACTCGGTACTATCAGAGCTGAGCGCGGCGACCATGCCTGATTTCAGTGAACTATCATTTGTTTTATAACCTATGGATATGCCAAAAACCACGCCGGAAAAAATAATATTAACCAAAAGAAAAAAATATAAAAATGCAAAAAAATCAGTTATGCCTATTGTTCTTTTCAGAAGATTTACCATATTCTAAATAACGCTTATCCTACATGGTTATATTATCACGTATAG
>JBBEDC010000043.1:0-18172 GCA_040881505.1 Candidatus Anderseniibacteriota bacterium
CAGGTACCCTCGATCCGTTTGCTACAGGCGTACTGCTCATTACAGTAGGGCAGGCAACTCGACTGAGTGAATATACACTGCAGCTTCCCAAGACCTACACCGCAACAATTCACCTGGGAGCAACAAGCACAACGGATGATAAAATGGGCGAGATAACTGAAGTCAAAGCACCTCCCAAGCCAACCAAGGAGGATATTGAGACGACTCTTGCGTCATATATTGGCACCATACAGCAAATTCCGCCGGCCTATGCCGCTATCAAAGTTAAAGGCAAAAAACTATACGAATATGCACGCGAGGGGAAAGCAGTTACCGTCCCTCCTCGGGTCGTTCATATTTCCAACATCACACTCAACTCGTACGAATTCCCTCTGCTAACAATCAGCGTTACATGCAGTAGCGGCACATATATCAGATCGCTTGCTCGCGATATTGGGAAGGATCTTGGTACTGGTGCGTATGTTCAAGAACTCCGCCGTGGCGCAATCGGTGAGTTTAACGAACAAAAGGCGATAGTGCTGGAAACGGCATTTCTCACCGCATGGCAGAAGCACCTACAACCAGCCTCGGATTTAATCCCGTATCTGCCAAGCATTTATCTCACAGCTCCAAACGTCGCAAAATTCCAGAGTGGGGGAAGTGTTCCAGTGGAACATTCTGCCTTTACCTCACCTCAACCACCAGATACTACAATTCCTATTGCTGTATTCGCCTCAAAAAACGACCTGATCGGCATTGGCCAATACGATGCTTCCACCTCTACCCTCTCCCCTCAAAAGGTTTTGACAATATAGGTCGTTATAGGTACCATGGCCCGGTATGCCACAACTACAAGCAGCAAAAAAAGCACTCCGAGTCAGCAAGCGTAAGCGAACAGTCAACGATCGCTGGCGTCGCAAGATGCGTGATGCACTAAATGAAATCCGAGAAGCACTCACTGCTAACAACCGCAAAGCAGCTGAAGAGGCCTTTCAGAAAGCTGAAAGCGTACTTGATCGCGCCGCGCGCCGCAGCATCCTCCACCCAAACAAGGTTGCACGGAAAAAGTCCCGCCTCAAGCGAGCAGTTTCTGCAATAAAGTAGCATCTCTACACTCGATGCTTCGCTGGCGCACAATCGTGCACTAGTGCTAACACGAGCATTGTTACTGCTGTGCGGCTCTCCACTTTCCCCTGCTTTATTCCAAAATCAGTCGCCATAATTCGACTGAGCGCCTGTAAACACACACCCACCGAAAGACGGCTGGCAACATGCCAGTTTTTCTTTACTACAAACGGGTTGAGCCCAATCTGGCGCGCTACTGCATCGGGAGATGGGGCATGCGCCTGTCCCTGACGTATTGTCAGGAGCGTGCGAAATTGATACATCAGCATCGACAGGACATAAAATTCATTCTGGCCAACCCGCCAAAGCTGCTCAAGTTGACGGACCGTGTCTGCCTGCTTGCCAGCCGATAGAGCGTCAAGCAAAGGAAATATTTCAATCTCAGCCCTTACGGGAATAACATGCTGAGTAACAACTTCCGCCGTTATCGGCACATCAAGCAAAGAAAGCCGTTCGAGTTCTGACTGCAACCGCCAACGATCCGCCCCAGCGTATTGAATCAACAGCTGGGCAGCTCTAGGGTCCAGCATCACCTTTCTTGCTGCCGCTTGTTCGTTCACCCACTTTATACACCGACCACTATCTAATAGTGGGTATTCATGCGCATAGGGCTTAAGCGAACGAAAGAGCCGAGATCGCTTATCCCACTTAGTCCGATCCCATAGAATCACAATGGATTGTTGCTGGATCGTTTCAATTGCCTCTAAGATCGCTTCCTGTTGTGCCTGGAGTAACCCAGAGGGATCTTGGACTACTAGAACGGCAGCACCGAATAGCCCTCCCCCTGCTCGATCTAGCCACTGCTCAAAAGGAGTGTGGTCGAGAGCCTCTCGATCTACCCAATGTATTTCAGAATTTTTTGCTAGCTGAACAATATCCTCCCGCGCCCCATATGTATCTTCGCCGTAGAAATATTTCAGCACGGTTATCGTTTGCAATCTTTAACTACTCTGCTGGCTGCCAGGTCACGGCAATGCTCGGTTCAACCGCCATAATCCAAACCTGTCCGCGAGTAAACGTAATTGGGTTGCCCTGTTCGTCCAAAAAGTGCACTGGATCGGTCTTGTATCGCTCATCCTTACGCCACGTTCCTCGAATCTCCTGCCCGTCCTGATACACAATCGCCTCTCCACTTCCCTCGACAGCAACGTCATTATACCCACCAGGACCTTCAGCTGGCCCATTTGCAGCCCGCATTATAGCCACCACGCTTGGAGCAACTGAAGCTCCATCTTCTCCGTCAACCTGGCGCACGCCTGCCCAAAAACGCTGATAGCGGTTAGTTTGCGGATCGTACTCATAATGAACGCGATATGCTCCAGGCCAGGCAATGCTTAATGTTCCGCCAGCTGTGCGAGCATCAACCGGTGCATCATCTTTGAATGTATATCCCTTGAGGTTTGTTTTTGTACGAAACCCTTGCTTTTGAAGCGCGTCCCACAAGCGGTCGTACGAAGTGAAGCCGTTATGAGGAGCCTGGATTCCTGCTTTGCGATAGAAGGCATTATGCGGATTTTGCAGCGCATTCAAGGTCTGAAATTCTCCTACATCAATACGGTTCAGCGCGTGATAACTTCCTCCCCAGTGTCCTAAAATAGCGTCAGCCCCTTCAGCTAAGAATAGGTAGTCATGGCGAGCGGATCGGACAGATCCAATCTCTCCTGGCCGGCCACATTGATACACAGTAGTTAATCGAGTCACGTCATTAACAAGTACCGGTAGCTCAAACACTAGGTCAGCCGGAGCGAATCCTGAAGCCGGTCGAGTAATCGGATCAGAGGGCATCATTACACCAATAGGTCTCCTGTCGGCATCTTCACATGTTCTTCCAGACAACCCACTAATATTAGTGCTGATCTCTTCTTCACGTTCGTCTGATCCAGGCAGCGACCCAAAACGTCCGTCACTGTTAATATCCTTTCTGGAATCAGAGGGGCGCAATCCAGCATATACGCCTAACCCAATAATAATTAAGAGCAGCACACTGCCGCCAATAATGCTCAGTTTTTTGGTATTTACTGGTTGTTCAGCACTACCAGCCTTACCTGGAGAAAAGCTGACTGTTGGTTTCTCGGAAGAAGTCTCTGATGAATGAGAAGTATCCTGCTCCTTATGGCTCTTTTCGGTCATGGAAGTAAAATTATATAAACAATGATTTACTTAGAATACACTACCAAGGCACCACTTGTCAGCTAACGTCAAACAATGACTCACTTAAGTAGTCAGTAGAGCCAGATGCGGGCGCATCAGGGCTTTCAACACCATAGCGAAAGCGTTCTAATATCTCCTGCTCAACATCAACACGAGCCCTGCCATACGTGTTGCGAGAATGCTGGCGAACCGCCTCGCGCGCCTGAACATCGCCCGATGCCGGAGGAGCTGGTACCGCTAAGCTAAATGGCCGCTGAGGCGTTCCGTGGACAAGGAGACGAACTATAGCTGAAAACCGGTTGAGATTGAGCAGATCGTATTCTTTAAATACAGGCTGGAACTGTCTTTCCATAAATTCAGCATCATCAACTCCAATGCGGTAACTCACCAATGTCCCCACGTTCCCAAACACTGCATCCCGAATTGGCTCATCAAGCTGCTGGATAAACTGATGGGCTAAGTTGAGATTTAGCTTGTACTTGCGAGCCTCTGAGAGAATGGTTGCGATACTATCGGTCGTGAAATTTTGAAACTCATCAAGGTAGAGATAGAAGTCTTTTCGTTGATCTTCAGGCATATTAGCCCGCCCAAGCGCTGCGATCTGCAACTTTGATACCAATACGAATCCTAATAAGTCTGAGTTAATGTCTCCGAGCATTCCTTTTGATAAATTACACAAAAGAATTTTTTGCTCATCCATGACTGTGCGTACATCGAAAGAAGACTTCGCCTGACCGATAAGGTTGCGAACAGTTTCATTGCTGATAAATCGTCCAAGCTTGCTGATTACATAACTCAACATGTCAGCTGCCATCTGCCCCCGCTGAGACTGGGCGAATTCCTTTTCCCAAAACTGAAGTACCGTCGGATTCGTATTTTTCGAGATGACTGCTTTCCGAAAATCTTCATCAACAAACATTCGCGGTACATCAATTAAAGTGGCGCTTGGGTCTTCAATGAGCGCCAAGAGGGCATTACGTAGGTAATGCTCAAACATCGGCCCCACTGATTCAGGGTTTAATCGAGCAGCAAGCTTTTGCAGAACCTGTACTACTTCATTTACAACAAGGTCCTTTTGCCCTTCGTCGTTGCTTTCCAGAATATTAAATCCAAGCGGACGCTCCTTATCGCGTGGATCAAAGAGAATGACATCTTTTACGCGCTCAGGAGGGATATGCAGCATAATGTCCTCAATCAGATCTCCGTGCGGATCAACTACGCCAACACCTTTGCCAGCCTGGATATCCTGAATGATCATATTAAGGAAAAGTGTTGTTTTTCCAGTACCTGTTTGCCCGATGAGGTATAGATGTCGTCGTCGATCCTCGCTATCCAAGTACACTGGATGGTCAATTCCTCGATACTTATTATGACCCAACAGCACTCCTGTTGTTGGAAGGTCAGGAGGAGCAGGAGCAACCTTCGATCCCCGCCAAAGAATATTTGGCGTACCCGTAGTTGGTAGCGGAAAATGGAACAGCGAGGCTAGCTCAGTTGTACTTAACACGTTGGTTGTACGAGAACGCGGAACTCGAAAGATAAGATCTCGGAGAAACCCATTGGGACGGGTAGGTCGCTTGAGGCGCAAAGAATTAAGATCAGGCAAATCATACTGGGAAAATGATGCCACTATTGCATTGAAGACTCGCTCCGCCTCGTCAGATCCGCGGGTAGACACGCCAACCCGTATGTTGACCGCAAATTGCTGCTGCACCATTTTTTGCTCAACCATCTCCACCCGCTGTTGCATGCGCTGAGTCAGTTGAGAAGACTCCTGCCTGGCATCCTGTTTCTCTTGAGCGCTTTTTGAAGTCGCGGTTTTCAGCTCGCTAAATACATTGCCCATCACTGCACTCCCTCCTACGTCCGACTGCCTCCCTCGAACGGTACGACGAGCTGCCTGAGCTGCTTTGCGACTGGCCTTTCTCGAAGCTGGTTGAAGAACAAATTGAATTACCGCCGCATCTCCGTTCTGAATCTTGGCTAAAGCCCCTGTTAATGCCTGCATAGGATCTGCTTCTAGATCCTTATATGTCGCAATCGGCAAGTGTTGCTTGCGAGCTAACTGCAAGCGCCCAGTGCGAATCGTGTCCCCGTGTTCGAAGATTGTAAAATCTGACGCAAGCGAAACCTCGGCGTCTGGATAATGAGCATAAATCTGCTTTTCAAGATGGTCGACATAGCGACGCTCAGTGCCTACATAAAACACAATCTTGTCATCGGGGCGCGCGATAATTTCCATAACCAAAATGGGTTGGCCATACAACATGCGATCCCACTTTCTCGTGGGCAGGTTTGAGAGAGTAGACAGAAACTGCTCAGCCACTGCAATTCGCTCTTTAGTCTGATCACCAATCCCTTCTTCTCGCTCTTGCGGATCCAAGTCTTTTGGCAATAGCACTTGCAGCATCTGAACATCGAGAGTGCGGCGCAGACGTGCCTGGTCTCGCATCAGTCGCCAAATAGTCCAAGCCGCTGCCAGGCTGCCGGCAGTAACGATGAGGCTGATAATGAATCCAAGAAGTGACATACTGCCTACGTGAAAAACAACACAAGAGTGGTGATAACTCCTACTAACAACACAAGACCAACAACAGTAATCCAAGCGAGCCCTGTAGGTTGACGATTAAGGTGGGAATCTCGAACCAAGTCATACATTTCCGTGGTTAGCACATCATGAAGCAGATCAATATTTCTTGGGTACCCCTTGCTTGATCGAGCAGCCTTGAGAGCTGTTGGTAAATCCTTTTCAAAAGCGATGTTTACAAGCTGCTGCACCTCTTCGTGTTCCTGCTGAGTATGCTCCCAGGGGTGAGTAACAATAGATCCAACGGCCTCACCTGATCGCTCAAACTCTTGAGCTAGCTGTTGTCCGATTATTTCTTTGCGAGAGCGACTACCTTTAGGAGTCGCTATTTTTTCAGTTGCCTTTTCCGCAAATTCTTGCGCCTGGTCAGGGTTGGAAAAGATAAGCGTCTCCCGCTCTTGGGGTGTGCGTTCGAAGGATTGAGCCATGCCTTATATTGTAGCGCGAAAAAGGAGTTTTGGCCTAAGACCTTCACGCTACGCTGCCGACTTTCTCTTTCTCTTAATTTGTGTTTCCCACAGAGATTGTGGCGTGTATTTGAAACCCATCTTTTTTAGGAGTTCGCCAAATCTGTCATGACGATCTACGTCTTCATTCTTCCATTCATCAAAATTCTCTACTAACTCCAGTTCTTCAAGGGTCGCATTATATTCTTGGTGATACTCCTCCAAAAGGCTATCCTTCGCTCGGCCCCACGCTTTTTGAAGTTTTTCCTTGCCCTTTTGTTTCTTAAATCCTACCTTTTTCATCTGGCGCAAGAAGTATTCATATCGATCGCTGTCGTTTTTTACCCAGTCATCAAATTTCTCTCGAGGCCTGTCTTCCTGCAATGTACGCAAGTATGTCTCCACGCTCGCGAGTGCTTCCTGCTTTTTGCTATCCCCGTCAACTTTCTCTTTCGTATCCTCCGCTTGCTGCGCTGCTTGTTTGTCTGCTTCCTCAACTGAATCAGCGGGCTGCGCTTGAGACGCCTCATCCAGCTGAGCTGTTTCAGGCTTCTCCGACGCGACTCCTGATGAACTATCGGCCATTACGGGACCAAGGCCGGCAAGAATACGTTCTCGAAACCAGCCCTTGCGCTGCTCAACCCTGTTCGCCTTTTCAAACTCTCGAGTTGTTTCTCCCTCTGGAATTCGACCAATAGCGAGCCGCCTTACTTCAGCCATCATCTGCGTAGCTCTGCGAGGCTGAACAATACCCCGTAGCGCTTCCGCTGCACCAAACGTACGCCAGTAAGCTTCAAATCGTATAATTGGCATGTTCACCGCGTATGTTGCCCTATACGCCAAGTTCTTGATTCCTTTAAGGGGGTTAACCGAGCCCCACCAACTGAGACTAGCTTTTTGGTTAACCCACTCGGCGTACTCCCTTTGATATTCCAAATTATCAAGAAAATTTTCGACATGGTCACGACTGACCAATGCCCGAGCATTGTCATCAATTGGGATACCCTCCTCTTTCTCACGATACGCCCGCATATCAGCCGCAAATACGGCATTCGTGTGGCGTCTCTCGGCAATACGATGGTCAATTTCTTGAGTATACAATTCAGCGGAACCGCTCTCCACCCGAGACAGAATATTGTCTCGAGACTCTCGAGAGGACGTGGGCTGACTGAGAACTGAAGGATATTGCTCCGATAGTTTTTCAGCAGTTAACGCAAATGCTTTTCGACATTGATCTGGCAGCGCTTCGTTCTGAGCAAAAAGGCGATACGTATTAAACGATTTTCTGGCCCGGCTGTCTGGCATTGGATTTTTGTGTTGTAAGAAAAGTTCAATATTCCTTCTCTCTGCTTCTAGGGTAATAAACTGCCCAAGCTCAGCCACTCTCTGTTTTTCCAATGGTAGTCGATCAAAGGGTTGGCGCTGACCATTAACGTACCCTTCTTCCATTAAGAGCCTGCCAAAGGAGTGTATGACACCAATTGGATCCCTATCAGACAAAGTAGCCCTGTTTACATGCTTATCGATAAGATCAACTAAGGGCTCTCTAGAGCCCCGAAAATCACGGGCAAAGTCCACGAAGAGACGCATTTTTCTCTTATCCTCCTCACCTCCCAAATTTATTTTCTGGCCCCTCTCTGTCAAAGCAATGGCATTTCGCTTGAGCACTCCAGTTATCTGTTTACGTTCCTCAATAACTTCACGACCATTGCCAAATAAAGATTGCTCATACCAAGCACGCTTCGCCGCAATATCCTTTTCACGCATTGGGTCGCCGTTTGAACGCTCAATATAAAGCTTCAGGCGATCGGTCTCTATCCTCTCTTCTTCACGCGAAAGAGGAGCCTGCTGATCACCCGTATATTTTAACTGTCCCGGTGTTGGCCGAGGCAAATCATCACCAGCTGAAGCACCATCCCCACCTGGCCCAAAGTGAAATCTTTCTCCTCCCCCAAATCCCGAACCTACCTTAACCATATGCCGTATAGTTTACAGCAAGGCGCACAAGATCGGAACTTTGCCCTCTATATATAAAAGTGCCTCACGTATAACAGATGCGGTATCATAAGAACTTATGACCGCTCGCCACACGCTATCAACTGCACTTCTTCTTTTCTGCCTTGGGGCAATAGGACTAGTTCTGTATGTATTAGCCACCTCCCTAGTAAACGAGCCCTTCCCCACAAACCTCACAGGAGAATCAACTGTCTTAAACCTGAAGAAAATTCTTAGCACTCCCGAACCCCTCCGAGTGCAAGGGCAAGAAGATGCAGGGACCCTTACAGCCGATGGCACATTCACTGCCACAAATACCCAGCGACGACAACACGGGCTCCCTCCACTTCTGCGAAACAACACGCTCAATAAGGCAGCTCAGCTGAAAGTTGAAGATATGTTTAATCAACAATATTTTGAACACGTCTCGCCTGATGGGCGCGGTCCTTCGGACGTGGTTGAAGCGGTTAGCTACGAGTATATTACGATAGGCGAAAATCTCGCTTTAGGAAATTTCGAATCAGATGAAGCGCTTGTTCAAGCATGGATGGATAGCCCAGGGCATCGCGCCAATATCCTATCGAACAACTTTCGTGAACTAGGGATTGCTGTTGGGAAAGGAGAGTTTGAAGGACGAAGTACGTGGCTGGCAGTTCAAACTTTTGGTACACCACTTTCTTCCTGCCCTTTTCCAGACGAGAGCCTACTACAACGCTTCGAGAATAGCGGCTTTTCAACCAGCCAAATCGAACAAGAACTTGCTGACCTGGATGTAGAAGTTGCCGAACAAACCATCGTTGTCGAAAGCTTGATCGAGGAGGCAAAAGCTCTTGCTAGCGAAGGAAACGCGGAAATACAAAAGGGTAACGAGAATGTCGAAAAAGGTAATAATATCTACCAAGAAACAGGTTCCCGTGAGCAGGCCCAGCCATATTGGACCGAAGGCGAACAGCAACAAGCCGAGGGAGCTGCTCTATTAAAAGCAGCAGAGGAAAAGCAGGCAGAGACTCAAGCTGCTAATAACCATCTCAATACGCTCAAAGAGCAATACAACACCCTTATACAACAACACGCTGTCAACAATTCAAGTACGAAGGAGGCAGCAGAGAAATACAATCAACAAGTCCGCACCTTCAACGAGTGCGTAGAGCAATTTCAATAAATGCGGGGCGTATCTTGCGATACGCCCCTAGGAAAGGAACAAACTCAAAATGAGTGGGTATTCAAGCTCCTTGAAAACTGGTCCCTTCGCATGGAAAGGCATCACGTGCCGAGAGTGATCACCTGACCTTTCTACAAGGGTAGGCCTGCTTTTGGAAGGGACATACAAAGGCAACCTACCGTCCTCCAAGGACCCGCCTTCCTAGCCATAGAACATGATCACCCTCCTGATGATCATTTCATCATACCGTATCTATAAAAAGCGCTAGTTCACTTCTTCCACATCCTGCCAGTTTGACCCAATCGACACGTCAACAATCAACGGCACATCAAGAGTCATAACGCCCTCCATTACTTTCTTCATATCGGATGCAAAAGAGTCAGCATTTTTTGCTATCACTTCACACACTAATTCGTCATGCACCGTCAGCACCATCCGCGCACCAGAATATTCCTTATCAATCAATCGCTGTAATTCGATCATCGCTTTTTTTAAAATATCCGCAGCTGTTCCCTGTAGTGGAAAGTTAAACGCCATGCGTTCGGCTTGGGCAGCGATGGCCGGAGCCCGTGAGTCGATTTCGGGAAGGTATCGTTTGCGTCCAAGCAAGGTACTGACCTCCTTATGCTCTCGAGCGAATTCTATTGTCTCCTCAATGTATTTCGTAAGACCTGCATATTGCTTTCTATAGCGACCAATGAAGGAACGTGCTTCTTCGATACTAATACCTGCCGCACGAGCAAAGCTTTGAGGACCCATGCCATAAAGCACTCCAAAGTTCAGCGTCTTTGCCTCCCGTCGTTGAGCAGAAGTTACGTCACCAATATCAACCCCATATACCCATGCGGCGGTTGCGCTATGAATATCCTGGCCAGCTCGAAACACATCTAACATCTTTTCATCCCGAGACATATGCGCTGCTAATCGGAGCTCAATCTGCGAGTAGTCAGCTTTAACTAATACATTCCCCTTTTCGGCTACGAATGCTTTACGGATCTCCTGGCCCATTTGCGTTCGCACGGGGATATTCTGAAGGTTGGGATCGGAAGAGCTAAGCCGGCCCGTCGCCGCAACAGTCTGATTAAACGAAGCGTGAATACGACCGGTCTGCGGATTAATAAGTTCCGGCAGAGTGTCGATATATGTATTCTTTAGCTTGGCCAACTCTCGATACTCTTCAAGCAGCTCAATGATGACATGTTGTCCATGCAGCTTCTCAAGCTCCGAGGCCGCAGTCGAGTATCCGGTTTGAGTGCGCTTAATATCATCAGTCGGCAGTTGTAGCTTTTCAAAGAGAATGACGCGAAGCTGCTGCGTAGAGTTAACGTTGAACTCCTCTCCCGCTGCATCCCAAATCTGTTTCTCAAGCTCTTTAATCCTCCGGGTAACGCGCGTGTTGAGCTTCGTAAGTACCGATTCATCAACAGCTATACCGCCGTTCTCTATTTCCGCTAAAACAGGAATTAAGGGCAGTTCAAGCTCTTCAAAGACTCTTTTGAGTCCCTCTTTATCAATCCGAGGCTTGAACACCTCATAGAGTCGTAGCGAGATATCCGCATCCTCGCAGGCATACTGAGCTAATTCTTGCTGAGGAGCTTCAGATAACAGCTTCTGATTTTTACCCGAACCTATTAAGTGAGTGATAGGGATGGGATGGTAAGACAATTCCTGCACAGCTAAAGCATCCATTCCGAACTGTCGAGCGCCGGGATTCAACAGGTATGCAGCGACCATAGAGTCAAAAGCTATACCTCCCAAACGAATATCTGACTGGAGCAGCACCTGATAATCGTACTTAAGATTATGGCCGGTTTTTTCAATCTTCGGATTTTCTAAAATATCTTTCCAGTCAGCCAACTCAGCAGGAGTAACCGGGACATACCAAGCAGTAATTTTTTCTCTATCTTCGCGAATTGCAAAACTCATGCCAATAACCGGATAGCGTCGCGGACCTAATTGATCCGTTTCAGTATCAAACGCAATCAGAGGTTGCTGTCGTAACAATTGCTGCAGCTGTTTTTTGTCATCTGCGCTTACCACAAGATGATAATTTTCTGGCAACGTCACGGCTGTTGATTCCTGCGCGGCATCTGAAAAGAGCGTGGGTTGAATAGCCCCGGCTCCATTCGGAAGACGGTTAAGCAAACTATTAAAATTGAGTCGTGCAAATACCTTTCGAACTGCATCAGAATCAAAATCTTCTGCCTGCGCTTCATCAAGCGAAAAGGAGATCGGGACATCCTGGCGAATAGTAGCCAGCTCTTTGCTAAATAGGGCTTCTTTTTCACTTCCCTCCAGGCGAGACCGCGCCCTGCCTGACACCTCATCTATGTGCTTATAAATCTCTTCGATTGATCCGAATTGAATCACAAGATCTTTAGCAGTTTTATCCCCTACTCCAGCTACGCCCGGAATATTATCAGAGGGGTCGCCGCGTAACCCCTTGTAATCAACAACGTGCTCAGGACCAAATCCAAACTTTTCTCGCACCGCCTGTTCGTCATATAGGATCGTATCAGTTAATCCACGCTTGAGAGTAAACACGGATGTGTGATCGTCGACCAACTGCAGCGTATCCATATCCCCCGTTACAATCACCTTGTGCACATCTCCGTCTATTTCTTTCACAAGCGTACCGATCACATCGTCTGCTTCAAACCCCTTCATCTCGATCATGGGAATATTAAAAGCTCGTAGAACCTCCTTCACCAATTCAAATTGTTCAATAAGGTCAGCCGGCGTTTCCTTACGATGTGCTTTGTAGTCAGCAAAGGCTTCCTTGCGAAACGTGGGTCCTTTCACGTCGAATGCTGCAATAATGTGAGTAGGCTTTAGCGTAGTAAACATCTTTAGTAGCATGGTGGTAAACCCATACACTGCGTTTGTAGGAGTACCGTCTGAAGCGCTCATGGGGGGCAACGCATGGTATGCCCGATAAATGAGGGCATGGGCATCAATTAAGGCAAGTTTCGCGCGCTTAGGCATAGCGAGATATCGTAACAGTTCTTGTTCCTTCCTGCGAACCATGCTCAAAAAGCAGATGCCAATACGAGGGCGGCCGAATTGAGCCAAGTCGATCGGCCCACTCGATAACAATTATTTGCTCTTGAGTGGGTGCGTTAGCGAACAACTCCTGAATATAGAGGCTGTCTTCCGTATTTGGCGACAAGGGTGCCAGACGGTATAGATCGATATGAATAAGCTCCCTCGCAACTCCCTTCTCTAATATATATCGAGCCTCTACGGTAAAAGTTGGCGAGGCAACCTTCTCTTTCACGCCTAACGTAGCTGCAAGCATCTGCGTAAATGCTGTCTTACCAGCTCCTAGTTCTCCCTCTAGCAAAACAACATCTCCTGCGTGCAAGGAGCTACTCAAGCGATCGCTAATTGCTTTAAGCTCCTCGGGGTTAGATATAGTAAGCCTTTCTTCCACCTGCTCCATATCTAAATGATCAGAACCAAGAGAATCGACACAGCCACTAAGTACATCACGAATGGAACGAAGGAAGATTTTTCAAGAATCTTAAAAATACTGTATATCGCTAACAAGCCAGTCAAAAAAGCTGCCAGGAAGCCAGCTCCAAGTTCCAATAAGGGGATCTGGCCAGTAGTAAAGAGCCCTGCCGTACTTGCAAGGCCTGCCCCTGCAATAATTGGAGCAGACATTAGAAAAGAAAACCGAGCAGCTTGGGGCCGTGACAACCCACGCCCTCGACCAGCTGCCATCGTCATTCCAGATCGAGATATTCCAGGCAACAATGCCATAATCTGTGCCAACCCAATGTATAGCGCATCCTTATAACTTGGTTCACTCTTCGCGTTATCGTCTCGACCATACCGATCAGCCAGCAGCAAGGCCGCAGCTGTTACCAGTAGTGCCAAGGCAACATACAGCGGGTTACGAAAAATGCTGTCTACCCAATCAACAAGCAGGTACCCCATTACCGCCGCAGGTACGGTAGCTAAGGCGAGCTTGCCCACCATTTCCTTCTCACGCTTTCCATCAGAGGAAAGCATTCCTCGCAATAGCGATCGCCATGTACTCCAGTAATACACGAGTACAGCGCACAAAGTACCAAGGTGTAAAAACGCATCTACTGCATTACCCGACATATCAGAGATACCAAAGACTTCTCTGGCGATAATAAGATGGCCGCTAGAGCTAACCGGTAAAAACTCAGTTAGTCCTTGTACGAGCCCTAAAATGATGATATCAATGAATTCCATACCTGACGCCTTAAGAGTAGCAGGCAGACGCAACAAGCAACACACCCTTCTTCTTAAATACCATCCATGTGCGGCATCGTTGGCTACGTTGGCAGCAAGCAAGCACAGCCTATTCTCCTGACTGGCTTAAAACAACTTGAATACCGCGGATATGATAGTGCTGGTATAGCTATAATTAAAGACCAGGCCATTCAGATAAAGAAAAAGACTGGACGAGTAGCTGACCTGGAAGCATTAACCCAGACCGCCAGCCTAGCCGGAACCTGTGGTATTAGCCATACGCGATGGGCTACGCATGGACCAGCAAACGACGTCAATGCCCACCCCCACACCAGCGCGAATAACGAGATTGCCCTTGTCCACAACGGAGTTATAGAAAACTACGACGCATTGCGAGAACAGCTGAAGAAAGACGGAGTCACATTTGTCAGTGATACAGACACGGAAGTAATCGCACACCTGATCGCAAAAGAATACGATCAATTAGCACAAGAGGGCTCTATTTCCGACGAGACTTTTATTGGCGCAGTAGAGGCGGCAGTCGCTCAACTCCACGGAGCATATGGCATAGCCGTTATACACGCCAACCATCCCGATCTACTCCTTGGAGCAAAGTTTGGTAGCCCCTTGGTTGTTGGAGTAGGAAAAAATGAACACTATATCGCAAGCGACCCTGGAGCCCTATTGGCATACACAAATAGGGTTGTATACCTCGAAGATGGTGAATTTGTAGTGGCTACCCCTACCGATTTTACTATTCGTAGAGCAAGGGGAGAAGCCGTCACGCCTCACATCCAGAGCATCTCCTGGTCTGTCGAAGATGCCTCCAAGGGGGACTTTGAGCACTTCATGCGCAAAGAGATCTATGAGCAGCCTCAGACAATTGCGAATGCAATGCGAGGACATATCACCGAAGCCCAAGACAATGCCCGCTTTGGCGGACTGAATCTCACTCCCAACCAAAGCCAAAATACAAAACGGATTATTCTCACAGCCTGCGGTACAAGCTGGCATTCTGCCCTATTCGGCGAATACCTACTAGAAGAACTTGCTCGCTTGCCCGTAGAAGTCGAATACGCCAGTGAATTGAGATACAGAAATGCGCCCCTGGAAGACGATACTCTTTTCTTTTGTCTTAGTCAGTCAGGCGAAACAGCTGATACGCTCGCTGCTCTTCGCGAATTCAAGCAGAAAGGCGTACCAACCCTGGGAATTGTAAATGTCGTCGGAAGCACAATCGCAAGAGAGGCTACAGGAGGTATTTATCTGCACGCGGGCCCGGAAATTGGAGTTGCTTCAACAAAAGCTTTCACTGCGCAACTAACCATCCTTATTCTCCTGGGCCTATACTTCGGCCGTCAGCGCACGCTTTCAACGAAAGAGGGGCAAGAAATAATCAAAAAACTTACTAATATCCCCCACCTTATCGAACAGGTTCTGCAAACAGAAGAACAAATACGCTCAATCGCTACTAAGTATCAGGACGCTCAAAACATGCTTTATCTTGGCCGAGGGTACAACTTCCCGGTTGCCCTTGAAGGAGCCCTAAAACTTAAAGAAGTTAGCTACATACACGCAGAGGGATACCCGGCTGCAGAAATGAAACATGGGCCTATTGCGCTCGTCGATGAGAAAACCCCGAGCGTTGTTATAAACCCCCAAAGCGCACTATATGACAAGGTAATGAGCAATTTAGAAGAGATTAAGGCGCGCAAAGGTCCGGTAATTGCCATTGCCAGTGATGGCGACACGCAAATTTCAAAAAAGGCAGATGATGTCATTTATATTCCTCACGTAGACGACTTCCTTCAACCACTTCTAACTGTAATTCCTCTGCAGCTACTTGCTTATCATATGGCTATTCTGCGCGGATGTGACGTCGACAAACCGCGCAACTTGGCAAAGTCAGTCACGGTAGAGTAAAGTAGAGGCCTCTTATATGAATCTCCTCGAACACGAAGGAAAGGCACTATTGGCCAAATATGGTATCTCCATCCCCAAGGGCAAGCTTATTACCCCGCGTACCAAAGGCTCACCCATTGCGACTCCAGCGGTTATAAAATCCCAAGTCCCGGTTGGGGACCGGGGGCGTAAAGGTGGAATCACTGTTATTCACAAAAAAGCAGAATTTGCCCAAGCAGCCAGCAGGATATGGGATACAGCTATTGATGGCCACATTCCTCAACACCTACTCGTTGAAGAAGCAATTACTTCTACATCTGAACGGTATATTAGCCTCAGCTACGACACGACAACTCGCGCTCCCACTCTAGCAATTAACGCCAAGGGCGGAAGTGGCACAGCTAAGGCAAGTCTAATCCAACTGAACATATTTATTGGTCTACCAGATTTTCTTGCTCGCGAAGCCCTTGTGGCAGCTGGTCTTACTCCCAGCTTTCCCCTGATCTCCACCCTCCAGAACCTTTGGCAGCTCTTCGTTTCTGAGAAGGCCATATTAGCTGAAATAAATCCCTTATTCGAGCTTAAGGATGGTAGCTTTGTCGCAGGAGATGCAAAGGTGGTTCTTGATGACCACGTTGTAGCTCCCGAAGCCCGCCCTTACGTTCAGCTTGGTGGGGATATTGCGATCCTAGCTTCAGGAGGAGGAGCATCCATGATCAATCTCGACGCCCTTATGAAGGCTGGGGGGAAGCCAGCCAACTATGTGGAATACTCCGGTAACCCTAAGTCGGATGTAGTTCGAATCCTCACTCGGCAGGTCCTCAGTCAGCCCAACCTAAAAGGCTGTTGGGTTGTTGGAGGCACGGCAAACTTTACCGATATTTACGAAACACTCTTGGGATTCGTAGAAGGACTTCGTTCGGTAAAACCCAGACCTACCTACCCTATCGTTATCCGCCGCGACGGGCCACGCCAGAGAGAGGCTTTCGCCATGCTAGAAAAAGTAGCCAAAGAAGAAGGCTTTAATTTCCACCTCTATGGCCCTGAAACTCCTATGAGTGAATCTGCGACAACTATCGTTAAGCTTGCATACCAACAAAAATAGCTATGAGTATTCTTGTTGATAAACATACTGTTGCCCTAATTCAAGGCATTACCGGACATGAAGGCTCTCGTGCTGCCTCGGAAATGCTCCATTACAACACTCCGGTCATAGCTGGGGTTACGCCGGGAAAGGGCGGGCAAAAAACCGAGCATGGAATTCCAGTATATAACTCTGTAGAGGAAGCTCTCCGCCGCCATCCAACTATCAATGCCAGTCTCATTGCTGTCCCCCCACGCTTTGCGGCGGATGCTGCTATGGAGGCGATCTGGAACAGCATTCCTTTGGTAAATATCCTGACAGAAAAAATCCCTGTAGCTGACGTATCGCGAATTATAGCGCTCGGCAGGCAGCAAGGCGTTCAAGTGATCGGGCCCAGTTCTGTGGGGATTATTTCACCAACCCAGGCCAAGATCGGAGCGATTGGCGCCTCTGAGCTCGTTAACCGTGTCTTTAAAAAAGGATCAGTTGGCGTAATCTCTAAAAGCGGAGGCATGACAGCGGAAATTTCTCGCATTATCACTGAAGCGGGCCTGGGCCAAAGTACTGCAATCGGCATCGGAGGCGATGTGCTTTTAGGAACAACTTTTTTGGACTGTGCTCGCCTCTTCGAAAAAGACAAGCAGACAAAAGCCATTGTTATATTCGGCGAAGTCGGAGGAAGCTATGAGGAAGAGTTGGCGGATGCCATAGCCGCTAAGGAGATCACAAAACCAGTTATTGCATTGATTGCCGGCGACTTCTCTCACAGCCTCCCCCAAGGTACGGTGCTTGGCCATGCAGGCGCGATTGTAAGCCAGGGGAAAGGATCGGCCAAATCAAAGATACGTTCACTGAAAAAAGCAGGCGCACTTATCGCCACAACACCCGAAAATATTCCTGTACTATTAAAGAAGGTTTTATGACTCTGGATATTCAGACAAACATTAGCAACCACGATAATGGGCACCATTTTATCCGGGGACACCAGATTGAAACATTAATTCAACAACAATCACTCTCGGATGTAATCTTCTTACTGTGGCGTGGCAACTTACCGCAGACAAACGAAAAAGTTTTGTTGGAAGCCTTAATGATTGCAGCAACAGAACACGGCGCGGAGGCTCCATCAATATTCGTACCACGCGTGGTCGCTAGCACAGGCAACCCAATGAATACGGCCTTGGCCGCCAGCGCTCTAACGGTCGGAGAAAAGCACGGAGGGGCGATCGAGGCAGCGGCCCACATGCTACTCGAAGACCAAGAAGCAGAAGATATCGTAGCTGGCCGACTCGAGGAAAAAACAATTATCCCTGGACTGGGACACAAGATATACAAACAAGAAGATCCACGGGCCACTGCTTTGTATAGCAAAGCACAGGAGCTTGAGTTTTCTTGCTCCTATTTTAAAAAAGCCTACGATATTGAACGAATATTTACTGAACGGAAAGGTAAGAAACTGCCTCTCAACGTTGATGGCGCAATGGCAGCTGGAATGTTGGAACTCAAGCTCGATC
>JBBEDC010000044.1:0-16865 GCA_040881505.1 Candidatus Anderseniibacteriota bacterium
ATACTGCTCTCTTTTGTTATATCTAAGAGCTATGGGAGGTTTCTGGGTTCACGGATACGTAGTATTGACATATATATGTTATTATGATATTATATTTTTAGTACCCTCAAATACATGTCTCTGAGGGCAATACCACAAAGGGAGCTCCCGATGACCAGAAGATGGGTGGGTGGCTACACCCGAATCGGTGTGAACATCAAGATCGTTGGAGTTGTCGTGGTCCTTGCGCTGGTCGTGGCCATCAACACCTTGCCGGGATACGCCGTCAAGGAGGAGGTCGCGGTTCATGCGCTCGAGACCAACGGGTTCACCAACGTGGTGATCAAGGAGCGTGCCGTAGCCTTTGTCAGCCTCCGAGGTGGATCGAAACAAGACGCTGCTCGATTCACTGCCGAAGCAAATAACCCGCGAGGAGACCGCGTTACGGTCTACGTCTTCTCGGGGTGGCTCTTCAAGGGAGCAACGATTCGCTCCCTCTAAAAGAAGGCACCGATACGGCCAAAACACACTCCCCGAATGACGTTGTCAGTCGGGGATCTTTTATTTGTGTACGCGATTGGTAGGGAAATCCTAGCTGCAGCACTGGTCGTTAGTCGTTGCCTGGACTACTCTCGAAATAGGTTCGAGCTGCGTTTAGGATGTCCCTACAAACTTCTCCATTTGTAGCCCCACGGAGAATCGAACTCCGATTTTAGCGTTGAGAACGCTACGTCCTAGCCGTTAGACGATGAGGCCATATATCCCACAAGTGGGAACGTACTGACAATATATATTTTCCTTGGAACGTGCAAGAAGAAATTGACGAATTGTATTATCCGAGGTAAGGAGTAGGAGGTGATTGTATGTCCTTTCTAGTGGAGGCCTTAAAATGTCGGAGGACAGCAGAAGCCTTGAACAGTTCTGGGAGGATGTAAGGCACGAGCGATGGGCAGAGGTCGGTGAGTGGGAAGCGGGAGGAGAAGAGAAGTCGACCATAGACGACTTCATCGCTCTCGGTATCGACCCTCGAAAACCGGCAGAAGGAAAGCCGGGAGATGTGTTTAAGGTGCTCGTGCTGGCGGCTCGCTATGTAGCTGGACTGGAGCTGTGGCGAGCTGACGACGCTACCTTTGAGGCTCCCGAAGAAACCCTTCTCTTCACGGAAGAGATGCCTGCAGATGAACTGCTCACAGAGGACTATGATATGATCGTAGACCAACTGTCGGTTCGATCGGCATAGCTGGCGACCTGTTCGTCAGCTTTTTCATTTTACCTTCTCTTTCGGGAAAATAATTCGTAGTAGATGCAGTGTATTTTTGGCTGAAAGTGAAGCTACGAGTGTATTTATTACAACCAAAAATACTCCAGCTGCAATAAAAGCACCCGCGCTTGTACGGCGCGTGGTAGTAATAAGGGCGTGAATAGCGGGAGTGGCGGAGTCGGATGCCAACTGCTCTACAAACAATAACTGCACGAATCGGGTGGGACCAGTGTATGATGCGAACAAAAGCACTCCTCCCAATACCAGCCCTCCAAAACTACCCAAAAACGTCATCAGCGCCAGCCGTCCGCTGCGGATTGTGGGCGGAACGTCCCTAAGCTGCAGTTGTATTTGAGCTGATGCGACTTCGGCGAACATGCGTATGCGTCCCTTTAGTCCATCCCATACCCCATACTTTTTCTCTTTGATAGTTTGAGACAGTCCCGAAAATACAGCATATGAAAATCCGTGTCCGTGATATTTTGCATAAAAATTTAACGCTGCCTCTATTTTAAACCGCGATTTGTAAAACGCAGGAACGCGCTCCCACAAATCTCGTCGTACCGCACGTTCGCCTCCTAGAAGAGGGATGATATTAAGAATGAAGCGCAGGTAGTAAATCTTCCGGTTACGCATCGCGATCATCATATCGACTTTGTTTGAAATGACAGGTTCAAGAGTTCGATCGATCATTGTATGCGTGAGACCCACAACATCAGCATCGGAGAAAAATATAATATCAGCTGTACTGCGGCGCACTGCCTCATCCATCGCCTGCCCCTTCCCGCTATTGTGCTCGTGTGTAATCACAATATCCGTGAATTGCCGAGCTACTGCAGTTGTGTTGTCGGTCGACCCGTCATCGACAACTATCACCTCATCAAATCCTGGATAGCCAGCGAGAACTTGTAATACATTACCAATCCGCTCTCCCTCGTTGTACGCCGGTACAACCGCCGCTACTTTTGGAGGAGTTTGTTTTTGATCCATACGGTAATCCCTCGGGAAATGAGAATAGCGATGATGATAACAACGAGAGCGGCCTGCAGTGCATCAAAATCAGCTGCTAGATTCGCAATCCCTTTAGCCGCCAACGCCCCTATACCCAATACTACCACCAGCCAGATAGCAGTACCGATAGCGTCATAGAATATAAACGTATACAGCGGTACCTTGCGCCATGACATATACAATATCGTGAGCACCCGCGTGCCGTAGAGAAACTTTACAAATAACAAAGCGATAAATGGCTTGGTGCCGGTAAGCTGTTCAAGGCGTGCAACTACGGCAGCATGTTTTTCTTTGTACCTCTCAACCCACGAGGCGTTGAGCGCTCCTCGTCCGACCAGTAGCCACACAGTGTCAGCTAAAATAGTCCCGGCCAGAGCGACTGCAAAGACCAGTGGGATCGACCAGTTTAACTGAACCATGATATATCCGATTGTAATGAGTACTGTTTCCCCAAACAAAAAAGAGCCGACAAATACAGCAGGGATATGGTAGGCAGTAAGAAGCTCGATAATGAGTTGCGCGTCAGCCATAAAATGTAGTGTGCGGGTGCGACACGTTACTTGGCAATACCCATCAATACATTCTCTTGTAGGCTTCAGGCAGCGGCCGTACACTTTAGGATGTTACTTACCTCTAAATATACTTTATCCTATGCCATTTGAACTACCAGCCCTGCCATACAGCTACGATGCACTGGAGCCGCACATTGATGCGCGCACTATGGAAATCCACCATACCAAGCATCACCAGGCATATACTGACAAGCTCAATGCAGCCCTGGAAGGACATGACGATCTAGCAAGTAGATCAGCTGAGGAGATTATTGTTGACCTGTATTCCGTTCCCGAAGATATTCGCACAGCGGTGAGGAATAACGGCGGGGGGTATGTAAATCACAAACTCTTCTGGGAGATTATGAGCCCCGATGGAGGCGGAGAGCCGAAAGGGGACCTAGCTGACGATATTACCAGCACGTTCGGCAGCTTTGAAGAATTTAAAACGCAGCTGTCAGATGCTGCCGCCGGACAGTTCGGCAGCGGTTGGGGCTGGCTCGTAGTCGACAACGGATCTTTAGCAGTTGTCTCAACGCCTAACCAGGACTCTCCGCTCACTGAAGAGAAAACACCGATCCTGGGTGTAGATGTCTGGGAACATGCCTATTATTTACTCTATCAAAACAAGCGACCGGATTATCTTCAGGCTTGGTGGAATGTCGTGAATTGGGAAGAGGTTGCGCGCCGATACGCTGAGGTGAAATAGCGCTACGAGCTAGCGGGGGCAACGATAAATGTTACGAAGATAAATAGAGTAAACACAAGTAGAAGCACCAGCCCTTCGCTGATTGATATTTTACGCCTCGTTGCTGCAAAGTATCCGAGAAATACTAAGGCGATAATAACGAAGATGACGGTGGTCAGTAGAGATGCATTGATCGGAACGTGAATGGGTTGGATAACGCTGGCTATACCTATCACCAAGGCGGAATCTGTGACGTTGCTGCCCAGGATAGTTCCCAAGGCCATAGTCGGTTTTTTCAGCAGTGCGGATTGAATTGTTGTCGCAAACTCCGGCAGTGATGTTCCCAGGGCTAAGAGAAATACGCCGATCAAAAACGCTGGCAGTCCGGCTAGTCGAGCTAGGTCAACCGAGGCGGTTACCGTCATGTGGGCTGTAAACACGATGACGGCGATCATAACACCAGCTAGTAGCATCGATCCCACACCGCGCATAATGTGGCGGGGAGTACGGGCTTTTAGAGTTCGTTGTTCGCGGAATAACAGATACATATACATACAGAACGCCGCAATAAGGATGCCGCCTTCTAGGCGCGAGATAACGCCGTTTGTTAAAAATAACAAAGGCATGCATGTGGTAATACCGCCGAAGACCAGATCGCGCTTCAGCTTTAGTCCTTGTGTAGAAATACCAAGTGATACCACTGCGGCCGTACCAATGATCAGCGTCATATTTATGACGTTTGAGCCTAAGGCCGTGGCCAACACCAGCTCTCCGGCGTGATTTGCAGCAGATATGACCGACAGCGAAAGTTCGGGGATGGATGTTGCTACAGCTAAAATAATAAACGCGACCGTGAACTCCGATATCCCCAGCGCAACCGCCACGTTATTAAGCAGCCGAATCGTATATCGACTGCTGACAACCAGAACAGCTAATGATCCGATCAGGGTAAGGAGCAGCCCAATCATGGGTTAGTATTTCCAGATAACAATGAAAGCTAGTACGCCTACAGCCAGGGGAGCAAACAGGCTTACAAGATACCAGTCCCAGTACTTGGCTCGTTTTTCATTCCAGTGAAACATAGTATGGAATCGATAAAGAGGGTAGAACGCGTTGTATCGCTCAAGTGGAATCATAAGATCAGGCATTTGAGCTGCAACTGCCCCCAGAAGAATGTACGCTCCCTCATTTCGGAGTAAAAAAAGAGCCACCAAGAGAGTGAGTACCAGTACAGTATCAATCGCCAGGCTCATTTTTTGGTTCCAGGTATAGGGTCCGGTTTTGCTGGCAAATGTTTCCGCATCTAGATGGGGAATGAGGTCGAGGACGTAATGGGAAAAGAATGCCGTCACTACCATTGTCGGTGTGTGCGGAATGAGCACTGCTAATGCTGCCCCCACAAGCAGATGAACTGTGCCTGGCATCTATTCGTACGTTAAGGGTTAGATAGGATTTTGCGCGCCTCGTCGCAGTCTCGTTGAATTGCCCTCTGAAGCTCTTCTATTGTATCAAACTTTTTAACTCCGCGGATTGATTGTACTGTGGCGAACTCAATTGTTTGGTCATAAAGGTCTTTGTTGAAATCAAGGATATGAATCTCGACTGTAATTTCCATATCATCAAACGTCGGCCGCGGCCCAACGTGCATCACTGCTGGCATAATATCTCCAAGTAGATCAAGCCGAACCCAACAGGCATAGATACCTTCCCGGGGGCGAACATAGTCATCTTTAAATGAAAGATTTGCGGTTGGAAATCCAATTTCTTTTCCTCGGGCACTGCCGCGTGTCACGGTTCCTTCAACCCAAGATAACTTGGCAGGATCAAGCGGACCGGGCTTTTTTCCGTTAGGCTCCCGAGTGCCGAGTGTGCGACTGGTTGAGTACATATTTTCCTATCATATCTACTTCTATATTAACACTGTCGCCGATAGCGCGTGTACCAAAGGTGGTGTGCTCAAGCGTGTACGGCATGATCGAGACCGTAAAAGCTCCGTCAGTAATCGCAACTACCGTGAGACTGACGCCATCTAAGGCAACGGATCCTTTGTCAATTACGTAGGGGAGTAAAGAAGGAGACGGAGTGAAGGTGAATACTCGATCATCTCCGGCGGGTTGAATGTCAGATATTGTACATACGCCATCTACGTGTCCTTGTACGAAGTGTCCGTCCAACCGATCTCCAATCGCAAGCGGTCTCTCGAGATTAACAGCGCTGCTCACCGTAAGTGCGCCGAGGTTTGTTTTTGCCAACGTTTCTTGCATCAGGCGCATCTGCCAGATTGTTGCAGTAGCCGTTAGAACTGTTAAGCAAGCACCGTTAACTGCGACGCTATCGCCCTCGTGAAGCTCTTTGCTCAATGGAGTGGCAATGGTAAATACCTTGGCTCCATCTGCCTCATCGCCAACCTTCTCAATTGTGCCCATGTGGCGAATAATGCCGGTAAACATAGGGCCAAGCGTACCGGAGAAGAGAGAAGATGGGAAGCTAATGGACCATTACGCACCATTGACACATTCTAGAGTATGTGATAAATATTGCAGGGCAATCAGCTACTCTCAAGGAGATTTTCTCATGCAACCGGATCTGAAGTGGTTGGCGGCAGCTCTTTGTCTTCAGGAGGGAGTTCTCAAGCAAGAAGGGTCAGTAAATGTCTCGCGGGCGCTGGAAGCCCTGCAGGCTCTTTCTTGGGACTTTGGGGATCGATGCGTTGCCTTTAGGGACCTCGTTTCTCCTCGTCACTACGAGCCAAGGAAGCTTCTGGTCGACCTTCGCAAGTGCCCAGAACTGTTCGGTGAGCGCAAGAGTCGGAGCGGCTACCCTATCTTTTTTCTCACCGAGGAAGGTCGCAGGTTGGGACAGAGCGAGCTTGAATTCTGGCCCACCCAGTGCGCGGAGCTGGTAGCCGGAGCCTTTGCACGGATTGTTCCCGGCGCCGTGCGCAAGAAGAATTGAGGAAGAATCACCGCTGTGGTCAACGTGGCCACAGCTTTTTTCTGGTCGTTGTTATATAATAAGAACGATGACCGAACAAGTCCTCCTTATTATCATAGGCGCAGCCTTCGGAGCAGCAATCATATGGCTACTCGTTGGTCGAAGATCTCACCAGGGCGATAACACGAACGATCAGCTTGCTGTCATGCAGCGCCTGATGGCTGAACAGCTTGATCGAATGGGCCAACAAGTTGATCGACGCCTTCAAGAAAACGTCCTGGCTACGAACGAATCAAAGGACTTTCTGGCCAATAGAGTAAGTGCAGCTGAGCGGAGCGTGCGCTCAGTATCGGCGGGCTTGGGAAAACTGGCGGAAGCGACTACTACTCTTCAGAAAACGAGTGACGAGATCGCCTCATTTCAAACAATGCTCAAGAGCCCCAAGATTCGGGGCAGCTTTGGGGAGGTATTGCTGGGTAACCTGATGGCCGAGGTTTTGCCGCTAGATCGTTTTGAGCAGCAGTACACAATGCGCAGCAGCGGTGATATCGCTGATGCAATTATTCGTTTGCAAGATGGCTATATCGTCGCAGTCGATGCCAAGTTCCCATTGGCAAACTACGAGGCATTTGTGCATGAGCAAGAAGAGGATCGGAAAATACGGCTGCGTAAAGAATGGCTGCGAGATGTAAAAAAGCACATTAAGGATATTTCAAGTAAATATATTTCCTCTCAGGAACAAACACTTGATTACGCCTTTATGTATATTCCAATTGAAGGAGTCTATTACGAAACAATGGTGAAAGATGCTGACGGTGGCAGTCTGTGGGAATTTTGTTTAGCTCAGCACGTCATCCCGGTCTCACCAAACAGTTTTCTAGCCTACCTTCAAACAGTATTAGTTGGTTTGCGCGGCATGAAAATTGAACAGCAAGCGCGAGAGATACTGCAGCACTTGGGCCAACTCCGTCAGGATTTTGGGAAATTTGCCGAGGACTTCACAACCGTCGGTACACACCTATCTAATGCGAAGAATCGGTATGACGATTCCTCTCGCAGGCTTGATAAGTTCACGAATCGGCTTGATCAGATTGAAGGAGGGTCGCCTACTCCAATGTTAGAAAAGGAAGCCAGGGAAGAATGAACCCCTCGGTGAGGAGGGGTGAGGGGTGGGAGGCGCGCTAGTCGAGCGATCGAACTTGTGCTCGACGCTGACGGAGCTCCTCTTGGCAGAGGGGAATGATCCTGTATTCGTCGGTTCCCTGCAAGAGGTGTGCCTGAATTTCGACCTCGAGGTCGAACTCGGTCATGGCCTGCACTTGAGCGCGGAGCTCGTGTTCAGATGGCCGAGGTGGGAGAGGTGGATGATAAAGGTTCACGATGCGGGCCTTCCGTGGTAGAGAAAGGAGAGAAACACCAGCATGTGTATAATACTGCAAAGTGCAGTAATAATTGGAGTTGACAAGATGCCTAAAATAGTGGTATAATGAAGGAGTGGCCCTCCAGTGGGCTCTTTCTTTTTGCCCTTATTCCTCGTCAGCGTAGCGGCGCAACACTGCCCGAACAATGCCCTGAATAACAGGGTTTTTAGTATATATCGGCTTCATCGTCTTGTTAGCCGGCTGCAACCGAATTCTCTCCTTTTCCCGGTAGTATTTTTTCAAAGTCGCATTTTCGTTATCTAGTAATGCCACCACCACATCTCCATTATTCGGATAAAAATTTCGTTCGATGATAACGTAGTCTCCATTTAGGATTCCATCGTCAATCATGGACTCTCCTTTAACCTGCAAAACATAGCAGTTGAGATTCGGTAGCAGTTCAAGCGGTACAGTCATCTTTTCTCGTCCTTCAATTGCTTCGATTGGTGCACCTGCTGCAATTAATCCCAGTAGTGGCAATTCAATGCCCTGGATAAACATGTTTGATTTTTCGGTCAGCTCGACCGAACGCATCTCTCCGTTACGCAAACGAATGTATCCCTTCTCTTTTAATTGCTGGACATGAGCGTAGGCGGTAGCGGGGGATTTAATACCCATCATCTTCATGATGTCGCGGTAGCTGGGCGCGTAATTATGCTCAGATAAAAACTGGCGGATAACATCAAGCGCTTCGCTCTGTTTCTTCGTAAGATCACTGTACATAACAATGGGTGCGTTGGAAGGATTAACTACCCATACATTATACAAACAAACAGTGGACAATTGTACGACCGGTTATCCACACACCAAATACGCACTTGATTTTTCCTCTCCAACCATTACGCTGCGGGTGTGAAATACGTACTCGACACGAATGTATTAATAGATGGATTCCAAGACGACTTCAATGCCCAGGCAAGGTTAGTTGAAGCGGTTCGAGATGGAGAGCTGATCGCCCTTGTAACATCAGACATCCTCCGAGAATATCGGAATATTTTACGTCGGCTCATTAATGACGAAGGATATAAAGATCGAATTGAGGACTTTCTCTTTATGGCTCGAGCATGCGAGCCTGTTCGGGTAGATGAAACCATCGACGACCCCGATGATTATAAATTCCTTCAGGCAGCCGTCGGCGGAGACGCGGATGCAATCGTGACAAATGATCGACACCTGCTTGATGTGGGGAAGCTAGAAGGAATTGATGTAATCACTCCGCAAGAAGCTTGGTCGCGGTTTGAAGATGAAACAGGCGGCAGCAGTGAATGGATGGATTTTGTGAAAGGAATTGGAATAGGGTAATCCGCTAAAAGTTTGGTATGCTAGAGAGCAATATGCGTATTATGCGCGCTGGTTTGGCAATGGCAGTAGTAGGGCTCTTAAACGGTGCTCTAATTGTGCATGCCCAGGACACAAGCCCAAGTCCCACGCCAACCCCTAACGCAGTCACGGAGCTGGCTAAGACACAGGAGGAGATTGCCGCCAAAGAGGCGGAAATTGCTAATATTGATAATGAAATTAAAGAATTAAGCGGCAAGCGGGACCAGACCGCATCCGAAGCCGCCATTATTGCCGGAAGGGTGCGCCAGCTAGAGCAGCAACTAGAAAAAGCTCAATTAGAGCTGAAGCAAACCAGACTTCATATCACTAAAGTTCAATCAGAGGCAGCATCCACTGAAGAGCAAGTTGAAGTGTTGCAGGATAATATCCACAGTGGCAGAGAACAGCTGCGCAGTCTCGTGCGTGCACTGTATCAGCAGGAAAGCGATTCCTTTATTCGCATGTTTTTTGACTCTCGTAGTTTAAGCGAAGTGCTAACCGTGCGAGCAGTATATGAAGAACTACAACAGCGCACGATGACTGTTATCCAAGAGATGCGACAACAGGAAGAGGAGCTAAACAAGCAGAGTGAGGCACTTGAGCAACAGGAGCAGGACTTGGGCCAGCTGGCGAACCTATTAGCAGCTCAACAAGCGGAAGTGGCCGACAAAGAAGCAGAGCAAGCAGAATTCTTAGTGGCAAAAAAAGAAGAACAGGCAGTGTATGAGCGAAAAATAAAAGAAGCGCAGGAAGCGCGAAAAGAAATTGAACAGCATGTCTTTACCCTCAAGGATGCTGGAGTTGAGGTAACCCTTGATAACGCATTTGATATGGCTCGGCATGCCAGCAAGCTTACCGGCGTTCCCGCTTCGCTTTTACTGGGAGTCCTGAAAGTAGAATCAAATCTTGGTAACAATATCGGGAGTGGAGTATATCCGGATGATATGCATCCTGGCAGTCGAGAAGCATTCGTGCGTATTACTGATAGGCTGGGGCTCGACAGGAATACCGCCCAGATATCAGCTCGGCCCCGGAGTATGAAAGGGTGGGGTGGAGCCATGGGACCGGCTCAGATCATGCCGGCTACCTGGGAAAGCATTGAGCCGCGCTTAGAGCAACTGATGGGTAAAAAACCCGTGAATCCGTATGAGCTGACTGACGCCTTTGTGGCCACGGCCATTTTTCTCGCTGACAGGGGAGCTGCTCGTCCGGAAACAATTCGAGAAGCAGTTGGGCGATATATCGCCGGGCCTAACTGGCAGTACTACGATTGGTATATTGATCGGGTTCTGGCAGTGGCCGGTGAGTACGCCAAAGAGGGACTATAGATATGGGCATGCAGAGCATATTGCGGTTTCCAGCTGCGCTAACCGTAGGGGGGAGCGCACTTCTGAACGGAGCGTTATGGGTGTTAGTTCTCACAAAATTTCCCCAGGACACTCCTGCCGCTATCCTTCATTACAGCGTCGGTAGTGGTGTTGATTTCATCGGAGAGGGACAAGAAATAACGACACTGCCGCTGATCGGATCTTTAATTTTGTTATGTAACACTGCTATGGCTTATGGGCTAAGAAATGCTAGTTTCCGCGCCCTCTGGATATTCATTGGTATTCTGCCCATATTACAGGTTGCACTTCTGGCCGCATTTGTTCTATTGTTGCGGGTTAACTAAGATATATCGCTTTTAGAGCATGTCCAGATCTACGCTGACAATCGAAATCGACCCAGCTTACCTGCGCAAGCGGCTGTGGCAGATTATTCCTGGCCTTTTATCCTGGACTACTTTGATTGGTTTAACCGTCATGTCATTCGCGTTGCCGTTTTGGGTAGCTATCTTCATTATCGCCTACGACGTATATTTGCTGGTGCGAATTGTGTATATGACGATTCACCTGCTCTACGCCTATCGTCGACTGAAAGAATATGAAGGGATTAATTGGATCGATCGGTGTAAGGGGGTATCAGAGAATATCACGGCATACGAGAAAGCATTGATGAAGATCCTTGCTCAGCCCGTATCAGGCAGACAGCGCCGGCAGGTGAAGCGTCACTATCGAGAAGTACGAGAGCTTATCCAATCCGGCCACGCCATCCTAGATTGGAAAGATGTTCAACACGCAGTTGTTGTGCCTACGTACGATGAATCTTTAATTGTGTTGCGCTCAACAATCAACGCCCTGGTAGCTACAACATTTCCTAAAGAGCGCATGCATATTGCAATCGGATTTGAGGAACGAGCAGGGCAGGAAGTTAAAGATAAAGCAGCTACATTACAAAAGGAATTTGGCCATATTTTTGGAACCTTTCTGACAACTTTTCATCCTGATGGGCTGCCAGGAGAAAAGCGAGTTAAAAGCGCTAATGCGAGTTGGGCTATTCAGCAGCTTGAAAAAACACTCACCGATAGCGGAGTAGCTATCGATCACATTGTGGTAAGCAATTTTGATAGCGATACGGTCGTACAGCCAGAATATTTCTCTTATCTCACTTACTCGTTTATAACCCACGAGGATCGGTATCGTCTGAGCTATCAGCCAATCCCGGTATATTCGAATAACTTATGGGATGCCCCGGCATTCTCCCGTGTCATTGCTATGGGCTCAACATTCTGGCAGATGATTGAATCAACTCGCCCAGAGCGTCTGGTAACATTCTCCAGCCACTCAATGACACTCAAAACACTGCGAGAGGTAGGATACTGGCAGAAGGATATCGTTTCGGAAGATTCCAGAATATTCTGGCAGGCACTTTTGCACTACGACGGCAATTATCGCACCGAACCGCTATACGTCACAGTGTCAATGGATGCCGCATTGGCGCCGAGCTGGTGGCAGACGCTGAAAAATCAATACAAACAAAAACGCCGCTGGGCATGGGGGATTGAAAACTTTCCATTTCTGGTAGAAGGGTTTTGGGCCAACAAGAAGATTCCACTTACAACCAAATGGGTCTATCTATTCCGTACACTCGAAGGCCACTATTCATGGGCCACCGCTGCGATCATTGTTGCTGGGCTTGGTTGGCTACCGGTGATATTTGGCGGGGCAAGCTTCCATTCCACGGTGCTGTCATATAGTTTGCCGTTTGTAACGAGGAGCTTAATGACGGTGGCGATGAGCGGGTTGATTATCTCGGCTACCTTAACCCTGCTGCTTGTGCCCCGGAAATCCGAAAGCCAAGGGTTCTGGAAGTATTCGCTCCTTATCCTGCAATGGGTGCTCGTTCCGCTCATTGCCACACTCTTATCCGCCTTTCCGGCCTTAGACTCTGAAACACGCCTGATGCTTGGGCGCGATCTGCACTTCAACGTAATGCAAAAAACACGTAGGGAGAAAGGAAGCACATGATCGCCCTTGATACCTCCATTATACAGCCGTGGCATTTATATGCGCTGTTGGGGGTATTCGTCATAACGTACTTTCTCATCGGCAGCTTAGGCCGCGAGCAAAAGGCAGGCAAGATTCCAGCTATCGGTACTGTACTGGCAGTCGTGGTAGCAGTAGCTGCGTTTTGGGTCGTTGATGATCCAAGGCTGCAGTATGGGTTGGGCCTAGCGGCTATTATCGCAATTATTGCCGGCAAGGCTGACGAGGTAGGCAAGCTGACTGTCGGCGGACAGCTCTTCTGGCAGCTGTTAATTGCAGCTGTACTTGTTTTAGCCGGCTGGACAATCCCGTACATAACCAATCCCTTTGACGCGGGGATTATTGATCTGTCATGGCAGCAAGTAGGGGCAGTGTTGATTCCAGGAAGTATTTTGGCATTTATATGGATCGTATTTTTTGTAAACGCCATCAACTGGATTGACGGAGTCGATGGACTAGCTGCCAGTGTGCTATCAATTGCCTTTATCACCCTGATCGTCGTCAGTCTTTTGCCGCAGACTCAAGACTCAACGACACTTGCATTAGCTGTCATCGGGCTGGGAGCGATAGCTGCTTTTTTCATCTGGAACTATCCGCCCGCCAAGGTCTATTTGGGTACCACCGGAGCCTGGTTTATGGGCATGTATGCGGCCTTAGTTGCAATGCATGGGGGCGGCAAAATCGTCACTACAGCTTTGGTGTTAGCTCTTCCTGCCATAGATGCCTTGTTTGTCATTAGCAAGCGCCTGTTATCCGGACAGCGTCCTTGGCAAGGGGACCGCGTATCGCACATTCACCATCGTCTGTTAGCATTTGGCTTTTCACCTCGAAGTATCATTCTTATGGCGACGATATTTTCAGTCATTCTGGCTGCTGCAGGAATTGCTGCTGCCACTTCTACCAAGATTATACTTCTGATAGTTATATCCATCGGGTTCTTTCTTGCCTCACTTCATGTCATACTAAAGGGAAGATTTTCTTCCTAAAGATATTTGTATATGAGGTTGGAGGTATGGATCCCCGTTGTATTTGTAGTTATTGGTATCGGCGTTGTAATCGGTTTCATTGGTACTAACCAACAGGTGTGTCGTGACTTTACGCAGGGGCAAGTGCTAGCTGGAAACGTGACCCTAAGCGTAGCGTTAGCCCAAACTCCCCAAGAACAGCAAACTGGCTTATCAGGCTGTCGCAGTATTCCACCAAACAGCGGGATGTACTTTACGTATACTAATCCGACAAATCCGCAGTTTTGGATGAAGGGTATGCTGATCCCCATTGATATTATTTGGATCTCCGGCAGTCAGGTCATAGGTGTCGAGACTCATGTTCCGGCACCGACTGATCATAAGACGGAGCTTCTCCCGACCTACAAGCCGCCGCGGCCCGTTACGGCTGTTCTGGAGGTTGCAGCCGGTGCTGCCGCCCAGTATGGCATTCGCGAAGGCACTCCGGTCATCTTAAAGTAGAGGATTTTGACATTTTTCGTGTTTTAGCTCATCATAGGGTCCATTGCTATGAAAACAGCTGTAATCAAATCTGGCGGAAAACAGTACCTCGTTGAAGAGGGGAAGACTGTGAAGGTTGATAAGCTAACTGCCGAAGAGGGAAAAAAGATCACTTTTGAAGAAGTGCTTCTTACGGTAACTGATAAAACAGCAACAGTTGGAGTACCGCTCGTTAAAGGCGCTACAGTTGAAGCTGAAGTTGTAGTCCAGGGCCGACACCTAAAAGTAACCGGAGTGAAAATGAAGGCCAAAAAGCGGCATAAGAAATACTTCGGCCACAAGCAACACTATACCGAAGTAAAGATCACCAAGATCGCGATTAAATAACCAGACAAGACCCGCTACAGTGCGGGTCTTTTGGTTTCTACTTCCTTTCTGCCAGAGAAAGCTGCCGACAGCGTAAGCGCATCGGCAAATTCAATATCGCCCCCGGTAGGCAAGCCTCGAGCCAAACGTGTGATCCGAACCTCCTTATTTTGCAGATACGTCACAATGTGGCGGGAGGTGGCATCTGCTTCCATGCCGTGATCTAAGGCGATAATAATCTCGGTGATATTTTCTTTATCAACACGGGTGAATAACTCATGGATTGTAAGCTGATCAGCCCCAACGCCTTCCATGGGGGAGAGGATACCTCCCAGTACGTGATAGCGTCCGGAGTATGTTTCTGTTTTTTCAATTGCCTCAATATCAAGTGGGTCTTCGACAATACATACGACTGAAGCATCCCGATTACTGTTTTGGCAAATAGCGCAGGTTTCTTGCTCGGCTAGGTTGTAGCAGATAGAGCAGGTATGAACGGAGTCGTGCAGATTAGTCAGCGTGCCAGCAAATTGCTGCACAGAAGCCTTAGGCTGGCGCAGTAGATGAATAGCAAGTCGCTGGGCGCTTTTTGGTCCAATACCAGGCAGGCTCGTAAGCTCCTGTGTTAAATCACGAACGGCTTTCGGGAGAACGGATTTCATACTGCCTTAGCGTAAAGCTTGTCAGTCAGTCTGACAAATATCCCGTTGACAGGAGGGGTCGTTAAAGTGAAGGTTAATAGTAAGTAGCGCAATTATTTAAGGAATTACATAGTATGCCCCAGAATGTTCAACAACCAGTTGCTCCTCAAAGCCCGCAGCAGGTATACCGGCAGAAGCGAGCGATTTTTCGAGCTTACCAAGTGATTTGGTATATTCTTGGCGTTCTGGAGGTGCTGCTGGCTTTCCGGTTTTTGCTGCGCCTGTTTGGAGCCAATCCAGCCAGCGGGTTTGTTTCATTTATCTACGGAGTCTCAGCTCCGTTTATTGCGCCGTTCCGAGCGATCTTTCCGACCCCCGCTTTTGATCAATCGGTTCTAGAATGGTCGACTCTAATCGCAATGGTTGTGTACGCTGTGGTCGCGTATGGCATTATTCATCTGCTTCAAATAGGGAAGCCTGTTGGTCCAGAGGAAGTAGAAGAAACGGTGGATAGCCAATAAAGTTCTTCTAAGCCATTGCCGAAGCTGTCGGTATGTTCTCACGCGCATGAATTTGATCTACTTCAGTATACGTGACGTATTTACTGTGGAAATTCAACGGCACTAAACCAGTTGGTCCATTACGATGTTTTTCAATTAACAAATCAACTTCCATAACCTCCGGTCGCTCTTCTCCTTCCTCTAGCAACTGACGATGCAAGAACATAACAACGTCCGCATCCTGTTCGATTGAGTTATGAACAATGATGTCGTTGGCTACGAAATTATGAACGCCGGGTACGGTAGCATCATATACCTCCTCAATTTCTTGCTTTGTAATAGAGACAACTTCATCCCAGATTACGCCAGAGACAGCTAGCTCCTTGAGCGGCTTGCTACGAAGTACAGTAGCTAGACGAGTCATGCGCTCTCGGCCAATACCTGATTTAAAAATTGTTGATCCGCAATATTTAGTATCAATGGCTGCTTGAACCTCTCTCCAAGAGAGGCCAGCTCGCTCTTTTTCCTCGGCGACGATGCCTTGCCACACGTCACGAGGGATTGTGTCAGTATTGGTGTTAGCTGTGATGTGTTTGAGGGCAAATAGTAGCTCTGGGATGTCATTCCCTCGTTGTCCTGCACAACCAACGGTTGAAAGGAATGCAATTTGCGCGTCCCTTCCTTGTACGTGTACTTGATATCCTGTTCTGTATTTTTTATGTGGTACAGCTCGAGTAGTGGAATGGATACCCAGTTGTAAAAGGAGATGCTGAACATCGTCCGCTAACTGCTGGCTGGTGCTGGAATAGTAGATGGCAGCAGCGGGCTTTCTGCCAGCCAGGTTCTTCCAACTTACATTACCGTCTGTAGCCCATAGGTGGTGGAGAAAGTGAGCTATATGAGCACTGTCGCCGTTAAACACGGAGAGAGGAACTTGTTTTTCCCAGGAGTGGCGAAGACCAACGCCTAAATCAATCAACCACTGAGTAATAGGGTTGCGTTTTCCTCGTGCGAGACGGAAAGGAGCAGGCAGGTACGCATGCCACCAGTTTTGCTGTTTAACAATACGCGGCTCAATGCCGAACAACTTTTTTGCTGCCAAGGCAACGGTTCTAATATTTTCAGGGTCAGCACTTGTGTAGTGAATAGGCTGACGGGGGACCGTACAACCGTCGCCAATGAGGTGGGCGAGAAGCTCAAGTTCTGTCTTTGAAAGAGGGTTGGTAGGGGAAGTTGATAACAGGTGGCGAGGAACTGCGATACGGTCTCCGCGGTAGAGGTTCCGCAATGATTTCCAGCCATGAATTGTTCGAAACGGATGATTTGCGCTTGCTCGGACAGTTCGGCCACAGCGCAATTTTAACTCATACACCCGCTTTCAGCCGG
>JBBEDC010000045.1:0-15824 GCA_040881505.1 Candidatus Anderseniibacteriota bacterium
GCTGAACAGGATTCTTTGCTGAATCGGATTAACGAAGAGCTGTATAAACGCAATGCTGAACTAGCTGTTCGTAATAAGACACTAGCTCTGTTGCGTAAGCTAGATGAGATATCCTTAGCAGCGGTGAAAATGGAGGAGGTGGCTAACCGTATTGCAGCGGCTATTGCTGGGGAGCTTGGGTATGAAATAGTGTCGGTAGCGATTGTGCAGGAAAAGAAGAAAACACTACAGTGGCTTGCCGTTGCCTCTGAAGTTCCGTGGGTGGCTAAAGCAGTAAAATCAATTGACCTTACTGAAGCGAGCGCCCCTTTGGGTGATGGATTAGTGTCTATTCAAGCCGTTGCTACTGGCAAGGAGAGTCCTGCTGAAGGGCTAGCACAGGTCTTCCCTCCGGTTATTGCGGACTCTATTATGCAGACAGTGGAGTCAAAGGTAAGCGACCCCGCAATGCATAGTATGCTTTATCCTTTGAAGTTTGGCGGACAAAACTTGGGCTTATTAACTTTTAGCACTACACGCTCTTGGGACACAGCATCAAAGTACGAGCTTGAATCAATAACGGGGATTATTGGCCTAGTGTCTTTAGCCCTCTACAAAACAAAGATTTATGAGGACTTGCAGCAAACATCGGCTGAACTAGCGCTGGCAAATGAGAAACTAACGGAACTTGATAAGGTTAAAAGTGAGTTTTTAAGCATCGCGAGCCACCAGTTGTATACGCCCCTAACGGCACTGCGTGGGTATATCTCAATGTTATCTGAAGGTGATTTTGGACAGTTGTCTGACAAGCAGCAGGAAATATTAGATATTCTGAACAAGAGCGCAGTCCATTTGATTGAACTTATTAAGGGACTATTAGATATTTCCCGTATTGAAGCGGGGCGCCTTGAATTAAAACTAGAATCGATCGACTTGGCTGAAGTCACTCGTCAGTTAGTTCAGGACTTAATGCCAAATGCTATGGAGAAAAAGTTGGAACTTGAGTTTCATGATCCTGGTAAGCCTACTCACATAGTGGCCGATCAGGAGCGTTTGCGACAAGTTATGTTGAACTTTATTGATAACGCTATTAAATATACAGACAAAGGACGCGTAGATGTTTACGTAAAGCAGGATAAAGGCAGTGCAGTTTTCACTGTGCAGGATACGGGCAAAGGTATTAGTCATGACGATATCTTGCGATTGTTCACCAAATTTACACGTGTAGGCGGGGCCGCAAAATACCACACTCAGGGTACGGGGTTGGGACTATATGTAGCTAAGCAGATTGTTAAGGAACATCACGGGGAGGTCTCTGTTGGTAGCCCTGGAATGGGGAGGGGCAGCACTTTTTCAGTTGAATTACCTATAGAGGGAGCGCCTGATAGTCTACGTGTAGGAGAAACAGCGACAGTTGAAATTAAGGCTGCTGAAGCAGGCAAAGAACAGCAAGAATCACTCCATGAGCAATCGAGTACTCATTAACATCGTGCGGTGGGGGATATTTAGCGCAGCGTTTCTGGGGGTCCAGGCGCTATTGATTCGGCTGCTTGAATTAGATGAGGTGGCTCTTATAAGCGCAACGTCTTTACTAATAGCTGCTCTGGTATTAGCCGTATATCATCTGCTGGAGCACATTATTTTTTGGAAAATGAAAATTGCCTCAAAAGTAGAGCTCCTTTCCCATCGCTTAACCAGTGTAACTGAGCTTCAAGACGTATCTGAGACAATTCTGCAGGCTGTAAAAGAAAATACTCAAGCAAAAAAAGTAGCTCTTATGATACTGAAGAAAGACGTATACATCATGCAAGACCAGTATGAAATGAGCTCTTTCCAAGCAACGATTCCAGTCAATCACCCCATAACTCGCTATTTAAAGGAGTATAAGCACATTCTTCGCAAAGGGAATATTGAACCGGATACGAAAACTTCGTACAGTACAGTTAAGCAAATTGATGCAGCTCTTGATTGGCTGGATGTTATCGGCGTGGTTCCCTTTATAGAGCATGGACAGCTTGTAGGCATGCTGCTTGTCGGAGGGCGAGCTGATCACAAAACGCACTCGCGAGATGCGTGGAAATTTTTGTCAGAGCTGGCTGTGCAAGCAAGCGTACTGCTTGAACGAGCTCGTTTATATAAAGAGCTGCAGGATTACGAGGCTGATTTGAAGAAAGAAGTTGCCCAAGCGACTCAAGAATTAGAACGCGCAAATACCCAGCTGAGAAACCTTGATAAATCAAAAAGCGAGTTTTTGACCATAGCCAGCCATCAGCTATATACACCGCTTACAGCTCTGCGAGGGTATATATCTATGTTGCTGGAGGGCGATTTCGGTGCAGTGCCGAAAAAACAGCAACAAATATTAGAACTTGTTAATCAAAGCGCCATGCGTCTTATTGAGCTAAATAAGTTACTGCTCGATGTTTCACGAATTGAAAGCGGTCGACTAGAATTAAATTTGCAGTCAGTGGACTTAGTCGAAATGGCTAAAGAGCTAGTACAGGCCTTGCTACCAAATGCGATGAATAAGGGGCTGGATCTGGAATTTCGCGAGCCAAAAAGTCCTGTCCCTCCTGTGGTAGTGGACCGCGACCGGTTGCGACAGGTAATGCTTAACTTTGTTGATAACTCAATTAAGTACACTCAGAAAGGGAAAATTGATGTCCGAATAGGGAGGGAAGGGGATGAAGTCGTCTTTTCTGTACAGGACACCGGCAAGGGAATCAGCAGGAATGATCTAATGCGCCTGTTTAACAAATTCACACGCGTTGGAGGTGCGTCACGTTTTCATACAGAGGGTACAGGCCTAGGTCTCTATGTTGCTCGTCAAATTGTTAAAGAGCACCGCGGCGAGATTCATGTCGATAGCCCCGGAGAGGGGATGGGCAGTACGTTTGCTATGAGTCTACCGGCAGAAGGAACACCCCGTTCTCTCAAAGTTGGCGAGAAAGCTGAAGTAATTATTAAGGCAGCTGAGGCGCAGGGAGAAAGGGTATAAAAATTTGAGCTGTTGTTTTGCGAAAGCTTGCCTGCTATTTTTGAGCTATGAAAGCTACAGTTCTAGGATCGGGAGGGTGGGAAGGAATACCTGCGCCGTTTTGTTCTTGTAGATTATGCCGATCAGCACTTCGTTTTTCAAACAGTAAGGATAGCAGAACACGCCCTCAGTTTCTGTTTGAAACAAAGGAAGGCAAGGTTTTGCTTGAGGTTAGCCCAGACATTCGGCTGCAGTCTGCAAAGTTCCAGCTTACAGACATTACAGATTTCTTGGTGAGTCATTGGCATTTTGATCATTTACAAGGAGTTAAGGAACTGCACTCTTGGGCAAAAAGATTAGACCAAAAGTTGAACATATACTGTTCCTTGCAAACAAAAAATATGATCGACAAGGAATTGAATTACATACCCATACAGACTCACGTGTTACAAGCCTTGAAACCCTTCACGCTAAAGGGAATAACAATTACACCGCTTCCTGTCTATCATATGCATGATGAGGATGATGAAGCTCCTGAGCATTCACTCAATAATGTCTTCGGCTACATTTTTGAATATAACGGTAGGCGTGTGGCCTACCTAGCTGACTATTATCGTGTACCAGAGGCTACTATTGCAGCTATACAGGGAGTCGATATTTTAATTGCAGATGGTACGTACTTGGGCACGGATGAATATAAAGGGATTAAGCACAATCACTTGCACGGAAATGACATTGTGAATTTTACAAAAAGAATTAATGCGAAGGAGGTCTTTTACTTTAGTATTTCACACACATCAAGAAAGTCTCATGAAGATTTACAACAAGAGCTGCCGAGCTCTCACTTTGTAGCGTATGACGGAATGGTGCTTACAGAGCGGCGGTAGGGCATGTGATTATCAAGGTTTGCATAGTTGTTTTACCCCCTGTGGGCTGTTAGCTGTCCTGACACCCCCACATCGACGGGAAGCCCTATCTCCCGTATAGTGGGTGCATACAAAGCGCTATGGCAAAGAAGAAAGGCAAAACAAAGAAGAAGACCCAGGACGCTACCTGGTATCTGACAGCGGCAATTATTGCGGTTGTAGTTGTAGGTGGAGCACTTCTAACAACTCCTCTAGTCTTTGCAGATCGTATTGCTCCCGGATTAAAACTCGGATCATACGATCTATCCGGCGTATCTGAAGAAGATCTTGATGGCGTGCTGTTAGTCTACGAGCAAGATTTACTTAAAACAGAGGTAGCTGTCGAACTACAAGGAAAACAAACTTCATATTCTCTCGAGCAGCTAGGGCTATCGCTTAACCACGGTGCCACCAAAAAGAAAATCCGTTCATATTACAGGCCATTAGGCTTTCCGGTATCTCAGGTGGTGCAGCCTGTGTTAGCGCTCAGTCAGGTGGAAGCACACGCTGTACTGCATGATGCATATGCAGCGCAGCTTGAGTTGCCTCAAAATGCAACGCTCAGAGAAGCTGCAGGCAACACATTTGAATTAGTGCGCGGGGTGCCTGGTGAACAGGTGGATATTGTTGCTTTGCGGGAAGACCTACAGCGATACATTGCTGATATGTCGAAGGGAAGTGGGTCATTCGTACCATTGGAGCTTACGATTATCTCCGCTGCACCGCCCGTACAGGACAGTGAAGTAGGACAAGCTAAGCAGTTAGCTGAAACATTGCTTCGTGATGGGTTAACGCTCTCGTACGGCGAGAATACCTACGAAGTAAAGCAGTTCACTATCCGCCGTCTCCTAACATTCGGTGAGCAGGTAGACCCCCGAGATCCTGCTAACGTTATCCTTGGTGTGCGCTTTGATCCGCTTGCTCTGCGTACGTATCTTGAAACAACCCTACAACCGGATATTGATCAGGAGCCGGTAAACGCTAAATTTGAGGTAGCACAAGAGGAAACACTGCCGGAGGGGATTCGGGTAACACAGTTTGCCATACCGCAAATAGGGCGGCAGTTGAATCTGAGCGCCACGGTTGAAAGTATATCGGAGGCGATTGCATCTGGACAGACACGGGCAGCATTAGCTGTTGATGAAACTCAGCCGGAAATAGCTCAAGCGGAAGACATCACTGAGCTTGGCGTGACTACATTACTTGCGAGAGGAGAGTCTGATTTCGTGGGCAGTCCTGCTAACCGTATTCATAATATTTCAGTCGGAGCATCCAAATATCACGGACTCCTCATAGCTCCCGGCGAGGAGTTTTCATTTAATAAATACTTAGGGCCCGTTACAGGTGCAGCTGGATTTAAGCCGGAATTAGTTATTAAACAAAACGTAACCGTTCCCGAGTTTGGCGGCGGACTGTGTCAAGTATCAACTACAGCTTTCCGGGCAGCAGCGCATTCTGGTATGGAAATTACCGAGCGAAAGAATCATTCGTATGCCGTTGCGTATTATGGCACTCCCGGGTTTGACGCGACCATTTATCCTGGGTATACTGATTTTCGTTTCCTCAATAACACTCCTGGGCACATTCTGATTCAGACCAAGGTAGTGGGGACAAAACTCTATTTCGAATTCTGGGGCACCGACGATGGTCGGGAAGTTGAGGTTATTGGACCTAATCCATATAACCGACAACCGGACGGGGCAGTGAAGGCTACCCTGACTCAGAAAGTTATCAGATATGGCCAGGTGGTACTTGAGGATGAATTTTACAGTAACTATAGATCACCGAAGTTGTATCCAAAGGCTGTAGCCCAAAACGGAGAGCAGCAGTCGACATAACTGCGATACATCGAGGCGGTCTACCATCAATCATTGTGACATCACAAATTGCGCCGCTGCCTCCGCCGCCGGTACGAATAAAGAAAACGAAGACAAAAGCACAGACCACTGTGCGCAGGCGTCCTGCCAAGAAAAAGCCACAACGTCATCCTCACAGCAAGGTACGTGGGCTGCATGGGCGCGTGCGCAGACCAGTTCGCCGAGAGCTTTCAGCTGGCGGAGTCATTGCCCGCCAAGAGCGCGGCCAATGGTTTGTGGCGCTACTCAAAACTGAACACAAGCGAGGAGAGGTATGGGTGCTGCCTAAGGGACACGTGGAGCTGGATAAGAATGAAAGAATATCCGATGCAGCTAAGCGCGAATGTGAAGAAGAGGCAGGCGTGCGCGATCTATCAGTAAAAGACCAGCTTGGCGTAACGAAGTTTACCTTTCAAGCAGAAGAGTCGTTAGTGCGTAAAACGGTCCACTATTTCCTGATGATAACCGGACAGAAGACACTGGTGCCTCAGGCAGAAGAGGGTATGATCGATGCTGCCTGGTTTCCGATTGATGTAGCTGTTAAAACGCTCGAATACGACACTGATCAGGATATCGTGTTAAAGGCTCGCGAAAAGCTTACAGGCCAGCGTGCCCCAGTTCGTCGCGCTCCAGCTCGCGCCCCACGTATTCACAAGTAAATTAGGGAGGAGTATGATTAAATCATACTCGTGCTGAATTCTTTGTTGCCCTTAAAGGAGGAGCGTCCATGCATGCCGCGACGCTTTCCGAGTGTGAGCAGACAAAGGTGCGCTTGGAGGAATGCTCTAAGCGCAACGAGCAGTTGAGTGGAGAGGAGACTCAAAAGGTCTTTCAGGAGGCCTTTCATGTCTGGCGAGCACATGTGATGCGGTGTCACATGCCCGACTGCGCCAGCCGAGGTAGAAATCTCTTCACCCTCCATCGGCCTTAGGCCTCCCCTTCTTTAATCGAGAAGGGTTTTCATTTGTACTAGACCCAGCTTCGTTTAATCAGCGAGTCAAAAAACGTGGAAGGGTGAAGCCCTGCTTTTTTTAGTTGATGCTGAAGGGGGGTTAGCTGTGATAGGGTAGGAACTGTATTCACTTCAAGGACATCTACTGTGTCATCGTTCGTTATCATATCAATTGTGGCAACGCCCTTACATCCCAGTTCGTCATATACGTCCCGAGCAATTTCAGTAGCTTCAGCAATAACCGGGTTATCCTGCGTGGTGGGGGTGTGAAGCGTAACGCGGCCTGCCCGACGTTTGGCAAGATGATCATAAAATGTAGCCTTTTGAGGGACGATGATAGTTGGCGGCAAGGCAATAATCTTGCCGCGAGCATCTTCAGTAAGCGTGACAGCTATTTCAGTTCCACCACGGTATTCCTGAAGGATGATATCTGTCATGGTTAAGTGCTTGCGAATAGCGTTTTCAAGTTCAGCCGGTGTTTCTACCCGTTCAATACCAATGCTGCCTTCCTCGGTTACCGGCTTTACAAAGACAGGAGGTAAAAACTCATCCTGGATATCAGCCAGCACATCTTCTACTGCTGTACCTTTACGAAATCTTCGAGTATGTGGCGTAGTAGTGATATCGTTGATCGTATTAGAAAACAGGTATTTATCAGAGGTGCGCTGGCAGGTGTGATGTGGGGAGCCAACAACAGGAATTCTCAAAGCACTACCAAGGCTATGCATAGATCCATCATCGCCGCCATGTCCGCGTACGAGCGTGAAGATGCTCTGGACGGGATGATGCAGCAGGCGTTCAAGGGCTCGGTCGGGAGCAAGGGCAGGAACGGCTTGAGACAGCATCTGAAGCGTACGGCCAATAGAGCCGCTGCGAGGCAAGCTGCCCAGTGGAACTTTCCATAGCCCCTCAGGAGTAATTTCTACAGGCGTTACGTCGTACTGCTCACGCGGAACGTACTGGCATACCCACTGACCGGTTTCAGTTGAAAGGTCGTGGTTGCTGGCACTGCCGCCGTAAAATACAACAACTCGTGGTTTTTTGCCTGGCATACGTGTGTACGGAAGGATAATAACTTTAAGTATACTTTAGGATACCATGAGAGGAGCCGAAAGCTCCATGAATGATAAGATTAGCGCCGGGTTGCGCCCTTGTTTTTCTTATGACGAAGGGGTGAGTGGAGGGATGAGCTGTGCTTCTAGGAGAGGCGATCTTTTGTTGACTTGTCACACCAAAAAAGTGTACTGAAAGCATATGGAGCTTATCGTTATTCGACACGGGCTAACGCAGAGTAATATGCAGGGCCTTCTGCAGGGGCAACGCATTGATGATCCGTTATTGCCTGCTACTAGAGAGCAGGTTCAACTCCTCAATACTCAGCTAAAGGACAAAAATGTCAGTGCGTTATATTCCTCCCATCTTTTGCGGGCTCGGCAGACGGCCGAGGTGTTGTCAGCTAGTTTAGATCTTCCCGTCCGCGTGACACAAAAACTGGCTGAAAGAGACTTTGGTAGTTTAAGCGGACTTACATGGGAAGACGCCATGCTGCAAGTTAATGACTATACGCTAAAAGAAAAAGATAAGCAGTTTCAATTCGACTATAGGCCGTATGGTGGCGAAAGTATTTACAGCGTGCGCAAGCGTCTCAAAAACCTTTTGCAAGAGTGTGCTGCCTTATATCAGGAAAAAACAATCGCATGGGTTACCCATGGCGGTATTATTCGGCTGCTGTATGACGAGCTAGAACAAAAACAACCAGATCACGTTTCAAACACGTCTCTCCACGTATTTGAATATACCTAGAATGGCTATTTCACCCGTAGAGCTACCTAGCGTCGGGTTGTTTCGTTGGGTATCTTTTGGTCACTGAATAGTGCCGCTGAGTTTTTCTATGCTGTCTGAATGTAGCGTCTGCCATTGCATGGCCCCAAGCAGCGCCTGAGCGGTTGCCTTCTCGCCATTCTCGATACGTGCAAGCCAATACTGATGTTCAATTGCGGTCGGGTTACGATCGAATGCTTTACGGAACAGTTGGTTAATGCTGGAAACAAGAGAATTATTTGAGCAGCGTGCTGTGATAGAGGGGGTCTGCGTAAGTTTAGCGTCATGGGAGGCTCCTCTGTCTTTAAACCACTGCAGAGCACCAATCAAAGCTTCTTTCGTTTGCTTATCACCGCGCTTTAATCGATAAGCCCAAAAGCTATATTCAGTTTCCGTTGGAGATCGGCCAAAAACATCTTTGAAGAAAGGACGGATAGTTGGTAGGAGCTCACAGGCCGGTGGTTGAATCCTCATACCAGCTACTCGACCAACAGAAGCAGTTTCTTCAACGTGGGGTATGGGGTCAGGGCCGGGGCAGCAGTCAGTGTCATTGCTTGATCCAGTTGTCGGTGAGGTGGAAGGTACCTCGCGTTCATCGTCGTCATCTGTGTTCGATAGCTGATCCGTTTCAACACCCTGAATCATGTGGTCTACTGGTGGGACAAATGCCGTATCTTCGACGGTAAATGTGTATTCATATACAGCGCCTTCTTCTGTAACTCCCACATATTCCGCCACAACTTCATCGTCAACATCGGCATAGGAAGTGATGATAGTATACTCTCCGGAGCCGGTACCCGTTGTCGTGACAGTGTATATTCCAGGCGGAGGATCGGTGATGGTAAGCATTTTGGGTCTGTCTGGGTTTGCTGGATCCCAATCGAAGACTGCATTCGGGAAAGTGTTGGCAGTACTGGAAAGAACTTCCCCGTTGGGGCCGTGAATAACTGGCATGAGAGGAGAAAGGATGTCTACGCCAATTGCAGCTGAAGCCAGGTGTCGGGTTACGAATGGAAATATTTGAGGGGTGATATTTAAAGCAATAAGCACCTGCTCCTGTGCGGCTTGAGGCAGCTCTTCGTGGGTGGTATTCGGAAAAGTAACTAGATTGCCACCAACACTATGTACGCTGCTCATCAGGACAGTTTGATCTCCTTCTATTGAATCTGGCTGAGGTGGGTTAGGATCCGGGCGCCCGTCTCGCCAGCGGGAAAGCTCCAGATCTTCCACGGTTCGATCGTGAATAATACTGATTTGGTCTATGGTGTCGTGGTTAGCGCCGGCAATAGTAGTGACCTCAATTCCTTTGGTGATTAATTCGCTCTTTGTAGCGTTGAGCTCCTGAAGGAATTCGTTCTCCTCCTTGTGGCTTTCTAGAGCTAGCTGGTTACCAGCGCGGTTAAGGAACTGATACGTAGGAAGGAGTTCTTTAAGGGAGGGGAAGAGGGAGCGGAACGATAACGGACGCTCGAGGTTTTTTTGTCCTCGTTCTTTCTTTAAAACTCTTTCTATTCTATCAATCCATTGTCTACTAAAAAAATTCCAGCTGAGTGGTAGCCTCCCTCCTTCCCAAGGCAAGTATGCAGCAGCCGCACCCTCATTCGGTGTGCCTAGGAAAACTACCTTTGCAATATCGTTTTCGTACAATTCCTCGTCTTGGATATACGCACGAGTTACCAACCCGCCCATACTGTGAGCAACAACGCAGACTTTGTCTTCAAACGTTTTAGATACTGCTTCATCAATCACTGGCTTTAGATATTCACTAGCAGACGCATGATTACCCTGCCGCCAGTCGTAAAAAGCAACAAATAGATCATGATCAGGGGTATATCCTTCCCCTTCAAGGCGTTCAATGAGGGAGTCGAACCAGTCAACCGACGGAGTGAAGTCCCAGGCACCACCTGGTTCGTCATGTAAAATCAATTTGGCGTTATGAGAGGCGGCCAGACCAGGAACAATGATAACGGGACATCGGACACCTGGGCCCCCTGGGCCTACGTCAAACACCTGTGCGAATGCCCAGGCCGGACTTAGCAAAAATACGGCAGCGAGAAGACTAACGCGATATACCGTGGAAATCATAGAAGAATTGGGCTTGTCCTGCGATGAGGAGCCACTGATCAAATGCGTATGCTCCGAAAGCCAAGAGGATTCCAATAGCCAGCGAAACACCAACTGACGTAGGGGTAAACTTTCGTTTCCAGAGATATGTTACGAGGAAGGGAGCAAGAAAGAGCATAGTCTGACCGTAGGGGACGATGAGCTCAGAAAGAATTGCGAAAATCGCTGGCCACTTATCCTCTGGGTAATAGGGGCCGGGGTTATCTCCTAATATTCTTAACAATATATCCGCAACCATACCCTTATTAATACATACTCTGTCTCATATAGCCAATAACCGTAGCCCGAAGAGGAAAACTTACTTGATAGTAAAGTAGATTTGACTATAATTATTACTTATAGTAATCTATATATAACTATATGAACAAAGATGAACTCATACGGGTTATAGAATTCTGGCAACAAAGCGCTCGTCAGAAGCACCTGCATAGCCGGGCGGCTGTAGTTGATATCGATACGGTTAGTCCGGAAATAGTTGACCTTGTCGGCCCGCGGCGCAGCGGCAAGTCTTCAATACTGAAGCTACTTATTCAAAAACTGGGGCTCACGGATGAATATTTATTCATCAATTTTGAAGACCCGTTCTTTATTGAAAATAACCAAGCCAGCGTCATAGAACAACTAGTTGATGTGTATCGGGAACACTTCAGTAAAACATTGAAGTACATATTTCTCGATGAAGTGCAGGAGATACAGGGCTGGGAACGAGCTGTACGCAAGTTACGTGATGGCACTGATTATAAAGTGTTCATTACAGGCTCGTCTTCTAAATTACTTTCAGGCGAACTTGCATCCGCCCTCACCGGCCGGCACCGCTCATATTCTATATTTCCTTTATCCTTCAGGGAGTATCTCACATGGCGTGGGGTGGGCGCGGATACACCTAAGGACGTCGCCGTTTCTGAAACACAGATAGCAAAACTATGGCAGGAGTTTATAAAATCCGGAGGGTTTCCGGAAGCTGTGCTACAACACAGCCGAGAGTTACTCCAGGAGTATTTTTTTGATATCATCGAGCGCGACGTTATCGCCCGGTATAATATCCGTGAACAATCCGAATTACAGCGCATGGCAGTGTACATGCTGACAAATGCAACGAAGCTTGTTTCAATAGCTTCACTCAAGAAAGCCTTCGGACTATCGTATAGGTCTGTTTCAACCTACCTCGACTACTTAACCGACGCCTTTCTCGTGTTCCCGTTACCGCAATTCTCATATTCCCTAAAAACCCAGCAAAAGTCTCTCAAGAAGTGGTATGCCGTTGATACTGGTATGGCGAATGCGGTTGCGGTACGGTTTTCGGAGGACTCCGGACGGCAATTAGAAAACACTGTGTATATTGAGCTTATGCGCCATGATAACGACTTGTATTATTACAAAACTAAGACCAAGCGTGAGGTAGATTTTGTCGTGGTTGCAGATCAACAGGTACAGCAGCTCATTCAAGTTGCTTGGAGCATAGAGGATGAGAAGACGCGCAAGCGGGAGCTCACTGCCTTATTCGACGCAATGAAAGAGCTGAATATTGATAAAGGTATGTTACTAACAAACAGCGCAGAGACAGAAAACGTTCGAGAGGGCAGTAGGCAGGTAAGTATCATGCCCGCATATCGCTGGGCACTGCAGCAAGAAGTTGGTTAACGTTATCGTCGGGTTGTTCCTTGGTTCTCTTTGAGCCACTGAATAGTGCCGCCAAGTTTCTCGATGCTATCTCGATCGCCATCCTTGATGCGGCTATACCAATATTCCTTATCTGCCTGGGATGGTTCTTGTTGGTGCACAAAGTAGAAGAGATACGGGAACCAGTGGTTTTTCAGCTTATCAAGGCTGATCTTAGCGGTGCGGGAAGTACGGGCTGGTTTCTGACCCGTTTGTTTGGTGCGCTGCATAGCGGCAATAAGGTCGGTTTTGGTAGTTACCTCTCCGTTATACACATAATCAACCCAGAATGTATTTTCAGCCGCCGTCACATCCTTATCGAACACACTCTGATATATATTGTTCACGTCAGCAATCAAGGCGCGGATAGCGGGGCGCACTTTAGTTAATCCGGTAGCACCATTAGGAGCAGGGGCAGGGCCACCCTTAGTAGCAGCTCCTGCACTGACAATGCTCTTGTAAGCGCCAATCGTATGTCCATGGGCGTAACGTTGAAGAAACTCCGGGAATACTGTTAATACATACTTTGACTTGTATCCCATCGCCGCAAAGATTTCCGGAGAAGTAATGAGACGAAGTTTTTCATCCTGAACCACGTAGATATTGGGTCCTAATCCTACAACCCAGCCATCGGGGTATTTTTCAATATTCACTCCGCGTTCATGGCGAGCGAGAATGGTATCTATGGCAGGGGCGCGAAGGCTCTCATCGGGATTGCCGTCAGCTTCGTAAATGTAATCAGAAAGATACAGACGCTTTACAAGCTTGCCGCCAGCAACTTCTTCAATGCGCCAGAAGCGTCCGCCATGATAGGGGCCGGTGTATACCACCATGCCGCCGGGATAGAGATTGGTATTTGTGATGGCAGGTCCGGTGGGAAATTCTTGAAGGTGCGCGGCGGAGGTAGGGTAGAGGTTGCCAGCAGGAATTTTAAAGGTAGCGCGAACAGCAGGACTGGCGATCTGTCGCTTCCGTAGTTTGTCGTCAATGAAGTATTGCGTGCCGTCTGGATGCTGCAGAATCTTGCCGATATAAACTGGGTTGGCTGATTTTGTCTGCGGGTATCGAGCGAGATCTGCATCCGGAATCGTTAAAATGATGTCGTGCTTGAAGTAATGGTTTTCTCCGAGCCATTTGTTAATCAGGCCTGGAATGACCCAGCTCTTTTTACCGTTTTGGATATAAAATACTTGCGGTGCTGAAGCAGACTTTACCAAGGTACCGTCAGGGAGGAAGTTAGGGTTGTGAGGAGAGGGGTAAAGACTAGTACTGGTTTTAAATGCCGACACAGATGCAACCGAAACAGGAACTACAGTGTTAGAAATAGCGCTGGTATTTGCCCTTTGGTAGGCAATAGCGCCAACAAGGGCATCAAACGTTGTTTTTTCTTTCCGCTGAACGCGTCCTGCCCAGTATGACCACTCAGTTACAGTGGGGGTGCGATCGTGGATTGTGCGAAAGGCCTCGTTCACTCGATCAATCAGTGCAGCGTTGGCTACGATCGGTAGGAGGAACAAGGTGAGAAAGGTTAGTCCTAGGCCTTTCTTAAGCATTAAAATGTATTATAGCACGTTTACGAACGAAAATCAAACGGATTACACATTAGTTACTTGTCCAATTTCAGGCAAGGTTTCGTTAGTAGCATCCGCAAGTGCAATGTAGAGTTCAGTTTCAATGTGAATATTCCGCTGGGCTGCTAACGCTAATGCGCAACAGCGGTGCATGCCCTCAATAATCGTAATGACCTCACTCTGTTGCAGGCCCATGATTGTAGTTTTAGTAGGGAAGGAAGAGAATAGGCTATTAATACTAGGATTAGCCAGAATCTGAGGATGCTGCACAATTTTAGAGAATGGTGGCTGTGATATTCCGCCGTAATAACGGGCGATCCACGTTTTAAACGGTCCGCCTTGGAATGTGGGTACTACCTGAAGGGGATTGTGGATGCGATAGAGATGCCAACTACGGCTTGGCAAGGCAAGGGGAGTAGCGTACGTCATGCGCCATTCCTCCCAGGAATCAAAACCTCTTTCTCGAACGAGTTGCTGCCAAGATGGGTTATGAGCTTCATTGGAATGCCATATTGCAAAGGCCTCATCCCATGACAAAGGTTGCATGTGTTCAAGTTGCGGAAAATGAGACAAGGGCATAGATGGAATCATGGGAAAATTGTTCGAAGCATACGCATCAAAAGACTACCGGCAACGGATGAGGTTTCCTTTTCCATTCTTTGTATGAATTTATGCTTTCAAGGTGATCGAACGCGATCGTGTCTTCACTAGGCAAGGCATGTAGGTCAAACCAGCGCAATTCTGTTACCTCATCATCCTTCTCTCCTTTTTTGGCACCTGCCTTACAGAAAAATATAAATGATATATTTTGTCGATCTTCACCGAGACGGTTAGGGGAGTCAACAATTTTCAGTAGCTTTAAATTACTGATTTCATACCCCGTTTCTTCAAACGCTTCCCTAATAACCGCTTCATGAATAGTTTCATTTAACTCAACGTAGCCTCCGATAAGCCCCCATTTGCCGCCTTCGAGTAATCGAGGTGCCCGCTTATTTAGTAATATCTTGTTGCCTTTTAGAACAAGGGTATCAACCACAACATGCCGCAGGTTGCCTTTCCCGCCATCTTCAAAAATACATGTGAGCATAATAAAGAAAACCTATTAAAGTATATGAGTTGCTTCGATATTTAACACATTTGGCGGTGTGTATTGGACAAAGTTCGAAACTATTTCGAGCAAAATCCAAATGATTAAAGCGGACTCGGCAGGGCGAAACAATTTGTCTGGGGGAATGGATTCGCCTTGCCTCGACTGATTTCCCGCCCGCAGGAGGGGTCTGGGGAGGAATGCGGGCGGGTTTCGGACTGGGGGTTTTCGGAAAAAAATTCGCGGCTATGATTTGGATTTGACCTCTAAAATTATATCATTCAAATCCAAATCATTCTTCTTTGCGGATAAATCCTGCCTCATTGTCAAAATAGTTTTTAGAAAATTATCGCGGACAGGATTTTCTATAAATTCTTTGACCGAAAAAATTACATCTTTCGAGGCATAAAGTATCATCTCGTGATATTCCATTTTCAAATATTCAATAATATCTTTTACATCATCAATATCTGGTTGTCGGCTCGAAAGATACTTTATATTTTTCGGTTCAAAGAAAGCGTCCATATACAAGAGGCAGGATTTGTACCTTTTCTCTTTCTGCTCTAACACCTTGAACTCTCGCTCCTTTTTCTTATCAAGTAGATAAGTTATGTATCCGCCAAGTATTCCACCTAAGCCGAGAAGTGTTAGAGCAGAGATAATTGTTTGGGTTAGGTCGGTCATTCGTAGTTAGTAATCAACTGTTTCATCGCATACATATAGGCCATCTGGCCCATCCGGTGTTTTACAATTTTTCCCGCACTCAAAATCGTCGCTGGGATTATTCCTTTGTGATTTAAGATTTGTAGCCCAAGCAAGGCATGAAGCACGGTCGCTGAATTGTGGGATGTAAAAATATTGGACTGTGCAAGTTAGACAGCAATCGGGATAGT
>JBBEDC010000046.1:0-15449 GCA_040881505.1 Candidatus Anderseniibacteriota bacterium
TGGGAATTCACTTTTCATTGCTGCTACACCGCTATGATAAGCGAATCCGCCACCTAGCCCAAGAGCATGCTATACTAACCCAGAAGATACGAAAGGATACCGATTTATGAAAAAGATTCTCATTACAGGAGGGGCTGGATTTATCGGATCCCACTTAACTGAGCTGCTTCTCACCCAGGGACACGAAGTGTACATCATCGATGATCTTTCAACCGGTTCGCTCGACAACCTTACTCATTTGGTAGATAACGACCACTTACATATTACGAACGGAAGGGTACAGAACCAAAAAATACTTGCTCCTCTTATGGCAGGAGTTGATGAAGTATTCCATTTAGCAGCTTCTGTAGGAGTACGTAACATCATGGAAAATCTTGTGTCTTCAATTGAGAACAACATTGCTGGTACGGCTGCAGTCTTGGAGGAAGCTGACAAGCACAAAATCAAGGTCTTGCTTACCTCAACATCAGAAGTCTACGGGAAGGGAACAGGAGCGTCTTCCGCGGAGACGGATGACTTGCGCATGGGTGAAACTATCAAGACAAGGTGGTCATATGCCTGTTCGAAAGCAATGGATGAGTATTTAGCGTTTTCCTTCTATCACGAACGAGGACTGCCGGTAACCGTTGCCCGGCTTTTTAATACGGTTGGTGAGCGGCAATCAAGTGCCTACGGTATGGTTATTCCCCGCTTTGTTGATCAGGCGTTAAAGAACGAACCAATCACGGTATATGGAGATGGAGCACAATCTCGCTGTTTTGGGCATGTGAAGGATGTTGTTGGAGCCTTGGTTAAGCTTATGGATCACTCTGAGGCTGTGGGACAGGTATACAACATCGGCAACACAGAAGAGATTTCGATCAAGGAGTTGGCTGAGATTGTTGTTAAAATTACGGGAAGTAGAAGTGAAATTGTATACATTCCATACGAGAAAGCGTTTAAAACGGGATTCGAAGACGCTGAAAGTAGAAGGCCTAATATTGATAAGATACAGAAACTAATCGGGTATGCGCCGACCTACGATATTGAGGCTATAGTAAGCGCTGTTGTCGCGCACACTAGGGCCGAGGAGCAAGTCGCGGTAGGAGTATAGCCATCACCAGCAATATCTTGCCTAGTCAAGCCTCAAAGGGCTATAGTTAACCCCATGAAAGGGCATTTTCAGCTCCACATAGTATCCCTACTCGGCTTCGTATTGGTAGCCCTTGTAATGACCTGGCCCGCAGTAGGCCAGCTTACAACTCACGTGGCAGGACAGGGCGGGGATCCCTGGCAGACCATGTGGCGGTTTGAGCATAAAAGTGATCTAGTGTCTGAAGCTATAACTGAAGGCAATGTCGGAACATTCATTGCCAGTGAGTTTTTAGGGCAAACGCAACCAGAGCTGGTTAACATATCCGTATGGCCATGGATGGGCCTGCATTGGCTGTTCGGGCAGCCAACGGGGTATAACATGGTTTGGCTATTGTCGTTTGTGCTGTCTGGCTATGCGATGTTCCTCCTCGTAAGAAGTATCGCACCTAAAACATCACCCCTGCAGGACGCCGGAGCCTTTATTGCGGGGCTGGCGTATATGTTCCTGCCATATCATGTCGCGCACTCATACGGACACTTTGGTGCGATGCAAATGCAATGGATCCCTTTTGTTATTCTCGCCGCCCTCTCAGTGTATCGAAAGCCTGCTGTCTGGAAGATGCTCGTGCTTGCTGCGCTTGTTACGGTTCAAGCCTGGACAGAACACCACTACTTCCTTTGGCTCATACTCTTAGGCCTTGGTACGGCAGCTGTGTATTGGCGGCACATTGTCTCAAATGGAAAACAGGTTGCAATAGACAACCGTAGCGTATTGCTTACTTCGATTTTAATTGCTGTAGCCGGAACCCTCCTTGTTCTCTTCTCATACCTACCAACCATACGCCTAGCCGTAGCGCCACAATCTCAGCTCAATCTTGGGTATGAGCAGCTGGTACGATTTTCCGCTGATCCCTTTGCGTACATAGCTCCGGCGGCGTTTCATCCTGTATGGGGCGGCCTGCTGGAAACCCTCTACGACGGTGAAAGTGGATTTACGGGTAATATTTCCGAGGCAACTCAATTCCTCGGCTTTATCATTTTACTGGTTGTAGGCTTCTTCCATCAGCGGATCGATAAGGCAACCAAAAAGTACTGGTGTACGGTTGCGGTCGTATTCTTCGTTATTAGCCTTGGCCCTAAGCTCCATCTTTTCGGAAACGTTACCGGCATTCCATTGCCCTATGAGTTATTTGATTCTCTGCCGGGTATATCGTCGGTCAGGGCCGTGGCACGTGCGGGGGCGTTAGTGGGTGTTGCTGCCTGCGTGCTATTTGGCTTAGCTCTAAGCACCCACCTTAGACGCAAGGGGTTCGCAGTAGCGGTAGGGGCGCTTGTACTGATCGAGTTTCTGTTCTTCCCCGTTCCCATGCAGTCAGCTCGTTTATCACAAGCATATCAACAAGTAGCGGAAAGCGAAGCCAGAACGGTTGTAGAAATCCCAGCAGGGACAAACTACGTAGCCGGCTCTAGAGCGTTGTACGCCAGTAGCCTCCATGGAAAGGAAGTGCTCGGGAATATAGCGTTAGAGCGGGCTTTATCCGAAGAAGATTTTGCGCTAGCTAAACAGCTTCCTGGCGTGCGTCAGTTACTGCTGGTACGTAGTACTGAACTTCGAGAAAATCGTTCGGAATTCTTTGAGCAGGAACTCGTAGATGCCCTATATGATTCAATGGACTACGTTGCGGCCGAGCATATCGTACTGCATCGTGATTCTGTAAGTGCGCTACATAACAGCGCGATTGATACGTTCCTGCGCGAACGTGCTAGACTTTCTGTTACGGACTACAAAGACGTTCGGGTGTACGCGAAGCTCGATAGTCAACGAGGTGATGGGGTGGTGCTTGTGCGTCAATTCGGCTGGGATCATATTGGACGCGATCAGGAGCGGAAAAGCATATTCGCTGAAATATCCAAAGAAGCAACATCGCTTCTGATTAATGTAACTGAACAGTCGCAGGTTGTTACGCTAGCTTTTGAGCTGCCCCCAGAGAATGCATCCGGTGGGAGTATGCAGATTGACGGACAAACAGTATCATCATTCGAAAGTGATGCTCAGTCAGTTATAGTTGAAGTTGATCTTGAACCAGGTCAGCATCGCTTTAGCATTAAAAACACAGGTTCTCAAACCCTTATTATCCAAAACCCTCGTCTTGCTGTTTCGAACATATGAAGATACTGATCATAAATTTTGAATATCCACCGTTGGGTGGCGGGGGAGGAGTAGCGACAAAACAGCTCGCTGAAGAGCTGGGCAAACGCCACAAAGTTCACGTTCTCACGTCAGCTGCTCAAGGAACGCCTTCGAAGGAGGAAGTGAATGGCGTCTACGTTCATCGTGTTCCGGTAGTTGGTCGTCGCGACTTAGCCACGGCTAGTTTCCCTTCGATGCTAACGTATGTGCCGATGGCTTTTTGGCGGGGGATATCCCTTTGTGCAGAGGAAAAGTTTGATGTCTTAAATGCTCAGTTTGTTCTACCAAGCGGCATTCCCGCGGTATTACTAGCCAAGCTGTTTCGTATTCCGTTTGTATTGAGTTATATAGGAGGGGATATTTTTGACCCGACGAAAGGAATATCGCCTCACCGGCATGGATTTTTGCGCGTGTTGATCCGCTCCATATCACGAGCGGCAGCAGCTCAAACTGCTATCTCTGAGGATACCAAGAAGCGCGCGTATGAGCTGCATAAGGTATCGGGAGATATAACAGTGACGCCTTTAGGTGTTGTCCCTCAAGAAGTTCCTCCCGCTTCCCGAAAAGAGCTTGGCATCCCAGAACAGGTAAACGTGGCCGTATCGGTTGGGCGCTTAATTCCTCGCAAAGGATACGATACCTTGCTGCGCGCCTGGAAGGATGTTCCCGGAGCTCATCTGATCATTTTGGGCGATGGCCCGCTGAAACATGATTTGGAGCGGTTAGTTGCTGAGTTGGGACTTAGCGACCGGGTAACACTATCTGGTTTCGTACCAGAGACAAGGAAGCTGCAAATACTTCGGGCGGCTGACATATATGTATCAGCAGCCAAACACGAAGGATTCGGCATCGTCTTTATAGAAGCGATGGATGCCTCTCTTCCTATTGTTGCCACAAACGACGGCGGCCAGTGCGACTTTCTTGTCGAAAAGGAGAACGCCTTGCTCGTTGCGCCAGACTTTCCCGATCAACTCGCACAAGCTGTGAAAATGATTCTACAAGACACATCGGTGCGAGAGCAGATGAGTCAGGCGAACACCCGTAAAGCGAAAGATTTTTACATTGACCGTACCGCTGCGCAGTTCGAAAAAGTATTACAGGGAGCCTTGAAGTAGCAGATATGTCAGATACCCCTTCCCGCATTGTCATAGAAGCTCGATCATTGTCCGGGGCCGGAGGCGGCGTTCAGACATATACGCGGGAGTTGATCACAAACATACTAGCCGAACGTACTTCTCACTCGATTGATGTCCTCTACGGGAGCGAGGATCAGCGGAATGCATTCCCTGATGCGACGTCACACGTGGTGTCCCTTGCCAGCGAGGTACTGTTGCCATCATGGCTTCACAAGAAGGTGCCTCACCTTTTAAACGAGATACAGCCATCCGTAGTGCATTTTACGAAAGCAGATGTCCCCAAGCGAAAGCGCTGGCCGACAATCGTAACAATCTATGATGTTATTCCGCTGCTTTTACCACAAACCCAATCACTTCTTCGTCGACTGTACTGGCCACGAGCCCTGTCGCGGGCAGCACAGCAGTCCGACCATATTCTGACAATCTCACAGGCAAGCAAACAGGGGATTATACAACACCTCGGAGTTGATCCGGAGAGGATAACGGTAACGGAGCCGGGAATTGATCTTGGCCACTTTAAGCCGGTCGATGTTACCTCAGCTCGAAATGTGCTCCAGCAATACGATATTTCCCTGCCATATATTCTCTTTGTTGGAACGCGTGATGCTCGGAAGAATATCCCAGCATTGCTTCGTGCAGTTGATCGGTTAAAGAAAGATATTCCCCACAACATTGTTATTGTCGGGCGAGCGGGAGATAAGGAAGACGATACAGAGCAGGTTATCCGCAAGCTTGGGCTAGTGGATCGTGTCCACCTGCTTGGAAAAGTAGCCTATGAGCACCTGCCAGCTTTATACAGCGCAGCGGAAGTATTTGTGTGGCCATCAGTGTACGAAGGATGGGGGTTTCCGCCGGTTGAGGCGATGGCTTGCGGCACGCCTGTAGTTACCAGTGACGGGGGATCGCTTCCGGAGGCTGTAGGCGCGGGCGGAGTGGTAGTGCCATTTTCAGAAGAGGTAGTTCACAAGCGCTACGATGATACTGATTTTATCAACCGCCTAAGTGATGAAATAGCTCGGGTGCTATCTGACCGGGATCTCAAGGCACGCTTACGGGAAAGTGGTCTCACGCATGCCGCTCAATTCTCCTGGAAAACCCTAGCTCAGAGAACGCTTGCGGTATATGACCAGGTAGCAGTACGGTAGGGCTGATGTCGAAGATTGCCTACATTACGAACGCGGGCCAGTATAGCGGGGTTGGTCACCGGGCGCATACGATACAATCCCTGCTCACTGCAAGCTACGGATCGAAAATCCAGCCTACTCAGTTTCATCTCGATGGCCTTGAGCGAACGCTCCTGCGAGACGGCACACAGCTGGCTGAATTGTCTGCCTGGCCGGGTCAGCTCAACGCAAAGAGCATCCAGTGGGTTCGTTTGGGTCAGAGGCTCAAGCAATACGTCCGCGCTCAGTCTGATGAAGGCTATGGGCTATTTCATTTTACAAACCAAACATTGAGTTTTCTGGCACGTCAGCTGAGGCCTTCGGTTGTGACTGTGCACGATATTATTGAGCTTACTGATCCACAGGATAAACAGGCATATATGATTAACCGCTACTTATACCGCGGGATTCCCTATGCGGATCACATTATCTGCGTATCGGATTATACCAAACGAGCGGTTCAAGATCGGTATGATATTCCAGATGAACACCTCTCCGTGATCTACAACGGCGCGGGAGACGCATTCCAGCCGATACCGGATTTCAAAAATACAGTCGGTTATCAGCGACTACGTAAGCAGTTAGGCCTTAGTGAGAGCGATGGGCCAATTGTTCTGTATGTCGGATCAGATCACGCGCGTAAAAATGTCGTAACCGCTATCCGAGCATTTAAAGAAATACAAATCGCTTTCCCGGATGCTGTGTTTGTAAAAGTAGGGGCGGCCGGGATATCAGCTGGAAGAAAGCAGCTTCTACGGACTATAGAGGAGCTTCATCTGCAAGACGCTGTCCGCATTATCGATACGTCACTATCGGATGAAGAGTTAAATGAGTTTTACAATCTGGCTGATGTTTTTGTATTTCCTTCGACTCATGAAGGGTTTGGACTACCACCACTACAAGCAATGGCAGCTGGTACCCCGGTCGTCTGCTCAAACGCAACTTCGCTGCCTGAGGTAGTGGGAAGCGCCGCACTTACACATGATCCGAAAGATATACAGGCCTTGGCTGACCATGTACTGCGTATATTGAAGAGCGAAAAGTCAGCTGATGATCTACGAGCTCAGGGATTAGAGCGGGCTAAGCTTTTTAGCTGGGAGAAGGCTGTAAATGAAGAGTTTGAGGTGTATAGGCGGTTGATATAGTTTTTGGTATACTTAGGCGCATGACAAGAGCGATAGCAAAAACACTGGAGCGACTCACAACGGGACGTAAGTCAAAAGCGCAAAGCTTAGAGGCTCGTACCGATGCTGTACGAAAACGGCTATCGCAAGCGGAAAAAAAGAAATGGAACAGTACGAAAGTGCTGCGAGCTATCCGTAATGGCAAGTAATTCACGTGTAGTTATAGATGCGTCAATTGCGCTGAAATGGTTCCATCAAGAAAAGAATACAGACGAGGCGGTTGAGATTCAAAAGGCCATAAACGACGGAACGATAACGGGCATTGTACCGGATTTGATATACTATGAAACCGCCAACGTCTTGGTGCGCGGCATAGGGAAGAAAGAGGATGCCATTGTTGAGGCAATGGAGATTTTGGCGGATATGGTGTGGAATGTCGTGCCGCCGGATCGCGTGCTTCTTCAAAGCGCAATAGAATTAGCGCTTCAGCATGATAAGTTATCTGTTTACGATGCTATGTACATTGCTTTGGCCGTGAGCCGTCAAGCAAAACTTATTACTGCGGATAAAAAGCTATTCCAGATAGCTGGCCCGCAGGTAGCGCTGCTACTTTAAGAAAATCATAACCGCGAACCCATCTTTCTGGCAGGGTTGTCTCCGAGTCGAGATAAACACTGTGGCTATTTCAAACATAATATGAGTTAATGTAGATATGTTGGCAGATAGAATTCTTGAGTGGATAGGCGAAAATCCAGAAACTTTTCCCGATCGTGAAAAATGGGTAGTTATCGAAGTCTGGCTTTCCCAGTATTACCCTCCCGTATTTGCGTTTGCCTTTGCCGCCTATCCGTGGGCTATGTTGTGGTGGCGCTACAAGAAAAAGCGCCAGAAGATTACTAAGGCAAACCTTCTAAAGGCTGCAGTCCTTAGTGTCGTATTGGGATACATTGGCTACTGGGTGCCGGATTTTCTCGGAGAGCTGCTTTTTGGGATTGGTTTCCGTTTTTCTTAAGGGGTAAACAACACCCTAGTAATTTATTAGCCATATTGAGCAAAAGATGTATTAGTGGGGGTAATGAGACCCAGGGCAACCGCATGAACCCATGGGATAGGCGCTCTAGCGGCAAAGGAGTATGGTTAGAGTGTTCAAACATAAACATTTTACCTATGAAGCAAACAGAGTCGGGCTCCCTTTTGGAGTATTTTCGCATACTTCCCGTTCGCGTCGGGAACATCAAGATATAAAAGGCATCTTCTTGTCGATATTATTTTCATTGATGGCTAAGTTTCATGCGAATGCCCTGATATGCGGTTGGTGTAGCAGTATTAATTGGCCTTATTGAGCAAAGTATGTATTAATAAGGATATGTTAGTTGATAGTATACTTTATCTAATTGGAAAAAATCCGGAATTCTATGGCGATCGAGACAAATGGTCGGCAATAATTGTTTGGATGTTTTATCAACTGCCCCCGATTCTGGCAGCAGTGTTCTTTATTACTCCCTGGACTGTGCTCTGGTGGAAGAAGAAAAAGATTACGCGCCAGGTTGTTGTAAAAACTACCATCTTTAGCTTCATACTTGGCTGCGTTGGCTATTTAGCCCCACCGTATATTCTAGAGTTTATTGGTGGTATTGGCTTACGCCAGCTTTACGGAACATTCTGACTATGAAAGTATATGTTGCCCTTCTCGCATTTCTAGGGGTTCTTTGGTGCGCTCTTTCACAACAAGTTTCTGCTGATACTTCTCCGGTCACTGATGACCTCTTCGATGTTTCCCAAGGCGTTCTTGTGAGAGACTTCAGCCCCGCCCCTCTTGATAGCCGCACCGACATCCGCAATCTTTTTGGCGGTTCCTTCGGATCAGTGGAAATTGGTAATACCTTCTTCCGTGATCACCGACCCGCTGGCACCGTTCACAGCGTGGAATGGGTTACCCCCACACCTGTTAGGCTTTCCCGCGTTGTTATCTTTGGCTATCATGGCGCAGCGCCCTTCGATGCCAATGTACGCGGCATTCGTACCTTGCGCCTCTATGCCGCCGCTCCCGGCGAGCCTATGCAGCTGTTGCACGAATTTTCCCCCAGCAACCCGTATGGTGGCGGAGCGCTTGGGTATGAGCTGACGCATGAGATAACGCTCGATAACATTGTGGGTCAGCGCTTCAGAGCCGAGTTTGTTCAGTTTGGTGACAGCCGTCCTACGGCCTCCGGTCCGATGGTGGTGGAAATTGACGGATTCGGCGAGGCACTGCCCGCGCTGGAGCTTCCTCCTCCCGCATCTGACGACTTGTGGGATATCACCCAAGGCACTACTATCACTGCCCACAGCGGCGTCATTGCTCAACATGGAGGAGGCGACATCCGCGACATGTTTGGAGGAACCTTTTGGGCATATGAACCTGACCACGGCAAGACAGATTTCCGCGATGATAAGCCGGCCGGCTTTGTTCATTTCGTCGAGTGGCGTACTCCAGAACCCATTACGCTCGAACGTTTTCATCTCCTGGCCGACCACGACTTTTTTGACCGGGGAAATCCAGATGGAATGCGAGACGCTAGCTCTCGTGGCTTTCGTCGTTTTACCCTCTTGGTCAAGGACACCTCCGGCGCCTGGCAGGAGATCTATACCCACACTCCTCCTAATCCTTACGGCCAAGGCCCAATTCCGTACCTCAACAAATTGGCCTTGGATGTAGATGTGACAGATATAGTTGCCCAGGAATTCCGCGCAGAATTTGAGCAGTTTGGAGACATCTACCCCTTCGCTCGTGGCCCGCGCATCGAGGAACTCGATGGGTTTGGGTCGGTAGTATCCGAGACTCAACGAGATCCCATTGTTATTGTTCCTGGCCTTCTTGCTTCCTTTAATCGAAAGTTGTTCATGGAAGGAAAAGAGGGTGGAACCTGGCGATTCCCGTACGGCGGGAATGTCTATTATGGTCTAGAAAAACGGTTGGATCTTGAAAATTATCCCGATGAGGATGTTTATATTGCGTATTACGATTGGCGCAAACCTGTGAAAACTACCGCGGTTGAGTATTTTGCTCCAATAATTGAAGAAGCAAAACAAAAAACAGGCAAAGTGGATGTCATTGCACATAGCATGGGTGGTCTCGTAGTGCGCGAATATCTTCAAAAAGAAGGATACACAGGCAATGAAATCGACCAGTTGATATTACTTGGAACTCCAAATGAAGGTGCAGTAGATGCATATGTAGCATGGGAAGGTGGAATCTTTCCTGAGAGGTGGAGTTTCCCCATAGTAAGACATGCTCGAAATATTGAGACTGCGATGAATAAAGATAGAAGTGCAGGCCCGCTTCCTCGCCCTCTTTCTTTTCGCAAATTCTTCCCTTCACTTCCTGACCTTATTCCAACCACTCCTTTTCTTGAACAAGATGAGAAGGAAGATTTTCTTCCTGGAAGCGTAACCAATACATTAGCACCTGATTTGGCCTCAACGGTTGATAACGTATTTACTGCTGTTAATAAAATAACTGCCTTAGCCGGGACAAACCTTCCGACTATGCAGAAAATCACACTAAGCAATGATCCAAGAACTCCAACAGATATGCAATTAGAAAGATGGCGAGATGGACTCCCGGTCGTTGATCCTCCTCCATATGACTCCCTTGAAGGTGACGAAACTGTATTGCTTTCAAGTGCTCTTTTAGGAAGCCATCCAATCCTTATTCCTGGCGTAAGCCATTCGGATCTTCCTAGTAAAGCCCAAGACCAAATTATTGATGCCCTGGGGATAGAAAGTGTGACGGATGTGCGATTTGAGTACACACCACCAAAGTCTATTACTACAATTTTTGCCTTGTCTCCAGTTGATATTGAGATAGTTGGGCCGAATGATGAGAAGCTTTCGTATGGCCGAAATGATTTTGGAGAGAACGCTGATATTGATGGCGACCCCTTAGATCCGGACGATTCAACATATGTTACTCTTCTTAATGTCCCTGAAGGCACATACACAGTTCGCCTCCTAGGAACAGGTGAAGGAGAGTTTACAGTTGTAACGGGATATGACGACAGTGGAAGTTCGACTACCTCAAAGTATACTGACGTAATATCTCTTGGTGAGAAATATCAATACACTTTTGAAATTTCTGACGGCAAACTCATCCCTCCCGCGGAACATGCAGTTCAGAATGAAATTGGTCTCTTTATTGAGTCTCAGACATCTGAGACTGATGATACAAAAAAAGCGGGACCTAAAGGCGCTTGTTGTCCTGGGCCAGACGAAGAGCGAGCCTCAACTCAGGCGCGATCTGTTGGTCGAGTAGCGGGCGTAATTATACAACCGCCAGCCTGTACGCTCCTGCCGTCACTACGCTCGGCTTTTCGTGATGTGTTTGGAAGGGATATGTCTGGTATTGAGCATGACTATTGGAGTTATCGATTAAAGCGTGGCGATAAGCAAACCGAAAAGACGTTAGTTGGTGCGCTCCAGTGGTTTAAAAACCGAGGAGTCTCATATGACGCCAGTCTTACACAAAACCCCACCATCACAGCACGATGCTTAAATAGTTCTCTTGTTTCCAATATTAACCAACTTTTCCGCCAAGCATTCGGACGCAACCCAACTGCAATCGAACATCAATATTGGCTTATGCGTATTGAGAACGGCGAGAAAACAACCACCCAGGCGCTACTAGGAGCCATGCAGTGGCAGGCATCACGCTAGATATACGGAACGGAGTATACTTACAGATATGAAGCTACTCTTTTTGAGCGGGCATTATCCACCCAATACGACTGGCGGTGGGGAGATTTCTACCCATTTAATAGCTCGTGGATTAGTTCAAGCAGGACATGAAGTCCATGTTGTATGCGAGGGTGAGCGAAAGGAAGAACAGGAGTTGGATGGCGTACATATTACCCGGATTCCTCTCGGACTTACCGCTAAGCCCTTATTCGAACAAAGAGCATCCAAGGCAATCGCAACAAAACTAGTTAAGGAAATAGAACTATCGAACTACGACACTATTCACGCCCATGACTTTCGATCAGCACTTGTTGTATCAGAAATCGATCATCCACGAAAAGTAGTTACAGTTCGAGATTACGCTCAGATAGCAGGGGATACGAATCACTTTCTAGCTTCCGGCGAAATCCCAACTGATCCCTTTTCAAAGAAAACTATATGGCAGTCGCATCGCATACAGGAAGCTTCCTTCCCTCGTAACATACTTCGGTTCTGGCAGTATGCGTATAACATCGGGTACCGGCGCGAAGCGTTTAAAGAAATTAAAAATCACATATATATCTCACATGCCCAATTAGATGAGATATCTAAGTTTCAAGATCTGACACATCACCTCACCTCGGTGATTTACAACCCAATTGCGCCTGAATATCTATCTGAACCGATCAAAGAGGGTGAGGCTGCCCAAGTCCTCTATATCGGTCGTGTAGAGGATTATAAAGGAGTTCGAGTGTTACTCAGTATATGGGCGAATGTAATAAAAGCTGTTCCCCAAGCTCACCTCGTTATCGTAGGCAAAGGAGCTCAAAAAGAAGCGTACGAACGATATGTGGCAGCGCGCGGACTACAATATTCCGTAACATTCGAAGACGCTATTGCTCACCGGCAAATAATGCAAACATATGATAAAGCATCTATCGTTATCGCACCGCACATATGGATCGAACCGTTCGGCCGTACCGTTATCGAGGGCATGTCTCGCGGTAAAATTACGATTAGCACAATGCGAGGCGGTCCGGCAGAAATAATTCAGGATGGAGCAACAGGCTTTTTGTGCGAGCCGGGCGTGCCGGAATCACTTGAGCGTGCCTTGATCCACGCTTTGACACTAGATCGTTACGCGCGCAGGGACATTCAACGATCTGCCCATGAATGGATAGCAAGCAACCTCAGTATTTCAAAGATTGCCTCTCAGTACGAGAACTTTTATCAGCAGTTGCGTTAGCTGTTTGATTGAATTGTTTCAAGCACCAACTCCGGCGTAATTTCAAGCATAGTCGGATGAGACGTCTCCCCAATATCGTAGTTGGTCTCCGTAGCATATACAGGGGTGGTGCCTGCAGCACGAATGACAATACTCTTATCTCCTCGAGGCCCGGTCTTCTTCTCGTCTGTCGGGCCATATAGCCCAAACACGGGCGTTCCAACTGCGGCTGCCAGATGCATAATCCCTGAGTCATTTGTTAATAGATAGGAACTTTGTTGAAGAATAGCTGCTGTAGTAAGTAGTGGGGTTGATACATTTGTAATATTGGGAAGTCCAATCAACTGATGAAGCTGTTCCTTCTGATCTTCTTCATCGGGCCCTCCTAGAAGGAGAATATGAACGTTCTGTTCATTGATAAGGGTCCGGGCTACCGCTGCGAAACGATCAAGCGGCCAGCGCTTCCAGAGAAAGGCAGGGGCTGACCCGGCATGAATAGCGACCAGCTTTCTGTCACTTGGAATGTCCTGTGATGACAGATACTCCTGTGCCTTCGTTACGTGCTCGGCCGGTACATTAAAATGATAAGACTTTCCCCACGATTTTTGAGTTGGCACCTCAAGCGGCTCAAGTAATCGGAGGTTTTGTTCAATGTCATGTAGATCAGGGTCTTCAGTAATAGCGTGCGTGAGTAAAAAACCACTTTCCGATCGTCCCTGAAACAGGTACGCGTTTCCAATCCGAGTCGGCACTCCTGCGAGAAAAAGATACGTAGCGCTTTTTACAAGTTGCCCCGGGGATAAAACGATGCCCGTATCAAATCGGTGACGGGCGAGCTTCCAGCTCATCCGCATGTGCTCCGCTGGAGAAGCTTTAATAGGGGCCTCAATTACCGAATCAATGTATGAGCAGCTTTCAGCAATGGCTTTCGTGCCTCGAGGTGCTACCCACACGGTTACGCGGGCCTGCGGATTCGCTTTTTTGAACGCCTCAATTGTCGGTAGCTGCATTAAGAGGTTTCCAATGCCTGATAGGGCTAGGAATATCACGTTTTTGCTCTTATGTTCGTTTGTTGCCATACTTTACGTACGGTAGTTCATTCCGCCACTACAAACAAGGGAGGCAGCATGGCTCTGAAGACAGAACCCGAAGTATTGGCTAGCCGAATTTTTGGATGGGTGCAAAGGCAGGCCAAGAGCCAAGGCCTTACACACTACTACGTGCTTTTCAAAGGACTCCCACCCAACACTCAACGACAAATCAAGGACGTTCGGGAGAGTCTGGATGAGATGGAAACCGAGATAGATGACCGGGGGCGCAACTTGTCGCGTCGTATCTCGGAGGAGCGGGGGTACCTTTTGGAGGCCAATCTCAATATGGAATTCTATGAGATTATGGCCAACGCCATCAGTGCCCTGTGGATGCACGTCAAGCGCCCCGACAAAGTGCCCTACGAAATGGTGGAGCTCTTCTGGGGATACATCGCCAAGGACGATGCGCTGGTCAAGCTCTCACTCGAACAGCTCCGGGAGCAATGAGTGGTACAGCGCTACCACTTTTTTTATTACAACATCCCAGGAAAACTCCTCAGTCACATGCGCTTTTCCAAAAACTCCATACTGCTGTGACATTTTTTGATCTGATATAAGGGATATAATGGCTTGGGTGAACTCCTCATTGGTTGAGCAGAGTAGGCCAGCTTCCCGGTGCGGCGCTACAAAGGGAATTGCTGACACGTTGCGAGCAACAACTGGCGTACCAGCAGCTAAGGCTTCCGCTACAACAATGCCAAACGCCTCATAGTGCGACGGATGAACAAATATATCCGCATGTTGGTAAGCGCCAATAAGTTCAGATTCATCAACCTTGCCGAGGAAGTGTACACGATCTGCAACACCTGAAGATTTCGCTTGCTGCTTAAGTGTTTCCATATACCCAAAGTCCTCACCGACGATAACGTACTGAAGGTCGGGGATGGCGCGGATAGCGTCCGGCAGAATAGCGATAATGTCCTGGATTCCCTTGCTTTCAGCGATGCGAGAAACCGAAAGCATGATACGTCCGAATATGTCTCGCTTCAAAAAAGGGCTGATGCGCTGGGTTTCAAAGCGGGATACATCAATTCCCGGAGGAATAAGCTCGAAACGATTAACGAGAAATCCTGCTTGCTCTATAAGCTGCTGTTCGTAGGGGGAAATAACGACAACGACATCAGCGGTAGCGAATGTCTTGCGACCAATGGTTCGCTTGTATAGTTGCCAGACTGCTTTCTGTCTGATTTCATTCTCGTAGTAAATGGGATGGAAGATAAACGGAATGTGGTGCTGCAAAGCGTACCGAGCGGCAGTATCAGCCGGTTGATACCAAAAGCCATATCCGTGAATGATGTCCGGCTTGTGATGCCCTAGATAGTATCGCAGGGCCTGCAAACGAGGATACGATATTCCGGGCGTGCTGGCGTGATGAAGGCGCTGTACGTAGGGCGGATCATCGAGGAGCAGCCCTGGGTCAAGTTCACTGATCGGACCGTGAGTCCTCATCTTACTGGTCAGTACGCGAACATCTCGTCCAGCTTCAATATCACGCGTTCGCTCAACAATATCCCGAACGTACGTTTCAGCTCCGCCAGAGGCAGGTGGATACCGCAGGGTTGTATGCACGATTCTCATATCTGCTTGTACTTACGAGCCATTTCCCATTCGTAATACGCGGACATGAAACTCCACATAAATCCGGCGAACCCGTCGAGCATACCCCGGCGGTAGATGTATAGCTTGATGAATTGCTTGAGAGATAGATGGAGTGGCAACAGCGGGTGTGATGGAATTCGCTTTCCCGATC
>JBBEDC010000047.1:0-14586 GCA_040881505.1 Candidatus Anderseniibacteriota bacterium
CAACACTTCAGGTTCATCATCAACTGGCCCAAGCGATCCTTGCGGCCCGATAGGTTCTTGGGGACCGATAGGTTTAACGTTACCCACAGGTTCTTGGGGACCGATAGGGCCCTCAGGACCTACCCCGAAAGCAATGCCAGGTGACCACAATATAAATGCAACCGCGACAATGCCGGCAGTTATCTTTTGCTTGAGAGAGAATCTGGGATTTGTCTTGTCAAACATAAACGGTATATGTGTTATATCTCTTCACTACCCCTCGCGGAGGGAAGTGAGGGATACTCACTTCCCCGACGCAAATGGTAGACGATTAACTATTTACTTCAGTGTTTGAGCTGAAGTTGAAGTCTACGTCTCCAGTCTGAATACTACCGCCTTCGGTATTATTCGAAGATTCGTTGTTGCCGGTGTGGGCATCAACTGACGTTATATTCGTTACCTCAGCCTTATTCTCTACTGAAGTTGACGAAGAGTTGTTAACGTCGACGGTATTGGTGTTGCTGGAATTTGGACCAGTTGTATTGTTCTCGAAGTCAGCATCCACGCTCGTGCTTGACGATGATCCAGCCCCTCCACCACTATTGTTTGCTGTCGTGGTGTGATTGACTGTTACGTCGACACTGCCCGTTTCAATATCACCACCTGTGGTGTTATTGTTCTGATCATTGTTGCCAGTGCGTGACTTTACATCTACGACATTGACTACATCAGCCTTGTTGCTAATACGAGACTTTGACTGGTTGTTAATTCGGTAACGATTGACGTTCTCCGAATGTGGTCCAGTGGTGTTGTTTTCTCCTACAACATTAACTGTGCTTGAGTTGTCTGCGGCAAGCGCGCCATCGGAGTTGTTGGCAGATGAGTCAGTGCTCACATCTACGTTAGTACCGCCGGTCATAATACCTCCGGCTGTCGTATTGTGATTCTGATCATTATCGCCACTGCGATGATCAACATCAAGGATGTTAGTGATATATGCGAGATTACGCAGATACAGTGAGTCATGGCTGCGAACGGTGAGTCGGTTTACGTTACGAGAGTTGGGACCCGTCGTATCGTTCATGAAATCTCCCATTACATCGAGCTCGCTGTCGAGGCCTACGAGGCCAGCTGCTGCATTAACAACAGCATTCCAATCAGCACCACCGGTGAGACCTCCTGTTGCCAGGCTGCCGCCAGTCGTGTTGTGATTCTGATCGTTGTTGCCGGTGAAGGCATCAACAAATCCCTTATTCAACACATCACCAAAATTCCGGACATATGACCTACTGCTATCATTCACCCGATAGGTGTTTCTGTTGATAGAGCTTGGTCCGGTAGTGGAGTTGTCTCCCATTACATCAACGTTCGCGGCCATAGCCGGCGCTGCTGCAACGAGGAGAGAAAGGGTAGGAATCCCTGCAATAACCTTTGTTTTAAGTCGTCGGAACATCATTCATTCACCTCCTTTCGAAACGTAAGAGAGTGAAATACATGAAAATCCCCTTTGGACTTTGGCTGCATACATACCGATACACCAATTCATGCGACCTACTGTTCCGAGAGCACCCCTTCTCCGCAAACACTCGCTGTCAACTTGTATGACAATAGCTGTATATCGCCATTCCTGAAGATTTACAGAACACAATCAGAATGGCTCAAATAGCTTCTCCTACACAGCTGTTGTGCACGTTAGATTCTGCTGACAGCCAATATGCCGCAAAAACATTATTTTTAACGATAGGGTGCACACCTCCTTAGTTTTCCACAGACAAAACTATTAATTTTCTCTTTGCGAAGGGGTGACTTTCTGTAGTAAACAAAAACCGGCATCTCTTCTACCCATACAGACAGAAAAGACAGCGCTTGTCATCGCTCACTAACAGAGAGTATTAGTAGTCTTTTACTAAGTGATCGCCCTTAAACTGCTATTTGTAAAAACTGGTAGCCAGCGATTGTGTTATATCCAACGAGTAACTCTTTCGATATCACCAAAATGCAGCGTCTGATTGTTACTATCGTGGCGTGAGTTTGCCTGCGCAGCTTATTATATTTTTCCAATAACATCACAATCGCTGAACATTCGGTATATGGGCTTAACGCATACAGAGGAGAGGCCCCAGGGGGCCCTCCTCCTACAATGGCTACATCATACGCATCACGACCGAGCTCGGTGCCATTTTTCATCTGCTCCTTTTTCATACTTTGTCTTCACCGCCGCCCAGGCTACGCGGCTAGCCCGCGCTTCATCTCCTTTATACTGATCATATGCATTGTTATACGCCTTGCGATAAATCTCCTGCCCGTGCTTGGGCACATTATTTTTCACCTGTTTGGGTAATTCGCTTTTTCGGTCATACGGCATATCACTTCACCTCCTTATGAATCCAGGCATATGCAATTTCCTCTCCGTTAATCCAGTACACCTCAGTCCCCGCATCGATTTCGATCATGCGCCTAGCATCATCAAACGAGGTGTTATGCAGATGCAGCTCGAACATCTGACCCTCAGTGCTTTTGATCATCACTTCTCCTGCCTGTTGAAGTTTTGATTTAATATATTCATACATACAGCCACCGTTCAAAAGACCATCGCTTGCTGCAAGAGAGATGGGGAATATACGCGTCACAACACCTGACACTCCGTTACTCCCGAAGCAGCTGGCGAGCCCGGATGCGTTCGATCGCTTCATTCTGAATCTGCCGGATCCGCTCTCGGCTTACGCCCAGTTCCTGCCCAATATCTTCCAGCGTACGCGGAACACCGTCTTTTAAACCGAACCGCTTTGTGAGAATCTCAGCCTCTCGCCCCGGTAGCTGATCGACCACCTCGCGCACCTGCGCCCGCAAAAGCTGCTGGCCGGCAATGTGTTCTGGCTGCGGGGCGTCCAGGTCAGCGATAAGTTCACCAAGTTCCGTTGATTCCTCTCCATCCCGGCTGATTGGCTTTTCAAGGGAGACAACTGCTTGAGAGTACTGTTCAAGCGCTAGCAAGCTCTCTTCTGAAATCTCCATAGCCGAGGCCATCTCCTGGGTTGTTGGCTGACGACCGAACTCGTGATACAGCGTGTGTCGCTTGCGCCGCATCTTGTTCACCTGGGTCTGAACGTGTTCGGGCAAACGCATGACAGGCCTTTGCACAAGAAATCGCTGGATCGCCTGCCTGATCCAGTACATCGCATACGTAGTAAACCTGTGTCCTAATTCGGGCTTGAACCGCTCCACTGCTCGGAACAGTCCGAGATTTCCTTCCTGGATTAAGTCTAACAACCCTTCGGCATCTCCCGGCCGCGTGTAGCGCTTAGCTACATTTACAACCAAGCGCAGATTCGCTTCAATGAATTGCTGTCTGGCTGTCTCGTCCCCTTTGCGAATGCGCCGGGCGAGCGCTTGTTCTTGTTCACGTGTAAGCAGATCATACTGTCCAATTTCATGTAAATACATACCCAGCGTAGACATAGCATCCCGTTTTGCTGTAGTAATTTTCGTTGGAGGTGAAGCTTCCATTGCTTCCTACTTTTCCTATATCCATTTCTTCCAACAAGGAAATTTTTCACATACGCAATGCGCCAGCACAGTGTGCTAGCGCATGTGGTGCACTCAGTCTTTTATCGCTCTACCGAGTGTTTTGGCGTTGATAGCGCGCTCCAGGTAGCCAAGAGTGCTACTGCGATACCTATGATCACACTATTCCACAGTGCTTCCTGGATGAAGCTGTAGCCAATGGCGAAGGGTGCGATAATAAGCCAAACACCGATGATAGCGTTTAGCCAGCTTGGCCATGCGTAGCGGTACCCCTCTCCAACTTCTCGAGAACCTGCCAGAAGTACGATTGCAATACCAAAGATCACATCGTTCCACAGGGCTGCCGTAGTGGCCGCATATCCAAGTACGAACGGAGCGATGATGAGCCAGAGGCCCGCCACCATATCAATGCCACTTGCAGTTCGCACTGCCGTGCGCGCCTGTTGTAATGTCATTGCCATCGTTCCTCACCTCCTTTATTACGCGAGCTTACAATTCCACCATACCCATACGGCACATTCCCGCCAGATTTTATGGTTTTAAGTGTGTTAGAGCGCAGTGACAGCCAATTATCTTTATCCTTACCTATACCGTTGGATTGCCTGCCACACAAACTGACAAAGTTATCGTTACTATACCTTGCCGTACCACTGGGTATTGGAATGCTAGAAGTACTACATCCTTAAAATTATTTAAATCTATGAGAACAGTATTTGGACTCTTTAATACTCCAGCGGAAGCCAACGGCTTTCTAGGAGAAATTCAAACGGAAGGCTTTAGCCAAGATGATATAAGTATCATTGGCCAGAAAGACGTGTTAGTAGATGAACGCAAACATTCACATACGGCTGAAGATGCCGGTAAGGGCGCAGGGATCGGCGGCATTCTCGGCCTGATTGCCGGAATTGCTCCTGTAGTCCTGCCAGGCATCGGTCTTATAATCGGAACGGGCACCCTTATCGCCGGAACACTAGGCGGTGCTGGCTTAGGTTCAATTGTTGGAGGAATAGTCGGGTTCTTCCGCGATCAACTCGGCATGGACGAAGATCGAGCACACGTATATGAACAAGGCATACAGGAAGGAAATATCCTTCTCACAGTCCATACCAATACAGCTGATGCCGCCGAAGCCGTGGAAGAAGCCATGGTCCGCTATGGCGCTCATGACATTCATATCCACGAGCGAGAACTCGCTCGCGCCTAAAGCACCTCTCCCTTATTCCTGGATCGGGTAAATCTCCACTACTCCGCTGATCTCACAGGTTGGACACTTCTTGGAGATATCCACTACGACCGACTCATCGTCAGCTTCCAGGACCATAAACCCGCTCGCATTTTCAGGAGAAGGTGCGAGCGGAGTGGTTTTTCCGTCGTCGCTTGGAACCATCAATATCCCTCTATCCAGCAAGCCAGCTTCCTTGAGCGTTCCGACCCGCTTAATTTCCTCCACCCATTCACCCCATGTTTTTTCGTATTCCGCCTGCTCCTGCACGCTTGGAGCAAATCCTTTGAATGTAAGTAAAAATGTAGCCATGCTCTATATACTATCGGGAAAAGGGAGTTTTTCAAAACACGGGCGTATAAACCGAAAGCATTCCCTGATGTATTCAGTGGAATGCCCTCATATGCGGTATTGTTACGCAGCAGCTGAACTTGATCCGCACTCCCTACAATCGTTCTTATGAGTAACGGCCAGATAAATCGCACTTAGACCAACAAGAATATATACGATTTTTGTTAATGCCGTTCCGCTTCCAAGCAGCACTTCTACGAGGTTGAAGTCAAATAGTCCGACGAGACCCCAATTCAAAGCGCCCACGAGAACGAGAATGAAGCTTACAATATGAAGAGCTTTCATGTGTACCACCTCCTTCGATACAGTATAGAGGTCATAGATATTACCCTTTAAGTATACTCCTTTTCCTGCAATGTACGTAATTGCTGTTTCAGCTCTTCGATTGAATGTACGGCCATGAGCTGCGCTCGCATCGCGGCCGCCCCTCGAAAGTCGGAAATGTATATCTTGAGAAATTTCTTCAGAATTTCAAAGTTACGGGACATCCCCCATTCCCGCTCCCACCCTTCAATATGACGCAGGGCAACTTGCATACGGTAAGCAGCTGACGTATCACGATGATCGGGATTAAAAAGCCATAGATTTTTGAATATTCCACGCCCGACCATAACTCCATCTACGCCGTACTGCTCAACATATCGATGAGCCTGCTCCAGGCTTTCAACATCTCCATTTCCCAGCACAACGGTTGGTTTCTTCATCACATCTCGCACCTTCACAACTTTCTGGATTTCATCCCAGTGTGCTGGAACATTCGACATTTCAGCCACGGTGCGGCCATGCATAGTCAGGGCGGCAATATCCTGCTCTAAAAGAAACCCGGCCCATTCTTCCGTCTGAATTGTGTCATATCCCAGTCGGGTTTTAACACTTACAGGCAGATCTGCTGCCCCTTCCTTAGTGGCAGCAATGATTTCCTGCGCCAGAGAGCGGTTTTTGATCAACACCGAGCAGGAACCGCTTTTAATGATGTTTTTCTGCGGACACCCCATGTTTATATCAATCCCATCAAACCCCAGGGTAACCAGCAATTTTGCCGTTTTGTAGTAATTCTCCGGATTCGGTCCCCAAATTTGAGCGATAATAGGACGGTGGTTCTCTGTGAACCGTAATCGATGCATGTGCTTTTCCCGTCCGGCGGAAAAAAGCGCATCACAATTAGTGAACTCGGTAAAAAAGATATCGGGGCGTCCTTCTTGAGCTACGATATCTCGAAATACAACATCAGTAACGTCATCCATCGGCGCCAAGGCCAGAATAGGATGCGACAGTGAAGACCACGGCATGGCGTGTACTATGGCGAAAATACTCGCAATTAGCAATTATATTAAAGCCCCAACCGCTATGCTGCTTTTCGCAGCGGTGGCTCCTCTTGGCCCTTCTCATCAGCAGCCTGGTGTTCCTTAGAAAGTCCTGCCAAGAATTTCTCCGGCGGTTCTATCTCATCTTCAGATAGCTGACTCAAGAATTCCTTGGCCGGATCTTCGCCTTTTTTGATCTGTTCTGGCGCTACTTCTTTCCGCTTTGAGAGTTTCAAAATATCGGCAATGTATGAAGCAAACTGGTTCCACTTGCCAGTTTCCTGACTGCTTTTGCGCTTCTTTTCGGTGTATGCCACTAATGATTCTTGAGCTTTTTCGTCTACCGTTGTTGGTTCTCCACGTAGATAATCTACAATTAATTTCAGACGAGCAAATTTACCCCAAAGCCCCTTCGCCCTGAACTCGGCCACTTTTGCGTCGGTTGTCTTACGAGTAGACTGCTCAATGGCGGTCAGTCGTTCACTCTTGATCTCAAGATATCTTGCCCGCGCCAGCCGAATTGCCACTCGATGTTCCTCCCCCGGTTTATTCACCGCTTCAATTTCCTGTGCAAAGTGAGGTTCCAACGTTGTGCCATTTAGCTCAATCCCCGCGTAGTGAGCATTCATACATAGCGCAGATAGATCAAGGCTTTTCAAATTTGATCGACCCCCCTGGTCTGTTCGCTCTTTTATTCCGTTTTCAAGCAACGTTTTTTCTTCAGGAGTTGCCCCCTCAATTGCGCCAATATATTTCAAAAATGTGAGATATCGAGCAGTAGCGCCTGCCCCTTCATCCCTCATCGCCTCCCGCTGAGCAGCTAGTTGGCCAAACACTCTTTCTCTTTGTCTTTCAACTACTGAAAACCCTGCTCGTTTCAGATAGGCCAATTCTCGAGCTGCTTTGAACGTAGCCTCAGGCGTTTTTTCTTTAAGTAGAGCAGTAATCTCCTGCTCGGCAGCGATGATATCTTCCTTTTTTATTGCCTCACGCCCAAATACTTTCTCAATTTTCTGCGGCTCCGATTCCGAAACCGGCTTTTCTTCCGGAGTTGCGACAGGCGCCTCCGGCTGCTCTTCCGCCGGCGTAGCAGGTTCCTCAACAGTCTGTTCCTGCTCCGGCTCAGCTGGTGTTTCCACAGCAGGCGTGTCATTAGTAACAATTTCCTGAACTCGTAAATTGTGTGCCGCTTCGACAAACCACCGCTGATATATTTCTGGAACATCATCGCTTTGACTCAAGGCAGTAAACTGCTGCTCATAAGTAGAAGCATGGTTTTTTTCTTCAGGAGTAAGAATGTCATGCCGAACTTTTATAGCCTTGGCATACACGTTTACAATTTCACTCGTACGCAGGAGGCGTCTGCTCGCCTCATCTCCTTCGGTGTCCTTCCAGTCTTTACCGCCCCTAAGCGATTCATTCATAACCTTACTTAACACCTCTATCGCTCTCAGGGTAGACGGAACCGGAGCTGCTTCCTGTTCTGAAAGAAGATCATTTAGTGACATTCCTTCTTGCATCTGCCCTGCAACCTGAGAATATTCTTTGGCGCTCTCCTCGTCAGCAAGAAATGAGGCAATGTCTGCTGGCTGTTTTTCTCGTAACGCTTTCATCGTGTATGACCCCACCTTTTCCCACAGGTCCGGGTATTTCTCCTTGGCAAGGCCTTGCTCCATGATAGTAGATACGGCCTCATTACGATTACGCAGTAAATCACCGTGGAACTCAGAAGCTCCCGCATCGGCCTTCTCAGTGGCGGGGTTTTCGATGACAAGCGCTTGCGGGCTTACCTCAGGCTCTGGAGCCTCAGGCGTGTTACTAAAACCTTTATTCTCAACACCTTCCATTGCGTTATCGTATCACATTTCAAAACCGACAGGTGTGGATACCCCTACCGCACTACAGCCTTACCAAAGGGCACAGAGAATGCTCGACACCATACCCATACCTCTGAGTAGCTGTCAGAATTAATCGTGTCAGGAATCTCGTAGTTCTGAGATCCAACATTACCTTTAAGCCGACCAATATTAGTGCTGGCGTCATACTCCCCGTTATTCCCAAAATACACGTATAGATCCGGACCATTCGTAACGGTGAAGTCTTCATCAAACCGTACGTATCGTTTTCCATCAGCCTCAACGATCCGAGCCGTACCGGCGGCCTGATGCAATTCATCAAATCCGGTAAATGTTCCCTGGGCTAAAGTTGCAACGGCAGGCGCCGCCGCAGTTGGCGTTGCCCTGTTTGTTTGTACGTTGCTACCACCGCCTGTTGGCTGGGTAGTTGGCGCCGTTCCTGGTAATTCTTCGTTTACCTCCTTGTCATAAAACAGAGGTGCAGCCAGCCAGATACCAACCGCCACGCCTATTACCACAACAACGCCGATAATTGTTTTAGTAGCTCCACCCATAGATTAAGTTTCCTTTAAGTCTAAACAAACAGAGTTAATACAGTACCGCTTCCCTCCAGCTTCTGCCGGACCATCATCAAACATATGCCCCAAATGCGCCCCGCACTTTTTGCATAGCACCTCTGTGCGTTTCATACCATGACTTGCATCTTCGCGTAATTCAACATGTTCTAAATTCGCAGGTTCAGTAAAACTCGGCCATCCAGTACCGGAATCAAACTTTGCATCGGAGGAGAACAGGGCGGTACCGCATACGGCGCAGTGATACATGCCATCATCGTGAGTGTTAACATACTTACCCGTAAACGGTGCCTCTGTAGCACCTTTCCGCGCTATGTTGTATAGCTCGGGCGATAGCTCTTCATCTTTTTTAGTATATTGATCCATATGTTGCTACGTCTTTAAGAGCTCAACGTACTCCCTTTGAAACTTCTCCAGCTTAGGATTAATCACTACCTGACAATACGCCTGAGAAGGATTGCGTTCGTAGAATTGCTTGTGCTCTTCTTCTGCCTCATAAAACTCCTTTAGCGGCTCTACCTCCGTAACCACCGGGGCGCTGTCATCATCGATTTCAGCAATCACCGCCTCTGCCTGCTCGCGCTGCTGCTCAGTGGCGTACAAAATGATTGAACGGTACTGAGTGCCAATGTCATTGCCCTGTCTGTTCATTGTCGTCGGATCATGCGATGCAAAGAAGGCAGTTAAAAGCTGGCGATAGGTAATGATACTAAGGTCAAATTCCACCCGTATGACTTCGGCATGTCCGGTCGTGCCGGAGCATACCTGCGCATACGTAGGGTTTTTAATAGACCCTCCCGCATACCCGGGCATTACCGATATCACGCCTTTCAATTGAGAAAAAACTGCTTCGGTACACCAGAAGCACCCGCCTCCAAATACCGCAATTTCTGTCCGCGTAGGCACATAGATACTGTACCCCTCCCTACAAATGGTTCAATAGCCAAAAACCGCGCTTTTTCATACGCGGTTTTTGAGTCGCTATTTACCCTATATATGCTTCCAGGTTTCGAAGCGTGCTGTCCCAGCCCTGGGTATGCATCTGCACGTCCTTGTCACCAGCCAGATCTTCATGGCGCAGAGTAACCTCAGTCGTGTTCGAGTCAACTTCTGCTAACTCTACTGTTACTTTTGAATCGCTCGTATCACTGCCTTCCCATTTCCATGAGAATACAAGCTTTGAGGGCTTCTGTACTTCAATATATGTTCCTCCTACAACATGCTGTCCATCGGGACCGTCCATCACAATTCGATATGCTCCTCCAGAACGAAGATCAACTTCAGCGGTTCCTACACTCATTTGCTCTGGTGAGTACCACTTTTTGACCGCCTCCTGATCAGTCCAAGCTTGCCAAACTTTTTCGATCGGGGCTTTGATCGTGCGTTTCACCTCCAGTGAACTATTCATCATTGTCCGTCACCTCCTTTTCCAAGTAGTCCTTCAACGAATCAAGCTGCTGGTTCCAGAATTTGAGATAGAATTGCATGTGCTCCATTGCAGTTTTTACAGGACGTGGATCGAACGCAATATGATATTGTCGGCCTTCTCTGCGACGCACGATTAAATGAGCCTCCTCCAGTATTTTGAGGTGTTTCGATATAGCGGGCAGGGAAACGTCATATTTTTGAGCTAGTTCGGAAACCGTATGAGAGCGACGAGCAAGCCGACGAAGCATATCCCGCCTAATAGCGTGTTCCAGCGAACCAAACACAGCATCTAACTGCTCCTGCTTATATTTAACCATATGGTTAAATATACAGAAAGCTGGCTAGATTGCAAACTATTTCTTCCGAGACGCCTCGTACATAACAATGAACTGCTTTGGAGAAGTACGAGCGATGGTTTTACCGATTACATCCAATGGAAGATCCTCGACTTGCTTGAATCTGACGCAAGACTTGCCCATATCTAGTTTCTTTCCAGCAGCTGCAAATGCCTGTTCAAACTCTTTTTCCGCTTTCTTGTCTCCGTAGACATTCATTAAATACAAGGACATATAGTTTTTCTGCGACGCCAAGGCAACGTATCCCAATGCCTGCCCGTTATATGTATCAGGATATGTTTCCAGCGGAATAACGTATCCGATCATTCCATACTGCATCACTTCCTTATACCCCTTCGGGAGATTTTTCAGGATGACCTTGCGAACAGTCTCGATCACTTTTCTCCGTTCTGGATCGAGCTCAGCAAGGTATTCCTGAACAGTCGCAGCTTTGCTTTGAACCATATATCACCTCGTTACATGTTACATATATACGATACACTGAACATGTATGAAAAAACCATGGTTCAAACGAAAACTATTCGGCTGGGGCTGGTATCCGGCCTCCTGGGAAGGATGGCTGGTAACACTAACATATGCGGCACTTGTTATCTCTTTTGCCCGTACGATTGATGAGAACTCTCCCCGACAGGAAATAGCTTTTACGTTCCTACTGCCGGTTACATTCCTTACGCTTCTTTTCATCCGCATCGCCTACCGCACAGGGGAAACACCCCAGTGGCAATGGGGCAGACGAAAAGAAGACTATTAGATCGAGTTGAGGTATACAGAAAAGGTACTCGTGTCAGAATCCTCTATGTGGAGGGGCAGATGCAACAAACCCATGAGTTCGCCTTGATCTTTTCGGAAGAAGACATCACAGAAGAGATGGAAACGAAGCTCTTTGAGGCCGGTTGTAGCGACGCTCTGCTGTGTCGCATCAACGGCCGCGTGCAACTGGAATTTGCCCGCGAAGCTTCTTCGTTCGAAGACGCAGTCAGAGCAGCCAAAGACGATGTTACTCGCAGCGGAGCAGCACTGACACTTACCAAAGTGCGTCGGCTGAGCTGTTAAACCTGAGACCGAAAAGCTAGTGCGGCTTCTGCGACACGGAGCCGTTTTTTCTTACTTTGAATCCCTGCCGCAGATACTCCCGCATTTCATCTGACATCGGAGCAACAGACTCGACTTCCTCTCTAGTTATCCAGCGATACTCTTGGTGCTCATCGCTTAGTGTAACGTCCGGCGATCCCACAATTTCACAGATATATGCAATCTCCACCACATGCCGCTCCTTCTTCTCATTTATATAATTCATCACAGCATAGAATTGCGTAGCTCGCACCGTTAATCCTGCCTCCTCTTGTACTTCTCGAGCTACACCTTCCTCGGGATGCTCTCCCCAATCAAGCTTGCCACCTACCTGCTCCCAGTAGTCAGGTAGGTAGTCATCGTTCTTTGCCCGCAGTGCGATCAAGGCTTTGCCGTTATGAAAAATAAAGGCGCTGGTAGCTGCAATTTGGTGTCTCATGCCAGCAGTATAGCTTGCTCAACTCCTTTGGCAAAAAGAAACCCCACGAAAATCGCGGGGTGGAGCTTATGGCTGTTGGACGAGCTGTTGAGCCACTGGCGTGGGAACAGCAAACAGGGTAACCACCTGATGAGTCCCTGCGTGCTCGCCGCGCTCCAGCCGCTCGAGATCTTCTTGGATGTTCACCACTGGAAGGCTCTCGCTTCCGGTCAACCGGCAAGTGACCAAAGCCACCAGCACCTCGCGTGGCAACAGACGCTCGTACATCTGATCAAACGTTTTCTGGCGCTCGATCAACCTTCCGCCCAAATCCAGAATGGACTCCTGAGTGAACGAGAGATACAGCTCCTTGTACATGATAAGCTCCCTTCAAATGAACCGCACCCACCTTACCGAATTAATTCCCTTTCGTCTACCTCTCTACAATAGTCGCTTTTCTATCTTTGCATCACCAACGGCTTCTCGATACATGCAATACTCACAAGTCGCGCTCGCCTGCGGCAAACTATCGGTAGTAAGGCACGCGTGAAGTTCTGTAACTGTTGTCTTAATCCAGCTACCGTCTCCCGTGTATGGCAGCAGGTGGACTTCGAAATCTAATTTAGCATCAAACATATCGCTGTCCGATACCCCATTGCAGTACACAAAATATCCGGTATCCGATACTTGAAATCCATTGTTTCGCAGGAGCCACTGGTAGATTTCCAGCTGCCGCTTGTATCCGTCCTTCCATTTCCCCTCAAGAGTAATTTCCCCTCTGGTACTCGTGGCTTTGTAATCAACAACGATCAGCTCACCGTTTGGTTTTACCCACACGTCATCAATGCCGCCGGAAATAACAAGGTTGGTTTTTTTGTCGTGATACATTACGCCTCGACGCAGTGAATCCCGCCAGGCCTCCAGCTCCGGATGCGCAAACGGAATTGCGTCCAGCCCCGCCTCTGCCATGATCGGATGCGGCTGTTGTTTTTCACGATATATATCGAACTCACGCTTCAGCAGTTCATCAACCGCAATGTTTAAAGAAAATCGAGGCATCTCCGGCCGCTTGATCCCAAGCCGGCGATCTAAATAAAAACACTTGGCGCACTCCAGAAAAAGAGCAATCTTCGAACGGCTCACCTTGTACGGCTTGCTGCTAGTTGGGTTATACAAATTACGCTTTCGAACCGGAGAATATGCCATACGGATTTTACCATACACGAGATGCCGCCTGCTTGACACTTGCAAGGAAGATGCGATACAGAGAGAATATCGCCTGTTCTCTCTATCTTCTCAAAGGAGAACTGTCATGCGCAGGACAAATGACTTCCGTCGCCGGCTGTGTCTGCAAATGCAGCAGCCCGCTGAGATGCTGATCCTCTCACGCGGTATTCGGATTTACGATACAACCATACAGCTCTTTCGCGGATACGATCGATTTGAGCTTTCCACCCAAATCGACCACTCAGAGTATCCGGGGCTGCGGATCAATGAGTCGGCGGACAGGCTGTTCGGCTTGTTCATGGACCTGCTCGGATTCCTCGGCTCGGAGAACGAGGAAGCGTGCGTGTTCCTGGAAACCAGCCACCCCGTCACATGGAAAGGAAGCACGGAAATTGCTGAGTGCGATTTCATTGCCCTCCAGAGCAACCTGTGGGACTTCGAGGACGTGCTGGTGCACGATGGCGAGATGAAAATTTCCATCTGCCTGGTAAGGGGAGAGGATGAGTGGTGTGAGATCCAGCTCGAGAGGGGAAAATACCTGGTGGTGTACACTAGCTACAATACGCGAGAGCTGGTCATCAACAGGGTTGAGCAAATCCACGAGCTCCCCTACTTGGAGCATCTGATCACCACTGCAAGCATCCCCTACGTCCCTCAAACTACGCCAGAGTTGGAACTGGGCTTCTATCAGCTCTGCGCAAGACTCGGGGTCGACACATACTGACAGCTCACACGCTGTCTTTTTTTGTCAACGTAACGGCTGTACCATACACCAATATTTCAGCTGCCTGAGGAGAAATGGCTGAGGTACTAAAACGAACATTTACGATTGCATCCGCACCAAGTTCGGTCGCGTTTGCAACCATACGCTCAATGGCGTGATCACGCGCTTCCCGCAACAGCTCTTCATATTCTTTTAACTCCCCGCCAACCAAGCTTCGCAGGCCGGACATAATGTCTTTGCCAAACCATTTTGCTCGCACCGAGCTGCCACGGACCACGCCCAGCATGCCCGTTATTTCCCTCCCGAAAATTGTCTCCGTGTTTACAATAATCATAGATAGTCCTTAGGTGTATACACAGTCTAGAAGACTGCATGCTCACGGGCAATAGCGATCTCCTCTGGCGTCAGATCTGTTCCGCTGGCGATGCCATATTCGTTGACGGACTCCGCCACATCTATCCCGAGATAACGCCACATAGCGGTACTCCCTCGGCTCTCCAAGAGCGTCCTTATCTGTCCCATAAAAAGGTAAATTGTCAAAAACGATCAT
>JBBEDC010000048.1:0-13586 GCA_040881505.1 Candidatus Anderseniibacteriota bacterium
AATTCCTCGCCGCCGCAGGCGGCGAAATGCGTTCGGACTAATTCAAGAATACTGCGGGGGTTGAATCGGTTGTTTCGTTAATAAGGTTTTCCGATAGAAGGGTGTCGATAAAAGCTTCAACGTGCTTAACCGCTTGCTGTTCGGAAATATTGTAGTTGTTGGCAACCTCAGCTGCGATATTTGCGCTACTCAACCCGTTTTCAAGCAAACTCCAGACGTAGCTACCAGTGCTATTGGAGTTATAATAACAGCCAGTTTCGAGCTGTATGGCGACCAATTCTCCATTTATCACTTCTGCGACCACGGCCGGCCTGCTAATTTGGTATTCTTTTAAGGTATGCATGTGTATCGATAATAGTAGCCTAAACCGGCTCAGCGCGCCAAATCCTCAAGACTTACAACAAAAAGTGATCCTCTTCTGTTAACGGACTTGAGGCAACTGAGTATGCGGCTGGGATGTCACACTGCAAACAAAGACATGACTTGGAATGCTGAGGAGGGGCATGGTTTTGCCCATTGTCATAATGCTTATTCACAAGTACCCTAACTCTCGAAGAGCCCCCTATGGCAGAACTAAAAACAAAAGCTACCAAACAAAGCGCTAAGGATTTTCTGAACACGGTTGAACCCGAGGAAAAGCGACAGGATAGCTTTACAATCCTTAAGATAATGAAAAAGGTCACTGGGAAAAACGCCGTTATGTGGGGAGCCAGTATTGTGGGCTTTGGTAAATATCATTACAAATCAGAAAGAAGCTCACAAGAAGGCGATTGGCCCTTGATTGGATTTTCTCCTAGAAAACAAAATTTGACCCTCTATATCTTGGCTGGCTTTAAAGATAACCAGAATTTATTAAAAAAACTGGGCAAGCACAAAACAAGCAAAGGCTGCCTGTATATTAAAAGATTGTCCGATGTAGATATGGATGTTCTCGAACAATTGATACGACAGTCTTTTCAGCAGATGAAGCAATTACATCCATAACAACAGCCAGCGCTCGAAGGTGGCAAAAGCGTTTGCGTGGCGAAACAGCAGGGTTAATCCAGCGAAAGGAATCGCTATTCCTTGAATTCTTGCAACAACTTCAAAGCTCGAGCGCGAGAGAGGTTTGCTGACTGCCAGTTTGTGCTGCTCTTCTCTAGTTTATCTTTTTGTTTTTGGAGTAATTCTCGCACGACCTCTTTATCTTCCCCGTCTAATTGCTGATACATCGTAATTTTCCACGGCTCCGCATCAGCAGAAAGCTCTCGTATATATGAAGGGTCAAGCTTGCCCGTCTGGCTGTATCGTTCCAAGTTAAATCGCAGGATGAACGCGTCGGGATTCACAAGGTTCACGGTGATCAGGAATGTTGCAACTGCCAGCAATGAACCGAAAAGAAAGAATTGTTCTCGTTTTAACGCAATGAATTTAATAGCGAGCAGAACAAACAATACCAAGAGTAATATTAGGAACGCGGCTACATAAAAACGCAGTATGGTCATCCCATACGCATCGATATATAACGATAGCCGCTTAGATGCAGAAGCAATAACGATTCCAACCTCTCCTATAAGCAGAAGGGCGGGTATCAGAAATCGCTTATCTTTTTTTGTTTCAACACCAGCATATTTTTCGGAAGCTAGTAGCACCAAAAGCGATATCAAAGCCACCGCCAGCAATTCCCAGAAGCCGCGGCGAGCATATTCGGCATACGTAAACCCGGCGTTGATGATATTCGCCTCACCGCCAAACAAGTAGGTAATCTGGAAACCGGTAAACACTAGGAATAGAGCGGCGATAAGTCCCAGGAAAACCATCACTTCTATATTCCTGCCTGACTGCGCTTTAGGATCAGATTGTTTCCGCACCAATTCTGACTGAGTTTTAGGGAAAAATATATATGAAAGCCAGCTCAACGCCGCCACGAAGGCAACCAGTAATAATGTCAGATACTGCAACGTACGCTCCGAAATAGTGATATCGACAAAGCCCTTGATGAATTGAGAAAAGGCCAAGTCAGCTTGCGAAAACAACACTGCAAAGATAATCAATATCGGCACTGCTAAGATTGTCCCTTTAAGGACCCGCAGCCATACATCGCGATGTTTTACGCTGCTTTGGATTTGACCAACCAGGGCGACTGTAGAGACCGCCCGACCTAGCATCCGTAACGGCACGGCAGTTATAAGCAGAAGATAGTCGCGCAGCCTCATTAAGAAGGTTGGAGTACCAGTGGTCTCGTGCGCTAGTACCATCAGTAAACCGAATGTCGCAGCGAGATTCAGAAAGGTCAGAAATGGGTTATCCCGAATACTCGGCATAAGCGCAAAGAAGACGATCAACGCAATTAACCACCAGGTTTTCCGCAGCGATACTTGCTGGTGCAACCCAAACAACCAGGCGATCCCCAAAAGAGTTAGCACGAAAATCAATGCTGAGATGCCAACGAGCTTGTCGAAGAATAAGGAATTAAAGATAAAGGCAAGACCTCCGCTTATTACAATGAGATAAAGCGCCTTAAGTGTCTTCGGTGTATTAGTCATTTGTGTATTCTAGAATATCTCCTGGCTGACAGGCTAAAGCCTTACAGATCGCCTCGAGTGTTGATAGCCGGATCGCTTTTGCCTTGCCGTTTTTTAATATCGACAGATTAGCCATGGTAATACCAACCTTCTCCGCAAGTTCGGTAACGCTCATTTTCCGCTTAGCCAGCATTACGTCAATGTTGATAACAATTGCCATAGGAGTTTTCATTAGACCGTTAAGTCGTTTTCGGACTTTATAGCTATCGCATTTTGCAGCAGCTGCTCAAGCACAGCTGCAAAAACGGCAATCACGAGTGAAGCAAAAATAATGACAAGTCCGATTGCAACGGCGCCCGGGGCGTCATCTAGTTCTGCAACATACAGTATGTATGGCATGCCGACTGCGTATAAGGCACTGACTGCACCAGCGCAGTATTTTATATTCTTCAACGCTTGTACCGATAGAGGCGAGAAAGCTTTGTTTTTATCGATATATCGTAAGAGCTTCAAGGTCTGGTAGAGAGCGATAAAAAACGGTATCGCTGGCACGTACATGCCTAACAACAGGGGACTATAGTACCCCGCCTGTCCTGAGCTAATGACCCAAGGAAATACGACTACGCATAACGCAAGTACCCCTATTCCGATAAGAAAAATTACTCCTTGTAAGAACATTGTTGACCCTCGTCCCATAGAAAGTATTGACGTTATGGTATGAATAATGACAGGGTAGAGCATGAGTTATCGTTTGTCAATATATATTTATCGTTATTTAGAGTGGTCAGTAAGAAGTGGTTAGCCTGCTGAAATGGATTCTGTTTTCGGTTCGAAGCATTTTCGACCACTCTTGGAGATCGGAGTGAGCTACAATCACTCATTGCCGGTATACTATATTCATGAGAAAAATTATGTTCGTATGCGCAGAAAACGCCGGCCGCTCTCAAATGGCCGAGGCTTTCTTTAACATGTACGTCCAAGAAGGTGATTTGGTCGCCGAAAGCGCTGGTACTACGCCAGCTGACGCCATTAACCCGGTGGCAGTAGCAGCTATGCAGGAGAAGGGTATCGATATTTCTTCTCAAGCTCCCAAGCAGTTTGATCCCACTACTGCTGATCAGTACGAACGCCTTATCTCTTTCGGGTGTCTGGTAAAATCTGCGTTTACACCCGACATACAACAACGGATTGAAGATTGGGAGGTAGATGATCCCAAGGGAAAAGATATACCAGCGATACGCCAGATTCGTGATCATATTGGGCAGCGTGTTCGCTCGCTCGTGTTGGAGTTGCGGGCATAATCACTTGTATACACAAGTGTGATTGTTACCATGGACATATTAAATTGATAACTCTTTTTTCTATGGCTGATGTTAAAACGCTTTCCACCCAAGAGTTAAAACAGTGGATCGACGAAGGTCAACAATTCGTTTTGCTAGACGTCTTAATGCCTGCTTCTTATGAAGCGCGGCATATTCCTACCGCCAAGAGCGCATCGGTAAACGAACCGGATTTTATGGAAAATGCACAGGGGGTCATTCCAAATAAAGAAATAGCTGTCGTAGCTTACTGTTCCAGCGCTCAGTGTGGAGCATCACCCCGGGCTGCTGCTCAGTTGATTGAAGCGGGTTACACCAATGTCTATCATTACAAAGAGGGCCTCGCCGGTTGGCAGGATGCTGGGTATTCATTTGAAGGGGACGCGGCTTAATTTCTACTGACGCAACTTGAATTAGTAATGACGATTTGGTTCAAACTTTTTTCGTCCTTTGGAGCACTTAAATTATTTACTTACTTCTCTAATCAAAGGGAATCTTCTTGTATGGTCCCCATGATTGTGTCCAGGCTTTGGTCTTCCACCGAAAAAGAAAGTGAACGGCTATACTCACTACTGCCAAAACAAGAAAAACTGCCACTGTTGTCGACCCTCCCTGCCACCGATAAAGCCAAACAGCTACGGCTACAATAACGAGGTATTTGATAATACGAAACCACAGCGTCTGACCGTGAATGATCACATGTTTTTCTCGTTGAAGTAATTCTTTAAGCGTGGCCATGAAGGTAACTATACAGCAATTACCATACGTGGCATTGGCCGCGTTGTGGTACTTTTACAGATATGCGTCTACTTCTCTCCACCCTAAGCAGCATCACGATGTACCGCTTGATGTTGTATTTTTTGTCTATTCTAGTAGGTGCAGCCATTCTTCTAAGTGCGTTTGATGTTCTTCCGTACAATCCAATAGATATTCTGGGGCAAACGGTCGCATTTGTTGCCCTCTGCTGGGGAGCAAATGCGCTCATTGCTCGCGTACTCAAGGTACAAGCCAACATTGAATCATCACTTATTACCGGCCTGATACTTTCCGCCATTGTCGGGCCTCTCCTGTTGCCGCAGCAGTGGCTTGTTGTAGTGGTGGCATCTCTTGCGGCGATTCTCTCAAAATATCTACTTGTGTATCGGAAGAGTCACCTGCTCAATCCCGCTGCGTTCGGGGTGCTTGTTTCAGCTCTCACGCTCGGGCACTCAGCCAGTTGGTGGATCGGGAGTACGGCGTTGCTACCGGTGATTGTAGTTGGGGGAGTTCTTGTAATGGTCAAGATACGGCGTTGGCATCTCATTGCCAGTTTTATGGGAACGTATCTGGGCTTGCTCGTGCTGTATGCCCTTGTTGTGCAAGGAAGCAACTTCACGCAGACCCTGACCCTGGTACAAAACATCGCGCTTTCACCGTCGCTTCTTTTTTTCGCGTTCGTCATGCTCATTGAACCGCTTACGGCTCCTCAGACAACTAGGCGCCGGATTGCATTTGGCGCATTTGTAGGGGCGGTGCTATTCGCTCTGCCTCAGTTTGTGAGTGCGGTTTCTTACGTGCTTGAGCTGTCGCTACTCATCGGTAATGTGTTCGCTCGTTTAATCAATCCAGATTTTCGACAAGCGTTTGTGCTGCGGAAAAAAGAGTTTGTATCTTCATCAGTCGGTAGTTTCTGGTTCGAGCCGACACGCAAGTTTACGTTTGGCCCGGGGCAGTTTCTGGAATACACCCTGGCGCATCCTTCGCCCGATGGGCGTGGCGTACGTCGATATTTTAGTATTGCCTCATCACCCACGGAATCCCAAGTACTGCTAACGGCCCGTTTTTCTGATCCAGGGAGTACGTTTAAGGCAAAGTTACAAGAGATGCGAGAGGGGGAGGAAATAGTTGCCTCGAAAGTGGCTGGTGACTTCGTGTTACCCTCTGATTCTACCAAAAAAATTGCCTTTATTGCCGGTGGGATTGGCGTTACGCCGTTTCGAAGCATGGTGAAATATCTACTTGATACGGATCAGTCACGTGACATTGTGTTGCTATATGGCGCGCGTCAGAAAAACGATTTAGTGTTTCAAGATCTTTTTGAAGAAGCGCATCATAAGTTCGGTATGCGAACGTTTCCCGTCATAGATCAAATGATTGACGAGAACGTGATCAGAAAAGAGATACCGGACTTTGTCGATCGCCTCTTCTATGTTTCAGGTCCTGAGCCGATGGTGCAGGGATTAACAAAATTGCTAATCGGCATCGGCGTTGCGCGCCGGCAGATTAAGCGAGACTACTTCCCGGGTTACGCTGAAACACAATAGGTCGTAACGTTAAGAGCCTAAAACTTACCATGGATGATCCTGGTAACTCTTGGTAGAATAAGGGGTAATAACTACTCTTAAACTATGTTAAGTATATGAAAAAGCTACTTTCAATGGTGCTTGCAGGCGTTCTCCTATTTGTAGGAGTTGCGATTGCTCAAGCGGATGCAACTGTAACAGTATCGGGCGATACCGCAGCTGGAGAAAATCAACCTGGCTGGTTATTCAATCGTGATGCCAGCACATCTACTCCTTTCGAGTTCAATACTGATGAGGCTAGTATCGGCTTCGGCAGCCTGTACGTTGAGCCGATCGGTGCAACCGGTGCAGATAAATTTGTTGGCGAGAATTTCCTGCTTACTCCCGTAGCTGACGTTAACTCAGTTGCTTACGACTTCCAGATTGGTAGTAGCGGCACCGCTGCCGACGCTAACCACTTCTACATGAGTGTGTATGCCAACTTTGGAGAATCCGACCCGCTGAAGTTTTACGACTGCCGCTACAATGTCGTTCCGGTGATTGGATCAACCACTGACTTTACTACAGTCACGTTCGATATCACGCAGCCATATTCTGTAACTACGAGAAATACTTCTCCGCACACCTGTCCGCCTGTACCGGCTGACATGGGACCAGACGCATTCTTACGCATGTTTTCTCTGAACGTTGGTGACACTAGCACGAGCGACCAGGGCCTGGATGGGTATCTTGATAATGTTGTTGTGAATACGAATAGTGAAGTCACGACATATGATTTCGAGCCGACTCCTGAATGTAAAAAAGGACAATGGGCAGACTTTGGCTTTAAGAACCAGGGTCAGTGCATGCGCTATCTGCAAACAGAGAAGGACAGTCGCTAGTTATTAGAAGCTAACGCTAAAAACCCTGCTTTGCGCAGGGTTTTTAGTTCAGCACGACCATCTGTCAAAGCGCTCTATCAATGTTGATAGGTTTTTGATATGTTTAAAGAGATGCAACGGCAAGTCAATCGTGCAGTTATAAGAGGTCCTATCCAAGGGCTGGATGAGGAAAAGTATTGTGGCCAGTGGCTTGTTATTAATGGTACGAGTGGAAGAATTGTTTTGTCTGGGAATAGTCTTGAAAATCTTGAGGAGCAAGCCGAAAAACAATCTATCGAGAGGCCTGTGTATTATAAGGTTCCAAAAACCGAAATACATAATCACATAGTTATAAAATGATGAGATCTGAATGGAGTTTTCATATACGAAAAAGTTGGGCTATGGTCGCAATAACAGATTTGATCCACTCATTCCGATAAAAGTAATCGGACAAGACGAATTCGAAGTTTACTGTTTAGTTGACTCCGGTTCTCCTTGTAATCTTTTCTCAACAGAAATTGCAGAAGCTGCTGGTATTGACTTGACTGGCGCTACTCTCGTAGGCGAAGTGCATGCTGGTGGGAAGAAGCAACCTGGCTATATGCTTGACGTTGCAATGGAATTCTTAGGCAAACAGTGGACTGCGAGTGTGGTTTTTTATGAGCACAATGAAGACAATAATCTTTTGGGAGGAGAAAGCTTTTTTCAATACTTCGATGTGCACTTTCGCTACTATGAAAGAAAGTTCGATATTTTACCTGTCCCTGATACTCAGTGGCAGGAATAGGCAGGATATAGTGAGTTTACGGGAGGGGTAACCTGTTTACCTGCCCCAATCCCGGTTCGGAAGATGTCCTGGTCTATGAGCTGCCATTTGTAGGGCGGTTCAAGTCAGAATTGCGAACCAGAAGCAATAGATTGGCAGAAGACGAATAGTGTTGTTAAGGTAAAACGGTGCTTACTCCAATCACCAAAGGCGTATGAGCCACGGGGGTTGCTCCTGTTTGCGACCTCAACGGATTTCCTGCTGAGTTAGATAAGGAAACATAGGTATGAGAAAAGTCGTTGTATTAACATTTGTGAGTTTGGACGGTGTTATGCAGGCACCGGGTGGGCCCCAGGAGGACACCTCTGGTGGCTTTAAGTATGGCGGCTGGACAGTGCCGTATTTCGAAGAGACGGTTGGCGAGATCATGGATAAGCAAATGACGCCGCCATTTGATCTTCTACTGGGAGCGAAGACATACGACATCTTTGCCAGCTACTGGCCCGAACATAATAACAAAGTTGGGGTGCCATTAAATAAGGCAACGAAGTATGTGGTATCGCACGAAGAAAGAGAGCTTTCTTGGGGACCGGCGCAATTGATTACCGGAGATGTAGTGGCGCAGATACAAGAGCTGAAAAACCAGGACGGACCAATGTTGCAAGTGCACGGCAGCAGTGAGTTTCTCCAAACTCTCTTCAAGAGCGACCTTGTTGATGAGTTGTGGTTGAAGATATTTCCAATAATACTCGGGAGCGGCAAGCGCCTCTTTAGTGAGGGTATACGTCCGGGCGCATTTATACTTGAGGAATCACAAACAACCCCGCAAGGTGTTATTATTGCCTCATACAAACGAGCGGGAGAAGTAAAAACAGGTTCATTCGATTAAGAGCTTATTACTAACATACAAAACACCTATGGCAAAAGGAGCATACGTAGACGGATTTGTGCTTTCAATTCCGAAGAAGAGTACGGCTAAATACAAGAAGATGGCGCGGGAGGCAAACGAGGTTTGGATGAAGTTCGGCGCGCTTGATTACAAGGAGTGCAAAATAGATAACGCGAGGCCGGATAAGGCGGTCACGTTTACTTTTCCCAAGATGGCAAAGACTAAACCGGATGAGGCCGTGTGGTTCTCGTTCATTGTGTACAAGGATAAACGGCATCGCGATCAGGTGAATAAGAAAGTGATGAAGTATTTTGAAGAAAAATATAGTGAGGACGCCATGAAGGACATGCCGTTTGATATGAAGCGCTTTGCCTTTGGCGGCTTCAAAGTTGAAGTGGGTGCGTAGCTCTAGGAGGGATTAAGACTAAGGCTCTGATCTCAGACCGATCGTATGACTAATAAAATACTCTCTCCCGGCGTTGCTCATAGAGTCCCAACTGATTTACAAAGGGCTCTTACTTCTGCCTCCGCAGCGCGAGATGCTTGGGAGGATATCACGCCACTCGCGCGCAACGAGTGGATTTGCTGGGTTGAATCCGCTAAAAAACCAGAAACTAGAAGCCGTAGAATTCAAAGGACACGTACAGAACTCACGGAAGGGAAGCGTCGTCCTTGTTGCTGGGCTGGGTGTATGCATCGGTGAAACTTGTTAAAAAATACCTCCTTGATCTTGGTTCAGAAGATATCTCGGGTCTTGGACTACCGTAGGAGTATCTTGCAAGAATATTTTTGTGTATAATGTGCAAGTAATTCCTTGAAAATTGTGCAAAAGAATATTGTCCAAATTCTGGTGTTGGGTGTAATGGGCGCGCTGTTATTCACGCTGTTTCCAGCTGGGACAAGATCTGCATCCTGGCTTGAGGACTTTGCATATCGAAAATCAATTACCATTAATAACCCCGGCGGCTCAGATTTAGAAAACTATCAGATACACCTTACGCTTCACGAAGGCTCCGGCAGCGATAGCGGGTCTGACATATATCTCAACGATAATGTATTGAGTAGTTTCAACGATATTCGGTTTACTGCGAGTGACGGCACCACTTTGTTTGATTATTGGATTGAGTCAGTTGATTCAGGTGTGGCAACGGTATGGGTTGAAATAGATAGCTTGCCGGCTTCCAATGACACGAACATATTCATATACTTTGGGAATAATAGTGCTGACTCTTTGAGCAATGCTGATGCAACGTTCCCTTTCATTGATTACTTTGACGAAAACGGAATCGATGGATGGGTAGGATCTTCACAGAACGAAGACCATGAACAGGAGACAGGATTACAGACTCAGTCTGTGAATACGTCAACATTTGTTTCCTCCCCTAATTCGGCTGATCTGGAGTCATATGCCTCCTGTTTTTCCGGCCCCTTCACCGGTGCTGGATCGTTGATTACAGCTTCGCCAGACCTCCCTGAGTCAGATTATTTGCTGGAATTCCACGTTAAACGAGAAATTACAGGACTCCGGTTTCCATCCAGTGGAGCGCAGCACGGTGTGGTGAGGGTAAATGATGACGAGGTATTTAATGAAAATACCAGCTGTTCGGGATCGGGATGTACAGCTTCGTCTGACTGGTCTCAAGAGAGTGTAACGCTGGAAGACACAGCTATTGAGTCTCTGGCGCTTATTGGAGCCTCGACGGATTGTATCGATGGAAATGTGTACTATGACAACGTCCGCATCCGCAGTTACGTCGCAGATGAACCGGAAATAACGGCGGCGAGTGCGTCCGAAGCGCTACCTACGACTTCTTCCTCAAACTCTTCTTCATCTCAACGCGCGGAGCCTCTTCCTGATCCGGTGCAAGCTCTGCTTGTGGGCGGTAAAGGATCTCTAGGTAATTCCCAGACGAGTAATGTTCCGAAAATTGAGGTTGAACCAAATGAAGTCTTTACCCTACACGTTAAAGCTCCGGATGCTGATCAAGTGCAATCGGTCACGCTTAAGGTCGCTGGTAAAACCCATACGCTTAAGCTCGATTCGTCAGATGTAAGCAATCCTGTGTTTATCACAAATCTTTCTCTGTCCGCTATTGGTACCCATTCGTACACAATTGTGGTTGATTATGGTTCTACCAATCGTCGCCAGAAAGGCGTGATAGAAGTTAAAAAAGTGATTCCAGTTGTAGTTCCTACCGCAACACCAAGCGTTCCTGCTCCCGTGGCAGCCATTGTCGGAAGCTTGATCCCTGTATCTTCTGTACAGCCTTCTCTGGACGAGCCTCAGGAAGTAATTGAGCTCTCGGAAGAAACCGTAACGCAAGGTATCCCCTCACCAGCACCGACGACGCCGGCTCCTCCGGTGTTGCCAGAGATAGAAAAACCAACCAAGTCTACGCGAAGCTTCACTATCCTTTTGAGTGGCGTATTTAACAAATTGCAGCAGGGGGCCAGGGGGATTGTAGCTGGTACCACTCGAATTGCCGCTCGTATGGCGGATATACATATGCCCTTTACAGGAAAACCAGAGCATGTCTACCAGAAAGTTGTTATAAAACTAGCCTCAAATGACGGAAGGCCGCTTTCGGGCGCAACTGTGACGCTGTTTTCTGAACCCAAAACATCTCTTACTAATAACCAAGGAGAAGTAGAATTTGAACAGGTAGAATCGGGTAAGCACAAGCTTCATATTCAATATCAGGGGTATACAAGCAAGCAATCAATAATGCTTGATCAAGCCGTTGCTGAGGTTACAATCCAGGTGACTGCGGAATTTAAGAAAGACAAAAAACTCTTTGTATTTTAGTCGAACCTTATACCCAGACGGCGTCGCTGCTGAACATAGTATCGCGACCAATATAGTTAGAGAAGGCGATAAACTCATCTCGTTGTATGGTTATAGTTTAACAAAGAAGCTACGGAAGCGGGCGATACGGTTGTGATTCGTCTCACAGAGCGCTTATCAAGATAATCAATACCTATGAAATATGTAGTGTTGCTACGCGGCATTAATGTCGGCGGGAAGAATAAGGTAAGGATGGTAGAGCTTCAGCAATGCCTTCATGATTTAGGCTTTGCCAATGCTACAACGTACATCCAAAGCGGAAACATAATTCTCGACAGTAAAAAATCAGCGAAAGCTATTGCTGCGCAGATTGAAAAGGCGCTGCCAATGAAATTCAAGTTGGATAGCGATTTGATTAAAGCCTTCGTATATTCCAAGCGGCAATTTACCGATATTGTTAAGAAGGCTCCGCAAGGATTCGGCAAAGAACCAAAAAAATATTACTACGACTTTATTTTCTTAAGTGGCATTGCCAGTAAAAAGGCAGTTCAGGAATTTGACCAGAACCCGGAAGTTGACGCTATTTGGACTGGCCCTGGTGTAGTGTATCACCGGCGCCTGGCTGCCAAGCGCACGAAAAGCCGAATGGCAAAAATTGTGGCTAAGCCAATTTACAAAAACATGACCATTCGCAGCTGGACTACGACAAGTAAGCTTTTTACACTTGTGGGTATTGCTTTTGCATAGTGCATTTGTGCCTATGGCCTGATCCCAACTCTTGTTTCTCTTTGAAGTAAGAGAGTATGTTTCAAGATGCAAAACCTACTCAATTCTGTATACTGGAGACATGAGTAAGAATCAGCGCAAAAAGGCAGCGTACAAGATTGTGGTGAAGCGAGGACAAGAAAAGAAATACACGAAGTTGCCGGGTAAGCTATCAGATCTAGGAGAGGGGTATAAAGCACTGGTACGTGAACTAGCGAAGCGATAATGGAATACACAACGCTTGATCATTGTATTGATCGAGTGTTTCCCTTTATCCATGCTCATCTCAGCGAACATGAGCCAGCGCCAGAATACGAGTTCATCAACAGCGGTATGGGTCAACTGGAGAAGGTGTTGCAACTTGTGCAAAGCGATGTGTATTATCCAACGTTTTCGGATAAATGTGCATATCTTCTTTGTAGTATTGCTGGCTCTCAATACTTTCCCAATGGCAACAAACGACTAGGTGTAGCTGTTTTGATCGATTTTCTGATTATTAATAGTGCTGAAATTGTTGTTTTGAATTCAGGTGACTACAGGGAGCTGCTCAATATTTACTATCCCAGCTATACATGGGAAGAGAATGAAAATATTAGAGATCCACATCCACTTTTTCTATATAACCTTGCTATTGTCATTGGTACTCCAAGTATTTGGGAGTTTGGGCATGGCTTTGATCAAGTTAAAGAAAGTGTCAGTGAAGTTTTTGAACAGCTCTACAGGTTGAAGGAGCCTTATTAGCTCCTTTCTGCGTTAGAATCTTACATTATTTGAGTGTAATTGTGTGGCGGAAAAGACTCGGCCTTGCGCGGCTGCACAGAAGGAATATCCTTACGAATATGAACATGCCTACAAATAGACTCGGACTCACCTTCGCAGCTGTCTATGCTGCAATTTGTATTTGGGGAATAGCCAGCCAAGGATTGTTCGGTGAAAGCTTTATTGTCCTTATTGTAGGGCTTCCTTGGAGTTTGCTCTTCGCATTCTTTGAATATGGCGGTGCAACCGTACCTCTGTTGTATGTATATGTCTTTATTCCGCTCATATTAAATGTCGCCATATTATACTGGCTCGGAGTGCGTATTCAGAATAGTAAAAATACGAAAAACAGCGTACTCGTGATTGCGGGCATCTTACTTCTTCTTGTTATTGGATTCTTTGCACTTAATAACTATATCTACAATGCGAAACAAGCAGAGACGCCTCCTTCTGTAGACGTAGTGGTGCCGATTACGATTCAAGGCACGATAGTATGTCTGCCGCATCAGGATACGTCTGGTCCGGTTACGCTGGAATGTGCGTTCGGTCTCCAGGACGAAGAAGGCAACTACTATGCTCTGCGCGATACTGATCCGTCGCAGTCACAGGTCGGTGCAATTCCTTCAAACAGACGCGTCGAAGTCAGTGGGACGCTCA
>JBBEDC010000049.1:0-13124 GCA_040881505.1 Candidatus Anderseniibacteriota bacterium
CCCATTTTGCAGGATGCCCAAGCATTGCTCTTAGAGCTGTACAAGCGCCCGGCGAGCGTTGATTATGAGCGCGATGGCTGGTCGGTGGCAGCGCAGGATCTTGATCGTCTGATAGCAGTTATCCCTTCATTGAAGGATGTAGCAATGGAAGGCGTAGAGCACGAGTGGAATTATATCCCTCTGCGACGATTACGAGTTCTGCTGCAGGCAGCGCGGCTGGTACGGGTCTACAAAGGGAGACTCTGTGTCATTCAATCGCGCTATGATCATTTCCGCACCCTTCCGCTTCCGCAGCAATACTACACTCTGTGGCACACAGACGTTTATCATGTCGATTGGGAGGCTTTTGCCGGTCAATGGAGGGCCTATATTCGGGTTATGCAGAACTACCTACCACTCATATGGGAGATGACCGAAGACTTAGAAGAAGGAGAGGCTTGCAGCGCTGAAAATATTGTTCTGGCCTGTATAGAAGCCTTTACGCCCCTGTGGGAGCAGGAGGTAGAGGCAGGCGAGAGCTCACTGCGTAATCTCTATCAGAGATACGGTCTGCCGGTAGTTATCGAAAAACTAGTAGTGCGCGATATTTTAGAGCGGTATGGGATCGTGAAAGCTGAACAGCCATTAGACTCGCTTTTTAGCCGCCTTCTTCGGTCAGAAGGCGATGAAGCGCCAGCTTTACGGGTTACTAAAGCTGGGGAAACGGTGCTTCGCGGAGAACGTGAGCAGGATCTGCCGTGTTCGGTGGATATATTACACTAAGTACCAACGCGACCTTTTCGTTTATTGTTGTGAAATTGTGTATGGATATCCTGTAGGTGGGTATCTGTCAGATGGGTATATACCTGAGTGGTTGTAATGGACGCATGGCCGAGGAGTTCTTGTACTTGTCGAACGTCTGCTCCATTGCTAAGGAGGTCAGTAGCAAAAGAGTGACGTAGGGTGTGGGGAGTAATATCCTTCGTAATACCTGCTTTAGCCGCATATTTTTTTATAAGTCGTTGCACTGTTCGGCTCGTGAGGCGAAGGTTGCTTTGATCTCCGACACCTTTCTTGTGGCGGATAAAGAGGGCAGGATCAACATCCACTCGTTTATTAACGTAGTCCGCCACTGCTTGTCGGGCCTCGGCAGACAAGAATACCACTCGCATCTTATTACCTTTTCCGCGCACAGGAATCTCATTACTGCTTTCTCGAATATCGTCTCGATCCAGCGTTATAGCTTCAGATATGCGCAAGCCCGTCGAAAAGAGCACGTGAAATAGGGCGCGATCGCGCAGCGCTTCAATAGTATTGCCCTCGGTAGCAGCTAAAAGGGAATCGACTTCTTCGGGGTAGAGAACATCAATATCTCGTTCAGGGAGCTTTGCCAGCTCAATGCGGTCAGCCGGCAGACATTCTATATCTCGCTTCGTTGCATATTTGAGAAATTGGCGCAGGGCGATGAGGTGATAATTCTGCGTAGCAGCTGACACCCCTTCACCACTTTGTCCTTTTTGGTTTAACCAGCGTCGAAAATTCCGAACGGAATCTATCGTGATATCAGCGATTTTTACCACTTTTTCCTGGGAATAGAAGGTTTTAAGATAGTAGTCGTAATTCTCCACTGTCTTAGAGGATCGGCCAAGGCCGATCTCCAACTCTTCTAACCAGTCGGCATGAATTCGTTTAAGATTTGGCGACATATGAATACAGTATACAAGCCTCTTGCCAATATGGTACAATCATGCTAGTTTCAAATATCAACTTGAATGTAACTATTTACTTATGAGCAAAGTCGAAGGACGCAAGCAGACAATCATTAAGAAGCACAAGATTCACACAGGTGACACCGGTTCCCCCGAAGTCCAGGTGGCCATTTTCACTGAAAAGATTGAAGAGCTGGCTAAGCACTTAAAGCGCAACAAAAAGGACCATCACAGCCGCCGAGGGCTCCTTGGTATGGTAAGCAAGCGCAAGCGTCTGCTTACTTACCTCAAGCGCCAGGACGAATCTCGTTACAAAAAACTGACTAAGAAGCTAGGTCTAAAGCAACAGTAATGACTGCTCCTGGACAATTCCCCCAGCAACGTGTGGGGGTATTTGTTGACATACAGAACATGTACTACTCTGCGCGTGCACTGCATGCCAGTAAAGTGAACTTTAAAAAAATCCTCGAGCATGCAGTTGCCGGCCGACAGCTCGTGCGCGCAATTGCGTATGGTATTACAACTGAGGAAGCTCATGAGGAAGACTTCCACACGGCCTTAGGGGATCAGGGGTTTGAGGTTAAGACTAAGCCGCTTCAGTCCTTTGTTGGCGGACAAAAAAAGGGTGACTGGGACGTTGGTATTGCTACTGATATTCTCCGTCTTGAGCCGAAGGTCGATGTCGCCGTTTTAGTAAGTGGCGATGGCGATTTCGTGCCAATTGTAGAGTTTGCGCAAGAGAAAGGCCTGCGTGTGGAGGTTATAAGCTTTCGCGAGAGTACGTCCAAGGCGCTTGTGGAATCCGTAGACAGCTATATAGATTTATCAGCAGACCTTAAGGAATTTCTAATTCCCGTAGCCGGACGAGGGCGTCGACGGGTTGCAAAAATCATTACCTGATATAAATATGTTATGTGGCGTGGTTGATTCTCAACGACACCGCATACGCACACTTATATTTAAATAACATAAGCAAACTCATTTGAAGCCAGGAAGTGGTTGTAGTCTTTAGATATCTATTTAGAAATGGTTCTAACTAAATACCTGAAGATCACCCGCCTATCGGCGAGAATGGGTGTATTAAACTATATGAAAATTCAAAAACAAGAGGTTTCGGCGCGCGTGGGAGCCCAAGAGCTTAAAATCTCTACTGGTGAGCTGGCCAAGCAGGCTGGCGGATCTGTACTGGTTCAGTACGGAGAAACAGTGGTTCTAGGAACAGCGACAATGGGACGTCCCTTGTCACCAAATGCTAACTTTTTACCGCTACTCGTAGAGTATGAGGAAAAATTCTACGCAGCTGGAAAAATTAAAGGCAGTCGCTTCATTAAGCGCGAAGGTCGGCCAACTGACGACGCTATCCTAACTGCTCGTCTGATCGATCGATCAATCCGTCCGCTCTTTCCGAAGGGAATGATTAATGATGTACAGGTAGTCTTAACTGTCCTCTCTTATGATGGAGAAAACGACGCAGATGTACCGGCAATGATCGCGGCTTGCGCTGCTCTAACCATTTCAGACGTCCCTTGGGCTGGCCCACTGGCAGCGATTCGTGTTGGGCGAGTGAATGAGCAGTTTGTTATCAATCCAACAGCTGAGGAGCGAGAAATAAGCAGTCTAGACCTCCAAATCGCTGGGAATGGTTCAGATGTAGCCATGATTGAATGTGGTGCCAATGAAGTTATTGAAGACGACATGCTTAACGCTATCGAAGAGGGCCAGAAGGCGATGGGTATAGTAGTAGGGTTGATTAACGAGCTTAAGCAAAGGGTGGGTAAAGAGAAGAAAGAACCAATCATGATGGAGACGCATGAAGAAAAGGTTACAAAAATTCAGGAACTTGCCCGGGAAGAGTTGGTAAAAAATCTCGATGCAGCAAAAACCAAAGAGGAAATTGGCCAAGCTGAGCGCAGCACCTTTGACCATGTAATGGCACAGCTTTCTGATGAGGAAAAAGAGGAAATTTCAGAACATATCATTCGTGGAGCTATTCACGAATTACACGGCACTGTAGCTCGTGAGCGCATTATTAAAGAAGGTATTCGTAGTGACGGACGGGCTCTAGAGGAAGTTCGTTCACTGTATGTCAGCAGTGGAGTGCTACCGCGGACTCACGGTTCCGGGCTTTTCCAGCGTGGTGATACGCAGGTGTTAACCACCCTTACCTTAGGAGGACCGGGGGACATGCAGATAGTCGATACGATGGAGATGGAAGGCAAGAAGCGCTACATCCACTATTACAACTTTCCAGCCTTTTCTGTAGGAGAAACAAAGCCTAACCGCGGGCCAGGGCGACGAGAAATCGGACATGGGGCCCTTGCGGAGCGAGCATTAGTTCCTGTACTTCCTGATAAGGAAGAGTGGCCATATACCATGCTTTTGGTATCTGAAGTGCTGGAAAGCCACGGGTCCTCTTCGATGGGTTCGGTTTGTGGCTCGTCTCTAGCGTTAATGGATGGTGGAGTGCCCATTAAGAAGGCAGTCGCTGGGGTAGCGATGGGGCTTATGACTGATGGGGAGGGTAATCATCGCATCCTTACTGATATTGCTGGTATGGAAGATGAAAAAGGAGATATGGACTTCAAGGTTGCTGGTACGGTTGATGGAATTACAGCTTTGCAGATGGACATTAAGATTAGCGGATTGACTCGTGAGATATTGGCCGAGGCACTAGCTCAGGCAAAGCGCGGACGGACACATATCATGGAAGCGATGAATCAAGAGCTATCAGAGCCACGAGCAGATCTGTCGCCATATGCACCACGCATTCATACAATGCGAGTTCCGGTTGAAAAGATTGGGGATCTTATTGGTCCGCGAGGCAAGCACATCAATGAGATCATTGAAGAAACCGGAGTGGAGATTGACATTGAAGATGATGGGCTTGTGTCTATTACTACAAATGACCCCCAGGCGCTTCAAAAGGCAATTGATTGGGTTAAAAACTTAACTCGCGAGATTAAAGCAGGGGAGCGATTCGATGGCAAGGTTACTCGTATCATGGACTTTGGCGCCTTTGTTGAGCTAGTGCCAAACGTTGAAGGTATGGTGCACATCTCTCAATTCCGGGATGAACACGTGGACAACATTCACGACGTTGCCAAGGTGGGAGATATTATTCCGGTCGTAGTGGCGGAAATTGATGCAATGGGCCGCATTAACTTATCTCACAAAGCAGCATTGCCTGGAGCAAAGCCCGTGAGTGGTGGACGCCCTGAAAGGACTTCTCGTCCTCGTGGAGAGAAGAAACCAGGAACATTTCGTGGACCGCGACCGCCGCAGTAAAAGGATTCGATAGAATAACAAGCAGCCACTTCGTAAACACGGGGTGGCTGTTTGCTATTCAGGCAAAGCAGCGTTTGGTATTATATGAGGGTAACGTCAATTGTTTATTCCTTCATTGAATGTATGAGTGAGAAGAATGTAGGAGGGGAGCCGCAGCAGCTTTCTTCTTCTCCTGAATTTGCTGGACCACCACCGCCCCCAATGCGCAAGCTTGAGGTTGTTGATTCAAAAGAAACTGCATTACCCAGCGAGGTAACCAGAATTCCTGTGGCTCAAGTAAGCATTCGCACCATGAAGGACGATATTACAGGTAGCGCGGCAGTGGCGACTCCTATTTCAACTAACGGAGTTCAGAAGCCCTTACGGAAGGGAAGTAATAAGGTAGATCAAGTAGCTGCTCCGAAAACACTGCCATTACTGCCAAAACCAGCACCAACTGCAGCGGGTGTAAAGCAGCCTGAAGAGAAGCAAAAAAAAGGTATTGGCAAAAAGCTCGTGGTTAGTTTCGGAATTCTTACTCTCCTTGTAGCACTAGGCGCTGGCGGGTGGTATGCATGGCTGTCCTTTATTGCACCAGCCATTAGTGAGGATCCAGCAGCCTCATTAAGTACGGCTGAAATAATTCCAAAAGATGCCGTGGCTGTTATTCGGTATTCCTTTGCAGAACCCACAGCCCGTGCCGCTGTGCGGCAGATGTGGGGAGGGAACGCAACGACAGCCACTCCATTAGCTGATGCTGCTAGGGGGAACCCAGCTTTATTGGCAGAAACGGATTCGATTAGCGAGGTCCTTTATGTGCTGCTGCCAAATAACACACGACCATTTATGTTGATTCCTCGCACTGATGGTGCAGAGCAGCTCTTCGCTACACAGAGCTCCGTACAGGTATCAACTCTTGGAAATTGGATCATAGCTCATCCGATTAACTCAGAGATATATAAGGAAATACTTTCACTGGGAACATGGGCGGAAACGCAATCAGTTCCTGCCTTTGCCCCGGGGCTTTATATCCAACTACTAGCGAGAGATGCAACCCTGCTCGTAAATTCGGATGAGTCGCGGATATTTTCTGACACAACATTTTTTACTGCGAACCCTGTAGCAGTACAAGGTCGGTATGATGCGAATGCTCGTGGGATCCTTTTTACGAGCGGAGCTGATCTTATAGCGGGTTCTTCAACGACGTTGAAGGATGAGTTGCTCCCTCTTGTGCCGGCAGAGGCGACGTTTGCTCGTCTTGGCACAAACTTTGCTGCTGACCTTACATCAATTCAGTCCGATGTTCTCGACACTGATGTTTTGCAGCAGCCCCAAGTTCAGCAACTGATAAGCTCCTTAACTGGCCCGTATGCGTATTACAGGACAGGTCAGACCCAGCAAGACCTTGGGCTTATTGTTAGCCTTCCAGCGGCCAATACAGGGGCCGTAGAGGTGGGTGACGTTGCGCTAGAGAGCAGTCTGCGGGCGCTTATTCCAGTATTGAGTGGGGTAAGTAGCTCACAGGTGCCGCAACTAGCCTTTGCTAGCGGAGAATATCAATCAGTACCACTGCGATATGTAAACCTCGCAAATGATGGGACCGCTATTGACTACGCAGTTGTAAATGGTTATTTGCTAGTTGCTTCCTCAAAAGATGTAATGTTCGGGCTGATTGATGTAGTTACGCAAAGTGGAAGTAGTTTAGCCGCTGCGCCTTCATGGCAGCCATTAATTACTCAAGGAACAGGAGTATTGTTTGGTGGACCCACTGCTCTCGGTTCAGTCAACAGCTCCAGCCTAGCTACTCTGTTACCAATTGAAGGATCCGGGAGCTATTCAATTGCTGTCACTGCGCTCGAAAGCAGCACAAGAGGTACGATACAAGGAGTACTACGTCTACCTTAATCATCGTAAAGGCAACCTTTTGAAGTAGGTTTTGGAGCTCACCTGCTCTGGTATACACTGAGGCTTTATGAGTTACTTGGTATTCTTGGAAAAGGTTACTAGCAGGGTGTGGATTGCGTTGGGGATACTTCTAATTATATTTTTATCTCTTTTTACGGCGAGTCATTCGCTGTGGTTTTTAACAGCTCTAATAAAAGACGATAGCGCCTCAGTTACAGCGGGCGGCAATCATAGCGCATTATCCTTAATCGGCACCCAGGTGCCGGAAGAGATTCAGAGCTCTCATTGGCAGACGTTTGTATACAACCAGCAGGAAGAGGGTGGGAGAGTACAGGCCATAGGTATCGCAAAGTGGTTTCAGGGTAGAGCACTTATTAGAGATCTTCGTCAGCAGGGATTTGAGCCTCGTCGCCTGGGGTGGGTAGTTCTGGTTGGAGATAGGTACGTTGAGAGAAGTAGTATTCTTAAGAATGTGCCAGCAGGTTTTGCCAGTTTGGTGCTTCATAAAGCAACGAACAATCATCCATCTTTCCCAGATGCCGTAGCAAGTATTCGAAAAGACTCATACCCGCTAATCCATGCCGATACGGCAATGATTGCAACCATGAACTCCTCTGTACTTAGGCTTGCTGTTAAGGAGCAGACCACTGCGCTTGAGGATGTTTTATGGGAAGATGATGTTTTTGCGCATCAAGGGGATGCGGATAAGCCGGATATAGCTGTTGTGGCCCAATCTGATGTTTTGGAGAGTATGCCAGAAATCTCCTCATCTAATCTAAATGATTACTTACTTGAGCAGCTTGGCTTTGTATATACCGCTCCAGACCTCGTAGGCTTCTCGACAGGGTTTCCTGCTCGCCTAGTTGCCCTGCAGCGCGGATCGGATATAGTCTTTGGTCTGCAAGGCGCCTCTTTGGAGGAGGAGATGGCCCTACAGGAGGCTATTTTAGCTGAGGCGGGATATGACTATCCCACTAGGCATGCCTTCTTACTCCCTGACCGCACTCTGGGATACGAGTATATCCCCGACAAAGAGCAGGTACTGATTGGCGAGCCGTCTATGCCTTCTGGGTGCTCAGCACTTGTCATTCACCAGCGGGATATGTGGGTATGTAAGAAAGAGGGGATAATAGCAGTTAGTACTAGCGCCACACTTACGGATGAGCTCTTTGAGAATGCACAGCAGACGTATAGTTCGGTGCAGCTCGCGGAGCCGTTTTTACAAAGCACGTCACAGCAGCTAAGGGCGATGAACTTCCTGCAGCAAGAAAATCAGAGCCATATTGAGATAGAGTATAAAGAGCTGGAAGTTGCTATATAAAGCTAATAACAGTTATCCGTACAGATATACAGAAAATGGTGCGCCAATATATTCTTGGCCGTATCTTCTCTGACTCCCCCAGGTGAGCATATCTTTATAGCTTTCTTAAAACGATATAATTACTTCCGGATACTTTCTACTACCCTTACGGAACGATACGCCAATTCGATGCCGTGTTATCAATTAGCGTTGGGGTTTATACGAGCTCGGGAGATATGTGGGGTGACACGGAGTACGTATGCTTCTGCAACGAGAGGCTTCTCTATGAGGCCAGCGGAAAATTGCTATGTGTACGCGGGTAAGGGATGGGTAACAGCCTAGGAGGGGATGTAAATTATTTGAGTCAGATTAAAACAAGATAGAGTAGCGCTAAGCTTGAAGTTGATAGGGGTAGTGAAGACGGGTGGAGTAGGAAGTGGGAAGAAGATGAGAAGGGTGGAGTAGGTTAGCAGGTGGGAAAGTGATTAGATCATTAGAATGAGAAAAGTGGAGAGGATCGGAGGCGTAATCAAGTATGAATGCCTCCTCAAAAACAAAGAGGGAGGGCGAAGATATCTTTCAAAAAACAATACTAAAAAAGAACATGTTATCGGTTACCTTACGCGTACTAGATATGTTCAAAATTGATGTTCACATTCTTTACCCGAGGGGTAAAATGTGCTATACTTCATCTATCACTAAGCACTCAAAGAGCGCTTAGCAATACAAAAAGGCAAAATAAACAACATTACGGCCCTGAAGAGAATATCTCGAGTACAGCACGCAGGGCCGTCACTATTCCTGAACACTCCAATTGAATATCCACAATACCTTCCCAAAAGACGGGGAGCGCGGTTAGGGAGTATTTCCCCCTATACTCCCTAAGCGTGCTTCCCTAATTGGCGAAGCACCCCCTTAACTTTGAGGACGTGGTGACCTGCATCACCCTCAAACATCAAACACAAAAACCACACAAAAACGGTTTAGAACCTTTGTACATTTTCGCAGCGAGGATTGCATCAACAAAAACATAAATATGTAATCGGAACTGCAATCAAGGTTAAGGAACATTCTACAGCGCAGGATGTGGAATAGATGCACTTAGTCCTTGTTTGTAAAAATGATAAGAACGGTCGGTGCGGGATCACTAACAGTGACTACACCGCATAGCGATTCGACATCGACCGTTCTCGTCTTCTAACAAGGGCCTTCAGGCCCAGCTACACGGTCAATTACTACGTTTTTGCCGGATGTTACTGGGCCTGTCTTATTTTCCGCTCGGCGGTATACTTAAACCAGTATTTTCTTTAAGATCATAATTTTAGATATATGCACTCACCAGAGTTTATACAAGAAATGAAAATGGCCTTACAAGAAGAAGAACAGGATGTTCGGGCTAAGCTTGAACGCCTAGCCCGTAAGGAAGAAGGAGACTACCAGGCAGATTTTCCTGATTATGGACGTAAGGATGAGGAAAACGCTTCAGAGGTTGCGGACTATCAAGCGAGCTATGCGACTACGGAAGCCTTGGAGGCGCGCCTGGAAGAGGTAGGAGCAGCCTTGAAACGAATTGAAGCTGGAACGTATGGTGCGACCGGTGATGGCGAAGAAATTCCTGAGGATCGTCTTCGAGCCAATCCTGCAGCAACTACACTTGTAGTTAAGTAGTTGAACCATGAATCGAACGGCGGCTTACTCGACTATAGGAGTTGCCGCCTTTCTTTTTATCGTCGACCAAGTGCTTAAGCGTTACTTTCTAGCAAACCCCGCAGGGGGAATCTCGTATGGCTTTCTCGAAATAGGGCTTTATCTTAATAACGGAGTGTGGAGGAATGAAGCGATGGCTACGGTTGGCTCAGCTGTAGTGGTCCTAATCTTGTTATGGCTAGGGAGTAGATACCGGTATTTATGGATGCTTGGAGTGTTTTTACTGGGTAGTGTTGGGAATTTGCTGGATAGAATCGTATATGGACAAGTGGTCGATTACTTCGTATTCTACGAGTTGATTTTTAATGTAGCAGATGTATTAATAGCTGTTGGTGCGATTGGCGTGGTAGTGCAAGTAGTTAGGCGGGGTAATGGTGAAGAAAGAATATCCCGCTAATTTCATTTGATAAGAGGGGAATGGTAATATATCAAAAAGGCGGGGCTGTTTTATTTTATGCATAGATACTCAACTCAAACTATTTTTCATTCGTTCGTATATGGTGGAGCATCGGTACTGCTAGCACTGGATCTTTTCTATTTAATAAAGTCTTTATTTCAGAATAACTTCGTTCCAGTTCTCCCTATCGTTGCTGGTATCTTTATTAGTACTGGACTGTTGTTAGTAGTCTACGCTGAGCACCAGGCAAGAAAGCAGGCACGGGGAGAGTTGCGACGCCTATCTCGTGTGGCTCATCAACTTGAGAGCCCTCTAAAAAACCTCCAGGAAGATTTACAGCAGCTTGTCGCGCAGTCTGATCGCCTACCAGCGGAGGCGCGCATGAAGCTTAAGCGGATGGATACGAAGTCGCATATTCTGCTTGATAACATTAGAGATGTCTTCCTGATGCTCCAAGCCCAACAGGGGAAAATAACTCAGGATTTAAAAACGTATGACGTTTGTAAGCTTGTGCAGGAAGCTGTGGATAGGGTGCGACCGCTTGCCTCTGCCCGCAACGTAGAGATCTTGCAAAAGGCACACTGTGACCATGCCGCAGTCGCCGTAGATCGGTCGCTCTTCTTTATCGCTCTCGGACATCTATTAGAGAATGGAATACTGTACACTCTCACCCCTGGTATTCTAAATATCTCTATTGTCAAAGGAACTTCTCAGGTTCGCATAGTTGTGCAGGACAGAGGAGTTGGAGTGAAGGAAAAAGATGCTCCTGCAATACTCCTGCCATTTGCGCGTGGTGATAAAGCAGATCAATTCGACCCCGATGGTATAGGAGTAGGACTTACTCTTGCTAGCTATATCGTAAAGGAGTTCGGAGGGTCGTTTAACTGGCGACCTCGAGAGAATGCTGCGGGAACGGAGTTTGAGATTCGGCTCCCCCTCATTCAAACAACCTAAATCTTGCGATATTAGCTGACAGGCCGTATAAAGAGGAAATCGCACCCGTAGCTCAATTGGATAGAGCGCTGGTCTTCGGAACCAGAGGTTGCACGTTCGAGCCGTGCCGGGTGCACAATTATTTAAAGCAACCCCTTCTTCTCCAGAAGGTGATACAGGACAATACTCGTAGACAGGGCAACGTTATGAGAGTTACCAAGGCCAAGAATGGGAATTTCTACAACGTGATCAGATAAGTCTAGTAGCTCCTGACGAACTCCTTGGCGTTCGTGTCCTACAATAATTACCAATGGCAAAGTATATTGCTTGGCATCTAAATGATGATAAGGGACGCTCCCACTGGTTTGCTCTAAAGAAACAATAGCATTGCCTTCACTTTTTAGCTGCTGAGTGAGAGGGAGTGGATCTTCGATGTATTCCCACGGTTGATACGGGAGGGCATATACGGCTGTTTTAGCTATACGATGCTCGTGACGAGCAATGAGAGCCTTGGGTCGCTCGTCATTGTCGATTCTGGGGTGGCCGGTATAGCCAGTTAAATACAGCTTTTTGAGCCGTGCAGTTTCGCATAGACGAAACAGTAACCCTACATTATCAAGGCTGCGTACATTATCCATGATAATAGAAATAGGGGTACGCTCCATGGACGAAAGCGTCTCTGGCGTCGGACGCTCACCCACCAAGTCTTGAGTTGTTTTCTTTGTAACCATCTTTATTATGGGGCGACTAGAGGGAATTGAACCCTCGTCGCCGGGACCACAACCCGGAGCTTTACCACTAAGCTATAGCCGCCATAACAGGTGCTTTCACCTAAGATTGTAGCAATTTACCATATTTTCTGGTAAAAACAAGAAGTCCCGTCTTAGGGATTAGGTAGAGAGAGTCCCCGTAGCTCAACTGGATAGAGCGAACGGTTTCTACCCGTTAGGTTGCACGTTCGAGTCGTGCCGGGGGCACCGTGGAGGGAGCTGAACATTTTTACAATCCAACCAATTCTAAAGGAGCTGAGGCATGAAACTGCGCGGAGACGAGTTTGGGCGGGTGTTCAACGCATCCGGAGGCAGGAACCTGACAGGCATCGGGTATCCTTTCCATAAGTGGCTTGGGCCGATTGGACCCAACTACGATGGATCAACGTTCATCGCCAAGACTACCACCTTTCACCCCAGAGAGGGCAACATGCCTCTCCTGGAAGATGGAGAGACTCCCCGGGAGATGCTTCCCAAATGCATCTACGTGAACTTTTTCCGGGCAATTACGCTCAATGCTGTAGGGCTTAGCGGCCCTGGCTTTGAGGCAATTCTTGATACCGGCAGGCTGCAACAGCGTACTGACCCTTTCATCCTCTCCTTTATGCCGGCAGGCTCTACGCTTGAAGAGCGACAGGCCGAAGAGCGGCTGTACGTGGACATGCTGAAGCGCAGGAAGTCGGAATTTCGGGCAAAAATCGCCATCCAGCGCAACTTCTCCTGCCCGAACGTGGGCCAGGATCCCTCCGAGTTGATCGAAGAGTCTCATAGCTCTTTCGAAGTGCTTGGGGAGCTCGACATCCCGCTCATTGCCAAGATTAACGCCGAGGTGTCGCCCAAGGCCGCAGTTAAGGTGGCCAAGCACCCGATGTGCGATGCTATTTGTAACTCAAACACCATCTTTTGGCTTCACATGCCGGATCTTATCCGCTGGTGGTGGCTGTTTCCCTGGCAGCATTTGTTTCACGGAGGGAGGTCGCCACTGCAAGTTCGGGGGCTTGAGCAGCCTGGCGGCCTTGGCGGAAGGCCGCTGTACCCGATCGTTCGAGACTGGATTCGAGACGCACGGGCGGCCGGATTCACAAAGCCCATCATGGCTTGCGGAGGGCTGCTGTCCAAGCGGTCAATTAGGGGAGTAGCTCGTGCCGGGGCAAGTGCTG
>JBBEDC010000050.1:0-11991 GCA_040881505.1 Candidatus Anderseniibacteriota bacterium
TACGTATGTGAATTAGCACGCGAAGCGAAGCACCCTATATTACCGTCAAAATATTTCCTTCATTCAATAGCGTCATTGCTTGTATCCGTTCTAGAAAAAGCAGCCGCCCTTGCGACTACTTGATGTTACGTATTAAAGCTCCCGATGAGCTGCCAAACAGCCACCTACAACAAAATATCCAAGATATTCCCAGGATGGATAATAGCTGGCTTAACACCGTAGGCAGATTCAAAGCTGCGAGAAGATCCGCCAGCGTTGGAGTCAAAACGTATGGTAAATGGATGAAGTGCCTCCCCCTGTTTTACCACTAACTCCACACTACTGTTATGGCGCGAGCGCCAGAAAAACAAATCCTCCTGCCGGTTGTACGTACGACTCAGCTTCATAATTTCCGCAATCACCCAGTTCTCCCATAACATATCAATATCGCTCCGATTACGGGAAACTGTCCATTCACGCTGCAGCGCATTCTTCACACCCACATCCCAGAAGTAGTATTTATAACTTTTGTGTATTTCCTTTATCGGATCCGTGGCGTAAGCCGGTAGTGAGAAGATAACGAAAATACCTTCTAATAAATCAAGATAACGCTGTACTGTCTGACGACTTATCTTCAGCCGGGTCGCAAGCTGGGCTACTGAAATTGTATTGCCGAGCTCCTGAGCCAGCTCAAGAAGTAGCCGCTTCACGTCTTCCGGAGATCTAACAAGGGATCTGGTAAAGATATCCTTGAGCAAGTAGTCGCTAGTCAGGTTGGTTAAGTACGATTGTGGATCTTCTGTGAGATACGCCTCGGGATAACTGCCATAGACCAGGCGTTGCATAAGGAGAGCGCTTACTTGTTGGCTGTAGTGCTTGTTAACCTCGGCTGGTGTTTGGGTGGCCCGAAACCATTTCTGTCCGGCTAGCACCTCCCTGAACAGCAGAGGCGTGAGCCACAGCTTTTCGTTTCTACCAACAAGCTCTGAGGCAGCGTGATCGAGCAACGTCGCACTAGATGAACCAAGGAGAATAATTTTGATGTCTACTTTGGCGTCATACCACCCCTTCGTAATGCGTCCGATGTCTGGCACGCGCTGGGCTTCGTCGATAACGAGGGCGCTGCCAGATGTAAGCGCCCGCACCCCTTCCGCTGGTGCCAGATGGGCTGCCTCCAAGAGGCGTGAGCGGTCTATCTCCATATCCATATTCAGCATCTCCCCTGCCCCGGCTTTGAGAATATGTTCAATGAGAGTTGTTTTGCCCACCTGGCGCGCGCCAAGCAAGAATAGGACTTTCCGATTTTGTAAGGATGACTGAATGTCTTCTTCAAGGATACGAGGTACGTACATATGTATACATGTAGTTTACATATTTACCGTACATTATGTAAAGTATGATGCGCAGTATGCATAAAAGAAAAACAGGCCGATTCTCGATTGCTCGAGACGTACCTGTTGAGCGCTTAATTGAAGCGCGGCATCTTAAGGGGTCCGACGAAGCGGAAGAGCCGCAAGACAGACAACACCCAGAAGCCGGTGTCGAAACAGACTTGCCACCTCCTATGGGCGAAGCATGACAGCCTCTGCCCCCGATGGTGCTCGAAGTGCAGTGCCTCACCACCGGATAGCGGAGCAAGCCAGTACACGTTGCGACTGTGATCATTGGTTTGTGCTGACCGCTCTTTGGCGAGATGGCACACACTGTTGATACTCCACGTAGCCAAGCAGGTCCCGCAAAACACAGCCGCCAGGTACGCGCTTGCACCCATCCAGCTGCCAAGCAGGAAACTGACGAGCAAGCCGCTCCCTGGTCCGACTAGCAAGTACACCCACGGAAGGCTCAAGGCCCGCTCGAATTTCCCATGTGGCAACGCATCCTTTGGATCAAGCTTCCAGGAAATTTCTCCCTTGAGGAGCCAGCCGAAGTGAGCATACCAGAACCCCCGGAGAGGAGAGTGCGGATCCTCGGGGGTATCAGAGTGGGCGTGATGCTTCTGGTGCACCTTCCGCCACCACGCCGATGGGCCTTGCCAACTAATGGCTGCAGCCCAGGCCAACAAGGGGCGAGCGGTAAAGCGTCCGAGCCGTGTGAACGCGTAGCTGTTGTGGGTGATGTACCTGTGGTTGTACAGTGTCACCCCCGTGACCATAATCACGTATGTCCCGACGAAGATTGCCACGTGCCGCCCGTCTCCCCAGCCGAAGAAGGGGCTAAGCGTCACCGCGGCCATACCGCCCAGACTCGCCAGAACCAGCGCGAAGAACGAAATCCGCAGGCTATTCTGCATTGTCAGACCCTCTTCTGAGTCGGATCTTAAAAGACCAAGCAACAGACCATCTGCTGCACGTACGCATAATATATCACCATCTCCGCAGTGTGAAGTAAACAAAAACACCCCGTATAAAGGGGTGCTTTCGTTTCTTACGCGAGATTACTCACCGCGCTTGAAATGTTCCCGGCAGTATACCGGGCGGCCTTCTGTTGGGCGAAACGGCACTTGCGTAGCCGCGCCACAGGTGGCACATGTAGCGTCAAACATTTGACGCTCTTCCCGACGAAATCCGCCACCGCCAGACTGCTGACCGCGCATTTCTTTGAAGCAGTCGCTGCAGTAGACAGGACGATCGCCGGACGGCTGAAACGGTACTTGCGTTTCGTTGCCGCACTTGGAGCAGACCGCATCGAACATCGGTCGGTCTGAACTTCCATCCATCATACCTTGTGTACTTACGTGTTAAACCCGAGGTGACTAACTTTTTGACGGCTCGGACTTCAACACGAGTTGAAGATTTCTACGACGTCTATTACGTGAGCTTTCCTCGTTATATTTGATAGTAAAGGAGTTATTAGTATTTGTCAATTTTTTCTGCCTTTAGTTCGTTTTAGAGGTGTTTTTAGGGATTAAGTAATACTACAGCCGGTCAATGATCGGCTGTACACCGGCAGAGCCAGCAACCAGGATAACATCGCCTGGGCGTGCCATATTGCCGACCCATTTGGCAGCATCGGCATTTTTGGGGAAGTGGTGCGTATCGGCATGTCCGGCCCGCAAAACAGCTTCTTGAGCATGGCGGGCGTCTGTCCCTACAGTTATTAACACATCAACAGTGGGAACAAGCCGCTCTCCCAGTGCTTGATGAACAGCAATTGCCTCAGAACCTAACCGCTCGATACTTTCCAAAACAACAATTCTGCGAGAGGCTGGATAGCGATTGAGTGTCTTGATGGCCAATTCAACGCTTCTTGGCGTCGCGTTATTCGTCTCCTGCAGAACCTGCGCCCCGCGAGATGATGTATGCATACTTAAATCTCCAGCAGGCACAGGCATATTTCGTAGCGCCTGGAGAGCTTGTTGAATATTCCTCCGCTTGGCATGTGCCGCAGCTAAACCGCCCAAGATTGCCGATATGTGGTGGCGGCCGATAACGTTCGGAAGGTGCTGCTCAAATATTTTTTGTCCCACTTTAATCTCTACCGCAAACCCTTTATCAACCCTTGTTGCCCGCAAGAGCCGCACGTCGGCGGTTTCGCTTTCGCCATACGTCGTTACATGAGCTGAGGTGTGGTCTTGCATAGCTGCCACTAACGGATCATCAATATGCAACACAACAGATCCGTTTGCAGGTACGCTTACGGCCAGTGACATCATCTCGTGCGCTACATTCTGCTTTGAAACAAACTGCTCCAGGTTGACTGCGTCTACGTTGTGTATGACAGCGAGGGCTGGAGGAAACGTATATCCAAATGCATCAACATCACCTGGCTTGCGGCACGGCACGTTCATAACAATCGTATGAGGCTCTGCTTCAGTGATTTCTTTTGCCTTACTGTTTGTTAACACGCGCAACCAACTCAACATCCCGTGTTGCGCTCGTAGCCCTAAGATGCATTCAGGGACATCCTGAAGATCATACACGGCACTAGCAACTCGCACCGACTGCGCATCTGCAAGGGCCGCTCCAACCGTCCGTGTTATGAGCTGCGTATGATAGCTGCCAACAACTCCAACAAGCCCTATCTTGTGACGAGATACATATTCTTCCGCTCGAGCCCACTCAATGCGCTGAAGGAACTTGTTCATATTCTCCTTAGTATACCTTATTGTCCGCTACTAACTTTGAAGGCCGGCTGACGAATACCGTCGTCGTATGACGGCGGGATCTGATAATAGTTCAACAGCTTTTCGGAAATATTACGGAACATAGGAGCGGCTGTACCTGACGCGAAGGAAAGACCAGAGGGGTTATCGAGTTTTATAAGAATTGAAAACTGCGGCTTTTCAACTGGGCCAAAACCAGCGAAGCTAATAATTTTCCGATCTGCAGAATACTTTCCGCGCTCATCTGGCACCTGGGCAGTACCGGTTTTACCAGCCAGGTAATATCCCGGCACGCGAGCCAGTCCCGCTACACCATTTTCCAAGACACTGACCATCATGGCTGAAACTTTAGAGGCTGCGTTTTCTGATACGACTTGCCGAACCACTTCAGGGTTTGCCTCCTGCACCGTTCCGTCGCTATACCGCACTCGCGAAACGATATGAGGCGTTAATAGTTTTCCGTTATTTGCGATGACATTAATAGCGTTTAGGGCTTGTAAGGGCGTCATAGCTACACCCTGGCCGAAGCTCGTGGTGGCTGTTTGAACGATATCCCAGTCATGGGGTTCTTCAAGATTTGTTTGTGTTTCCCCCTCGAGCTCGATACCCGTGCGTTCTCCTAAACCGAAGCGGCGGAGATAGTCGTACATTGTTTCAGCTCCCATTAGCTTGGACAGCCACACCATTCCCACGTTATTCGATTGCTCAAGAACCTGAGTCATAGTCTGAACGCCATAGTGTTTGCCGTCGAAGGTGTTAATTGTATATTCAGCTACCTTAACCGGACCACTATCGGTAAACGTTGTATCTGGTTGAATAATGTCGTCATTGATTGCTCCAGCCATAATCACCGGCTTGAGAATAGATCCTGGTTCAAAAATATCATTTACGATCGGGTTGCTCTGAACACGAGCATCTCTGACTGCGTAATACGTATTGGGATCGAACGTAGGATACGTTGCCATACCCAGTACTGCCCCAGTCTGCGGATTCATGACAAGCACGCTGCCACGCTCGGCGCCGTAACGCTCTACTCCATCTTTGAGTTCTCTTTCGATAAAGGACTGCACGACACGGTCAATCGTTAATACGACATCCGCTCCGTCTTCTGCCGGACGAAATTCATTTTTAGCCACGCCGATAAATCCTCCAGCGGCGGCGCGTTCGCCGGATAGCCAGCCCAAGTCTCCGCGCAGCAATTCATCAAAGTATCCCTCTACTCCATAACGCCCTATTCGTTGCTCTGAATCATTCATTCCAACATATCCTACAGCGTGAGCGGCAAGTTCTCCCTCCGGGTAAATGCGTACTTCCTGTTCTTCGATGATAATTCCCCGAAACGCTTTTTCTTCCAGGAATGCCTTTAGCTGATCATCAAGTAATTCATGCGGACGCAAGAACGGTTCGTACGGGTCAGTTCTCTGATTAAATTTTTCCAGAAGATCGACTTTAATTTGGATAGTGTCTTCCTCTGGCGAAAGAGTGGGGGTGGGGGTAGGCTCGGGTTGCTCCTCTTCCGCTACCTCCTTCTCCTCTTCCTTTATCCTCTCCTGTCCGGTGCGATCAACGATCGCTTGAATCCGTTCCTGTTGCCGTCTGCGGAATTCGTACAAGGCAGGTGCCAGCTGCTCGGCAACTCCGGTCGGATCTTCCATGCCCCGCGGTACAGCAAATGCGATGTACCCCGCTCGATTGCTCGCAATAGGAAAAATATCTCCTTCTCTTCCTTCGGTAAGATAAATGGTGCCGCGGTGCGGCTGCAGCTCTGAAGCTCGTTTGCGCTGAGCTTCAGCGATCGCAGTAAAGCGCCCGTGTTGGACAACCTGTAGGTATGCAACCCGGGCGATCAGAATACCGAAAAGCGCTAGCCCCCCTAATATGAGCAGCGCAATACGCTGTTGTGGATTAAACGATACCCCCATGAATTGTGTATGTGTACGTTATTACAACCCCTCCGCTAAGGCTACAGCTGTATCTTGGCCCACGGGCGCTAAGTATGACACCTTGTCAGCTTCGACGAGATTGAGCTGGTCAACTCGCCCTTCTACTGCCTGCAGAGATCGCAACTGAGCTCCTTCAAGTTCTAACTGCTTTTGCTGGTCGCGCAGTTCTACAATCTGCGTTTCCAGCTGACGAACATCGGTACCCTGAGAGGCGGTGTCTACTACTTGCTGTAAGTAGAAGAACCCAAGCAGGCCAATAATAACGAGAGCTAAGACTCCGAAGGTGATAGTGACCGTAGCGTGATCAACGCTTCCGCGTTGAGATACAAAAGAAAATGCATTGCTTCGTGATGTCCATGATCGACGCCTTGCTGAAATTCCAGTCGATCGGTGACGAGACACAACCTGTTGTTGGATGTTTGGTTTCATGGATGTTTATATTTGTTAGTGTTGATGTTTGATATATTTTCACCGGCAGTTTTTTACGGCGGCAGTTTGGTCGCAACTCGCAATTTTGCTGACCTGGATCTTGCGTTTGTGACAACCTCCCCCTCCGCTGCCACGATTGGTTTTTTTGTTTCGATCTTCAAGCTCGGCTTGTAGTCGCAGGTGCATATTGGCTGCTCCGGCGGACAAATGCATGTTCGTGCCTGCTGGCGGAAGAATCGTTTCACGATCCGATCCTCCAGACTGTGGAAGCTGATGACAGCTATCTTGCCGCCGGGCTCTAGAAGCGCAACTGCTTGTGGCAAGACTGCTTCAATTACTTCCAGCTCCCTGTTTACCGCCATCCGCAACGCCTGAAACGTACGGGTGGCCGGATGAATGCGTCCGCGTTCGTACCCCTTTGGTACAGCGGCAACGATACTATCCGAGAGCTCTTGGGCTGTTGTGGGAATCACCTCGCTTTTCAGGGCTGCAGCGATCCTGCGAGCCATCTTTTCTTCACCGTATGTCTTTATAATAGTTGCAAGCTGGTATTCATCCAGTCCCTGCAATACATCTGTAACATCCGGTAGATAGCCGATCCTTCTCTCGAGCATATTCAGCGCATGTATCTTAGAAGGAGGCAATTCCTCCTGCTGACCATATCGCATGGTAAGCGCACCCGCTCCCTGGAAGGTAAATCCGCGCTTACTATCTGCAATCTGGTGACTGCCAATACCGAGATCAAACAAGATGTGGGTTACCTTCTCCTCTTGAGCAACGACCTGCGCCATTTGCGCGAAGTTGCTGTGAATAAAGGTCACTCTGCCTGACCAAGGCGCTAAAATCTTTTGTGCCACTTGTATTGCCTGCTCATCTGCATCGAGTCCGATTACTCGGGTCGATTCATTGGCCTCAAGGTACGCTCTCGCGTGACCTCCATGACCGAGCGTGGCATCTAAGAGTACATCTTCTGCCTGTGGTGAAAATTGTAAGAGAACTTCCTTGAGTAAAACCGGAATGTGTTCTGGCTTAGTATCCATAGCACTTTCCTCAAATACCCAACGCCCCCATTGCTTCGGCAATATCATCGCTTTGTGCTTCAGTTTGAGCTTTATACTGACCCCACGAGTCTTCGTTCCAGATTTCCATCCGGTCTCCGACTCCGGTGACGGTCACGTGCTTGCTCAACTTTGCATATTCACGCAGATGTTCCGGCAACATAATGCGACCTTGACCGTCGAGCTTTGAGTCCGACGCCCCGGCTAGCATCAGTCGAGCAAATGCTCGACTATCTTTCTGGCTCATGGGAAGGGCGGCCAACTTGTCAGCCATCGTTTCCCATGCAGCTCGAGTGTATACAAACAAACAGTGATCCAACCCCCGGGTTACTACTACCCCTTCGGTTACATCCCGCCGGAACTTGGCCGGCATATTCATCCGGCCTTTTTCATCGATTGTGTGACTGTATTCTCCAATAAACATAGATTTATATAGAGCTTCCGTCACCGGAAGCCCCATTCGGAAATCGCTATTGCGATATGGTGTTTGTGTCCGGCGTGTTTATGTTTGTAAGCGTTTGCGACCCTACTGCTTTATGTGTCGCAAACTACTCGTGCTTGAAAGTTCAAAGGAACATCCCCCGTACGGGTAGAACACTAAAATGCGGAAAAGAGCACTGTTTCTTTATGTTATCCACAATGTCCCCCACTTTTCCCCACTGTTTTCCACCTCCATCCACAATACTCCCCCGTTAACCCCTACGCAATATCTTTACATGGCATTTTTCCACACCATCCATCTGTATAACATCCACAACATTGCAGGCTCACCCCCTTTCTGCAACACTGAGTATAGAAGCGTTCTTTCCGACAGTCATCTCAACCCCTTTGCCACTAAGCACAGGATTGTTCCATGAGTGAATCGCTTGATTACATGACTCGCTTCTTTGCCTTCATTGGAGTTCCTTTTCAGCCCGGCTCTGTCGGACTCGATACGCCCGAGGCCCTGCGCGAACTCGACGAAGAGTTGCGCGCAGCCTGCGAAGAAGAGTTTGAATGTTGGGCAAGAGCTCGAGCAGCCTCTTGGGTAGAGGCTCGTCATCACTTTCTCGCTTAAGCCTACCAACCTCCTAAAACAGCAGGGGGCTTTTTTAATCCTTCGAGAAAAATCCCCCTTCATACAGAATCAACTGGACGGCCAGAAAGGTCCCCGAACCAAGCGTGTTCATAAGCAGATCCATTGACGTGTCATATCCTGCTCCCACTGTATTGGTTCCAAATCCTTTATCTAAAAACAGCTCCACAATTTCATTACCTACTCCCGCCAATGAAGTGATCGACAGCACGAGGAGGGATGTGTAATATGGATGATCACGCCACACTTTCTGCGGCAGGTACTTTAAGAAAAATATCCAGACGATATATGCAAACAAGACAAAGCTCGCGAAGTGTTCGGCCCGATTGATAATGGGGACGCGGTCTTGGGCTTCAAGCAGGATTGAGAAAAAATTCAGCAGGACAATTGCGAAAAGCAGCGGAAATGCAAAAGCGAGATTAATTCCTCGTTGATTAAACTGATAATAAATCACCTCAGCAGCGAGGTAGATTGCTATCAAATACGCAAACCAGTAGACACTGAGATAGTTACTGGGAAACCACTCAAGCAACGTAGCAAGCAGAGCAAAGACAAAAAAACCGATCAGGACAACCCGGCTAACGATGAGGATAAGGGGGGTTCCCCGCTTTGTGAAAATATCAGCCGGATCCTTCATTGCCCAGCACTGTTAGTGGATAAAGAGCTAATTGGGGATTGAATCGCGGACAATGTTGGGAGATTTTTCGCTGAATACCTCTTCCGGCTGGAATTCTCTTGGCAATCGATTAACCAGTTCTTTGTAAGGGTTACCAAATACCTGTCGCAGGAACATATCGTTAAAGTTCATGCGATACTGCAGCTCGTTCATCGTCATTGGTGTATAACTTATTTCTCGCCCCAGCTGCTGCTCGATTCGCTTGGCAAACATATCAAGGCGCTGCTCATTAATACTACCAACAATAAATAAGTCAGTTGGTGCGCCGGTGGCGCCGGTAAAGTAACCGGTCACACAGGCATACTGCACGTCCCCTACGTTTTCGATATGCTTGAACAGAACATCTTCCACACCTGGTCCTGACTTTTTCATAATCGAAGCAAGCTCTTCGAGCAGTGGGAACGATTCATGAACGGTGTAATACTTACGGCGACGATCCTCGTATGTCTTAAGCATGCCGACCTTTTCCAAAATCTCGAGTTCGCGACGAACCGCATTGAGGCGTTCGTTGACGGTGCGAGCAATCTCTCGCACGAAATATGGTCGTTTCACGCCTGTCGTAAACAGCGTGATAATCTTCACGCGGGTTCGGGAGCCAAATATTTTCTCTAAGGGAAACGACGGTGTAGCCATATCTTCGTATTAAGGAGTGTACTCGGTGGGCTCAAAAGACGCAAACCACTTAAGCCTTCATATATACTCTTGCAATGCTATACTACGGGGTATGCCAAATCCTTCTGCTGATCAGCTCCTCCAACCAGACGCCACCGAGCTCATACTGTGTGATGACAACGCCTTCACCTGCGAAACGTACATATTTGAGCCGTCGGCTGGCGAGCAGAAGCTCGGCTACCTGTTTGCGGCTGGAGAGGCTGAAAACCGGGATGGAGTGGGCTCAGAGCTGCTAGATACTATTATCACCGCCATTCAAAAAGAATACTTTCGTGATAAGCAACGGAGCCCTGAAACGAGTTTTGAAATGGCGCTTCACCAAGCCAACCTCATTCTCCACGATACCGCCGAGCAGGGCTTGCGCGACTGGATGCGTCATTTTCACGTAACAGTAGGCGCACTTGCCGGACACAACCTGCATTTAAGCATCGCTGGCGAGGCCAAGGCGCTGCTCTCCCGCAAAAATGCTCTATCGGACATATCGGAAGGACTATCACAAGGCGCCATTACTGATCCCCTGCAAACCTTCTCCCAGGTTGCGAGTGGAGAAATCCAGCCTCGGGATACGCTCTTCTTGAGCACCCCCGCATTTTCGGAAGTATACCGCCCAATTGACGTTACCCGCTTAACGCTTGATCACTCCGCCACCACGATATCTGCTCGACTCGGTCAGCTGTACAAGGATCAGCGCCAAAAAAACCCTCTGGCCTTTATTACTGTGGCACTCCTGCCTCAATATGTCGTCAAACCAAGCAGCAAAGCGGCTAGCGCCGCCGCACCCGTCCGCCGAAATGCCCAGCCTATCTCCCAGGATCAACTAAGGCCCAGGCAACCGCTTTTAACCCATCGCTCGATGGCCCAGCGTATCCTCCTGTTTATCGCGCAGCTAGCCGTGACAGCGTGGAAGATGATTCAGTTTAAGCTGTGGCCTCTCCTCAAGCACGGCTCTGCCAAAGGCGGCAGTGCTGTCTGGCATGCTTCCAAGGCTACTGGAAAGAATATCCATTCACTGGCCAAAAACCGACAGGGATCCAAGTCCGTTACATTTAAAGCTCCGACAATTTCCCGGAAATCTATTCGGAGAGGACTTGCTTTTAGTGTTGCCTACGCGCTCTCTATACCACTTCGAGTAAAACAGACTTTCTCTGCCCTCCCCCGCACCAGTAAAATATTTGGCGTTATCTCCTTACTCCTAGTCATTACCCTAGTCGCCAGCCTTGTCCTCCTGCGCCAAAAACGTACTTCCGATGAAGATATTCAACGTGCCAGTGAGTTGCTACATGCGGCGACAACGAAAACCGAAGCGGCTGAGACTGCTTTGATTTACGATAATCGAGATCAGGCGACCGGGCTTCTTAAAGAAGCAGACGGCATGATTGCAGAGCTAGCGGCGACTGGACTATATAAGACAGAAGTTGCTGCGCTTCAAACAACAGTCGTTACCCAGCAAGATCGCCTGCAGCGCATTACGCGCACCGATGAATCAAATGTGCGCCTGGTGACCGACTTGGGCACCCTGACCTCGAAACAACCCCGAGCGCTCTTTATGGTTGGCGAAACCTTGTACACGACTCACCCAGACACGAACGCCATTATTCAAATCTCTCCCGACGGAACTGCCAGTGTTGTCCACGAAACCAGCGAGGGGATTGGCTTTATCACCGGCGGGGTTGCTCATCCGTCTGACAAGACGGTGGTATTCAACACCTCTCCAGCCGGCGTTGCAACGTACGACACTGTCGATGCGTCCCTGGCCAAGCAAGAAATTACTTTCTCCTCTAGCCAACCAGACATTAAAGATATTGCAGTATACGGCAACCGGCTTTATGCCTACGACGGAGCGGCCGATCAGATCTTTGTGTACAACAAGACATTGAGAGGATACAGCAGCGGCAATCCCTGGGTCGTAGATGAAAGTTTTCCAAAGAATACCATTGAGAGCATTGCGATTGATGGCAATGTCTACACCCTCCACTCAGACGGCGCTATCCGCCGGCTCTTCAAGGGCGAATCCGCCGATTATGTTCAGGAAAATATTGAACCGTCCCTGGCCGGAG
>JBBEDC010000051.1:0-11914 GCA_040881505.1 Candidatus Anderseniibacteriota bacterium
TGGGCTATCAGGTTATGACTTTGTTTGGCTAAAGGAGGTTTCTGGGTTCACGGCCTGCTCCATCCTGGAGTATTTTGCGTTTGACACACAGCCATCACGGTGATTATCTCTAGATTGAGGCATTGTTTGTACGTCCTTTCCAACTGGAGCACAATAAGATGAAAACGCGCTCTGTTACGCTTCGCAACGTGGCCGGGGGGTTCTGGGGAGGCATCCTGGGCATTTTGGCATTCGGCCATTTTGGCTCCCTCGCTTTGCCTTTCGGTTGTTTCCTCGGCGTTCTCACCGGATGGTGGTACCAGGAGATCTGGCAGTCCGCAAGGAACTCAATGAGTCGTGGCCTGGGTTTTCGAAGGGAAGCGCAAACCCTTTTCGCCCGAGTGTGGGAGTGGCGACCTAAGACTGCCTTGTCCCTGGTTTTGTGTCAGGGACCTACGCTGGTCCAGTGGCTCAGGTCAAGTAAGGTGCACTGTGCAATTGCACGCACTCTTGCCGGCGTGGCTTTTCTGGCTTTCAACTTCGTATGGATGGTTCCACTCACAAAGTGGTGCTTCGTGGCAGCTGCAACTACCGATTTTGGGGGATTGATTTTCCTGCCGCTGTTCCCATTTGGATTGCTCTGGCTCTTCATCTGGGATCTCTTCGGAAACGCTGAGGCGGGAGGATCATGTTTCGATCTCAAGTTTCATCGCGACTGGGACGAGCATGGGTCCAACGGAGCAGCTCGCTTTTTCGCACGAGACCTTTCGCGTCTTTTCCGGCGTGAGTTGACCACTGTCGCAGTCTTTGGCGGAGCGATCCTCCTTCTGTTCGGCGCCGTGAGTCTCCACTTCTTCGTGGTTGCTCCGCTTGCGATGTTGATTGGAGTCATTAAGGGGCTCTACCAGGTTTCGAGGATGACAGGGTACTGGCTGTGTCTGACAGTGACGATGACTGTCACTGTGACCACAGCGTGGATCACGCACTCTCACCTGGGTAATGATTATGTCCTTTGGCTTACAGCCATCGCCGCCGGAAGCCTTTCGGCGCTTGCGACTGAAGCGCTCCGCAGTGTTCTTGCGAGCTTCTTCGCTGCAAGCGCTCACGCTCGAACATGCGCTCTGGAGACATGTTCGAATCAACTCAAGCCGATTCTCCAGACTTGGGGGTTAGTGGCTCGCAAGACTGGCGGATGGATTGGCCGTGCGTTGTCGTGACAACAGACGTTGGCATGACAATGGGTAGGGGCTTGAGCTTGTGTTGGCTGGGCCCCCTTTTTTTCTTTATAAATGCACACTTATTGCCACGATTGATTTAATTTGTCATTCTTACTCCATGATCATACCTATCATCATACTCGGAGTTGCAGCAATATTAGCCAGCGGCATACTCTTCCCGCACCGCCGCATGTTGACGTTCTTGGGCGCGGCCGGAGCGCTTTGGCAGGTGGGATGGCTTCTGCTTACGCTCATCGATCGAACGCTCCTGCAAGAGGTATCCAGCCAAACAGTCTTCGTACTAGGGTCAGCAATTCTCTTAGCGATATTTGCATGGCAGTACAAGCAGTGGAAGCTGCCATACCGAAGCGAGGTAGGCACAGGCAAGCGCGATGCCTGGATCTTTCTTCCTCTAGCCCTCGTCATTGCTGCAGCTGCACTTATTGCCTCATATAACGGATTCACTGACAGCAAATGGATAACACACGGATTCTACAACGGGGATACGGCCACGCTACTTGCTTTAACTCAGCGTTCGTTTGGGAGCAGTGGGCTTGTTACCGAAAATCCTTTCGCAGGCAGCGGCTATCTGGAATACCCAACACTCCTGCATGCCAGTATCTCTTCGTTTCTTTCCGGTGTCGGTATTGGCACAAATTGGTTTCACTTTCTTCCGCTCTTTACGTATCTACAACTTGCTATCCTTGTCCCACTATTCTTCCTTATTTGGGACGTTGTATATCCTGAACCGAAATCAGACCGTGAACGTTGGTTTGGTATTCCTTCACGGCCGCTCATCTACGGCATTCAGACAGCGGTAGTGATATATGTTCTAGCTGTAAGCTGGGATGGATATGTGTATCCCCAAAGCCACTTTTTCCTTACTGCTATTTTTTTGCTGCAAGTAGCGCTGTTGCGCGTAGCGTACAGACTGAAAGGAAGACAGCAGCTCGCGCACGTGTTAATTGCCGCAGCCGCTGGGCTTGTTCTGTTATTCTCCAACGCGGTCACCGGCACAGCCGCTGTCGCGCTCCTGCTTATCTTCTTTGCTCTGCGCGCGATTGATAAAGGAAGAGTCGTATCTGAAAGACAGGCATATATCGTAGCGGGAATGGTCGCTGCAGTGCTGTACTTTATTGCTACGCCTGGAGATGCTCACTTCTCTTTGCCAGGGCTGTCGTATACCGGTGCCTTTGATATGCTGCGTCTTTCAATCGTGGTCATTCCGCTTGTAGTGGCAATTTTCCAGCAAATATCTAAGGAGCCATTCATCAGCGCCTCCGCCTCATTCTTGATTCTCTTAGCGTTTATCACCTTCTTCTTTTCAGGAAGAGATATCGTCGTGGGGAATGCGTCTCGATTCTTCTATCACGGGCTTCTCGTCGGCTTTCCGTTAATGCTGAGCCTTATCATCCAGCTATTCTTTTATGTAAGGCGAGAGCTTATACACACAAGTAAAAGTGTGGGAGAGAAAGCCACAGGCTGGGCAGCGGCTGTCGCAGTGCTAATGTTAGTGCTGCTGCCGGCTGGGGGAAGCATAGCCAGCGCTCATGATAACTTAATGTTCAAAGATGAGCAGGTTATTCCAACCAGCATGCGCGAAATTTTGTGGTGGATTGAAGACAATACGGAGCCTGACGATGTATTTGTAGTCTCAGAACAGCCTCCATTCGCCATTCCGATGTTTACCGGTCGATCGGTGTTGCGAGCTGACTATTGGCTATCACCAAGCGATGATATGTATCAGAATGTGATACAAGCATACGAGGGAGATATCGACGCACAGCTTGAAACGCTCGCAGCTGCGGACTTTCTCGTAGTAACCCGAGATCAACAACCTGTGTGGGAGAGTGCCATTGCTGACCAGGAGCTCGAAGTCTCCTTCACGAACGGAGCAGTCACCATATACGCTATTCAATGATATCTTCGTGGAATGTGGGGCCTTGGAATGTCCAGATATTACCTGACACCGATACGTTTGAAGGCCCGATTCCGCCTCCGGGAACACACACAGGTAACATCATAGCTGCTGCTGATTCCACTCCACCACATGCAGCTGGTGGGTTTGCAATTACCTCACAAGAAATAGCTGCTGTTCGCACTGCTGACTGCTTACCCTTAGTTGTTGCTTCAGACACTCAAGGGGTGATCGTTCATATCAGTCGTAAGTCGCTAGTTAATACCATACTGGAGCATATTGCTGAGCACGTTCCAGCAACAGAAGCTCGATACGCCTGGCTGGGTCCGCACATCTGCGGGAATCACTTCGGCTTTGAATATGAAGGGGATGAAATTATTCAATTCGCTAACATGTTTCCAGAGGCAACAAAGAAAGAGGGTGGAACAACATACCTTTCCTTGCGAGCTGCAACAACTCAATGGCTTGAACAATACTCAAATAATTTGGAAGTCGTCATTGATACAAAGATCTGCACGTATGAAAGCGAGATGCCTTCCTGGCGGCGCTGGCGAGAAATACACGGAGACGTCCGCCCGTTTCCGCAATTTATTTCAATTCTTCAAACAGCGCAGCGTACTCACGTCTGATAGTATTCCAGCTGAAGTGATCTAATGTGTACTCGCGCGGACTGAGCGTAGTGTCTGATGCGGATGTAATGGCTCGTGTCCACTCCTCGGTGTTTTCAGGTTCAACAAGATGTCCATTTTTCCCGTCATGGATGGCAGCGGGGATTCCATCAATATTCGATGCAATGACGCGGCGGTTGCATAAAGCCGCTTCGATGAGGACGATACCGAATCCTTCTGCATCTCCGGGCACGGAAATATTTGGTTGAATAAATACATCAACTGTATTGGTAAGTACTTGCAGTGCCTCGTCCGAAACCCTTCCGAGCATCTGCACGCGATCGGTCATATTAGCTGTACGCGCTGTTTGCATAATTGCAGCTTGCTCCGGGCCGCTGCCGGCAATGACGTAGAGCGTATTCGCTGGAAGACTTGGCAGAACGTGCTGCACAAACCACGCGTGGCCTTTGCGCGCGACAAGGCGTCCGGTGGTTAAAAGAACGGTTGTATCCGCCGTTAATCTATTGAGTAATTGGTCTAATTGATTGCGCGAGATATTGGGGTCATACATGCGATCATGAGCTCCAGGAGGGATAACGTGTATGGTGCCGGTAACATTCCAGGTCTCCGTCATGCGCTTGGCGTACTCACTAATCGCGACATACGCGTTAAAGTGACGGAAGAACAGTTTTAGATACAGTCGATAGATGGGGTTACTGAACGTCACATCAAGCCCGTGAACAGTTACAACGACCGGCTTGCGCCAGAGTTTTTGTATAAGCCAACCAATTTTACTTAAAAGGGGATCGCCTAGGTGAATAACATCAGCCGTACGCGCTGCCCATATGGCCCTGGGGGCGACAAACAATACGAAGAGTATAGAGCGTAGTCTGGCAGCGAGCAGCGAAGCATTTGTCGGAGTCTCATTCGCAACCACGGTTGCCTGTATGTCAGGCAACTCTTTAATGCTGGTGATAAGTTCATAACTTAAGCGCTCCATACCGCCGGCGCCGGCACTGTAGGCGCGGGTAATGAATAGTACTTTAAGCGCTTGGCTCATTTGTTTTTGAATACGCTCGTTTTCGAGATAAGTACAGCATCTCTTCGATTAATACGCGATTGCGGTGCAGCATATCGGCGAGCAGGGAGATAAAGAGAAGTAAGAACCCTATGATAATGAGGATGCCGGAGACTGTAACAAGTGAGCGATACGGGGAAGTTTGTCCGGTTTGTATGTAATGAGATAGAACGAATAAACCACCGGCTCCTCCAAGTAGGAAAATCACAATACCGGGAACACCGATAAAGTAGAACGGTTGGTAGTCCCGAGCGGCGCGGAAAATAATGGTGGCGGCTTTAGTTGCATAGCGCCACAGGTTTGAGGCCACGCGTGATTTGCCGTGCTCTCGTTCACCACGAACCTTTAGTGGAATCTCCAGAATGCGCATATTCTTAAACGCGAGGTCGATGAACGTTTCCTGTGTATAGGTGAAGTGTCCGAATAAGGTTAGTCGTAATGCAGCCTCTCTTGAATATGCCCGAAAGCCGCAGGAGACATCAGCAAATTTTTTGCCAGTTAACATATTGACGATTCGTGTTACCCAACTATTTCCCCACCGCTTTATCCCAGGCATCTTTGGAGCAAGTTTGGGATCCAGAAAACGACTGGCTGTTACGAAGTCAGCTTTGTCTTCAAGTACTGGAGTGATAAGGGTTGGAATGTCTTTGGGATCAAATTGTCCGTCGGCATCAATATTCACAATCACATCCGCACCAGCAGCTAAGGCTTCTCGGATACCGGTATGAAAAGCGGCTCCGACTCCCATCGGTTGAGCGTGCGAGGCCACTCGAGCCCCTGCAGCCTGAGCCTTGGCGGCTGTGCTGTCGGTTGACCCATCGTCAATGACAATCACTTCACGGTTCGCAATCCCGGGAATAGCAGATGGGATAGCGCTGATAACCTGATCAATTGTCTTCTCTTCGTTGAGAGCAGGGATAATAATGACAAGTTTTTGAGAGGGGTTCATTACTAATATTGTAGTATATAAGTGGACACATAATACTATAATTAGTAATTTATGTCAACATATCGATTATGGATAGTTTTTGGTATCATTCACAAGCTATGAAAAAACTTTCCTTCGTCGTTGGCTGCGTGGCACTCATTGTTTTTGCCGGCAATGCCAACGCTCAAACAAAGCCTCTTACGAGTCGAGTTAATGAGGCGTTCCGATCTGTCTATGCCAAGAATCCGGTTCCGACCGAGAATACCTACTGGCTCGGACGCGTTGTCCGAGGAGAAAAGAAGACGTATGAGTCTTTACGAGGGGCTATGTTATATCACAAGGCGTTGGGGCAAACTATTGGCTCCTCTGGCGCAAGCGCACCTGCCTCAACCAGCGTTCCAGCCTCGAGTGACAAGCAAACACTTATTGTGAACACCCTTCCTCTATTTGTACAAATATATGGCTCAGACCCCGCTAACGCTGAAAAGGCCTGGTGGCGTAAGCGTATTTCATGCGGAGAACTGACTTCACAGGCAGCTTTAACGAATTCGATGAAGTTCCACAAGTCTAAAGGTGCGCGTAAGGGTTCGGACAATATTTGTGGACAAACCGCTGCCAGCGGGTCAACTGCAGCTGGCGGGGGAGTGATTCGAAAGAACATTGCTGGCGTGAGCACTCACCCCTTTGGCGACCACATTCGAGTCGGGATCTTTAAGACAGATGGTCGCGCAATCCATGTTACGTCAAACGGCAGTTACCAAATCCGAGAAGGTGCTTCCAAGATCCTTGGTACACTTGGCAAGGATGATGTGGTTCAAGTGTCCTGGTCTGATGGTAAATACCACGTCCGAGGTTCTGGTGTAAGTTTTGATACGGCAAATCAGATCCGGCTTGTACCCCTTAATATGGCCGTTATGGAAGTGGTCACCTACGATGACCCTTCGCCAACGATTCCCGGTAAAAATTACAATCGATTCCGAGGAGTGATTGAGATTCGTAAGTGCAGCACCTGCGGTGAATTATGGGCAATTAATGAGCTTCAGCTTGAATACTATCTTCGTGGCCTAGCTGAAACCTCCGGTACGGGTCCTGAAGAATATATCAAGGCTCTTGGAACTGCTGCGCGAACATATGCGCTGTACCACAAGGTTGTAACCGGGGGACGAAACCCGGCCAAAGGATACGACATCACTAACACTGCAGATGATCAGTTGTATCGAGGATATGAGTACGAGATCATCACCCCGCGCATGTCGAATATTTTTAACCAGACAAAGGGAATCGTTGTAACTGACGGTCAGGCTGATAGCTTGGTAACAACTGTATACTTCTCTGATTCTGACGGTCGTACTCGCAGCGCGAAGGAAGTTTGGAATACCAGCCGATTCCCGCACTTACAACATTCAGTCAAAGATCCACACCACAACTCAAGCAGTTGTAGAGGACACTGCGTCGGCATGAGTGCTCAAGGAGCATTTGGTTTTGCTAAAGCTGACGATTGGAGCTTCCAAAAGATTCTCAGTTATTACTTTAAAGGCGTAAAGCTGGTTAAAGCATATTAAAAAAAATCCACCCGACTAATGAAGGGTGGGAATTCGACATTGGAGGACGCTGGTGAAACGTCTCCACAGGCAACACGCCGTGAAGTAGTCACCACGACACCGACGCAACAGATGCCGGAAGATTCGCATTCGGTATGGCTGTGATCGCATTCTCGTGCGACTAAACCACACTGGAGCGATTGGAAAGGTCTCGCCGGAGACGTACTTGTAGCTGTACATTGCCTCGCAATTTCCGAATGTCAGGCAAATAACAGTTCCCTTCCGCTCGATAAAGAACATTTCCTCTGGCAAGGTTCCCTCCTTAGATAACGACTCGGTGGCGAGGAACTTCGGTTTTGCCAGCAAGTTTCTTCTGCTGACGAACGTATAATATAGGAATGAGGACGAGCGTCAATACGGTGGAGAAGATAAGGCCGGTGATAATCGTTAGCGCAAGGTCGCGGAAGAACTCATCTACCCAAATTAGCGGCGCTACACCTGCCGCTGTGGTGATTGTCGTAAGAATAATTGGGCGTAGGCGATCATGCGTAGACCGCTTAGCAGCATCTTCGGGGCGCAGTCCTCTCGCGACATATGTATTCATACGATCAACTAATAAGATCGCGTTATTCACCACAATCCCGGTTAGACTCACCAGCCCTATGAACGAAGCGAAGTTCAGTTGCCCTCCCAGGATTAGCAGCCCGAATAGCACACCGATCAAAGCCAGCGGTATGGCAATAAGGATAATCAGTGGCTGACGGTATGAGTTAAACTCGATAACTAGAATCGCCATGATCGCTATAACCGCGATAATCATAGATCGGTACAGGTCAGCAAAGGTTTCCTCAGTTTCCTGCTGTTCTCCACCAAATATAACATGGTAGCCAGTTGGCAGCTGAATACTGCCTACCCGCTGCTGTAGTTCAGTCGAAACTGCGTTCGGATTCGATCCTTCACCGACGTTTGCGGTGACTGTTACAGTACGTTCCCGATCTCGGTGACGAATTGTATTCACGGAGCTGACCAGTGCCACGTCGGCAACTTGACCAAGGGTTACTGTTTGGCCACCTGGAGTTACAAGCTGGAGGGCTTCAATGTCATCGGGTGTATCCACTGCCTCTGTCGGCGCCTGTACCTGCACGGATACCTCTTCGTTTCGCTGATCAAGAAATGTCGTGGCCTCCACTCCAAATACGTAGGTGCGCAAAGCCTGCGCTACAACCGCTGGTGATAATCCCGCGTCCGCTAGCTGTTCATTGTTAAGCGTAAACTCAAAGGCCCCAGCGCTAAATCGCAAATCTCGATCAACTTCAATCGCTCCGGGAATATCTTCCAGTAGTGTTACAAGCTCTTGGGAAATTCGATCCAGTTCAGCGATTTCGGGGCCAACAACTTTCGCCTCGACGGGTGGAGCCGTAGGTGGTCCAGCGCTAATGTCAGCGATTTCGATTTGAGCCTCGCTAACACCCGCGAGTTGTTTTCTCAGCACATCAGACAGCTCTACAGAACTAATGTTTCGATCCTTTTTGAGATTGATAAAGAAAGAACCGAGGTTTTCACTTGAACTGCCACCACCAAGATCAAACGAGGTACTGCTGCCGGCGTTAAGTGAGAAACTTTCAATGACATCAACTTCGCGAAGATCAGCTTCTATCTTTGTCAAAACCGCCTCGGTCTCCTCAAGTCGGGAGCCTGGAGGAAGTTCAACGTTTCCTAAAATGAAATCGATATCCACTGACGGGAATAACCCAGTTTTCAGCAGGCCAGTAAACGGAAGCGATAACCCTAACACCATGAGAATAACGAGCGTGACGATAAAGCGGTTCTGAAATCGTCGGTTATTAAGCGCCTTCGTTATGAACCCGTCGTACCATGTACGAAATCGCTCAAATCGCGTGTTAAACCAGTTCCCCTCCACGTGTGTTACAGGCCAGCGCTTTAAAATACTTACCGCTACAGCCGGCAGCAGTGCTAGGGCAACAAACAAGGAACTAAGAAGGGTTGCAGAGATGACGATTGGAATCGTGCGCAGAAATTGGCCCATAATTCCGCTGACTAAAAGCATTGGGAAGAAAGCTGCTACGGTTGTCATCACCCCAGCTGTTAAAGGTTTCTGGAATTGCTTGAGCACGCCCGCAGCATTCTCCTCTATATCACCTCTACCCGCTCCTGCGTGAATACCTTCCACAATCACAATGGCGGTATCAACTAATAGCCCTAGAGACAGGATAAGAGAGAAAAGGGAAATACCGTTCAACGTAATATCCGTAAGATCGAAGACAATGAAGGAGATAAAAAAGGTAAAGGGGACGGCAGTTGAAGCGATAATTGCTTCTTTCCAGCCTAAGAACACCCATAAGATGAGGAAGACAATAATGAACGTCTGAATACCGCTGCGGGTAACGTCCGACAATGATTTCCGGATATCTGAAGCTCGATCAGAGAATGTGGATACAACCACGTCTTCAGGAAGTTCTTCTTGCACAAATGTATCAACCTCGGCGGTGACCGTATCGACAATATCAATGATGTTGCCGCCGGTTTGTTTGAAGACTTGAATAGTAACCGCCGGCGTAGCCGGTGATCCATCAACGCTAATACGAGCACTACTTGATGTTTCATTAACCGTTGATTCAACATGAGCAATATCTTTTAGCAGCACTGATCCTTGAGAGGCGCTAATAGGAAGCTCCGCTACGTCGCTGACGTTTTCAAATCCTCCTGCAATACGGAGGTCATACCCAAATTGGCTGGTTTCAAGACGCCCAAATGGAGCGTTAATATTCGCCCCACTTAGAGCTCCAAGAATCTGCGATACCGAGATTCCACGCGTGGCGAGTACTTGTGGTTGAATCCGGACAACAATTTCTTCTTGGCGTGAGCCCACAACGACGACATTAGATACACCGGGAATCGTTTCAATTTCTTCGGCAATATCCTCGGCATAGATAGTGAGCAGCCGCTGATCATCAACACCTGATAAACCAACAGAGATTATTGGTTCATTGGTAAAGTTAATTTCCACTACTTCTGAATCAATCGCATCACTGGGTAAATCCCGTACCTTATCAACCTCTTCACGCAATCGACGAATAGCATCCCCAAGATCCTCATCGGCATTGAACTCGACATTCACCGATGAAATACCAAGGGACGATGAGGAGGTAATTTCCTTTACGCCGCTTAGGTCAGCTAGGGCGTCTTCAATCGGACGTGTTACCAGTTCTTCAACGTCTCGGGCTGACGCTCCTGGATATGCCGTTACAACGATCCCAAATGGAATTTCAATTTCTGGCGTTGATTCTCTGGGAAGTGAGACGGCGGTTGAGATACCAAAAACCGCCAGCGCAAGAATAATGAGAAAGGTGACACGATATGATCGGATGAAGTAAGAGAAAAATCCTGTATTCAGTTCGCTCATACTCTGACCTCTACTTTGTCGCCATCCTTTAATCTGCGGTTTCCGCTTACAACAACTAGGTCATCAGGAGAAAACTTGTTTTCAACTTCAACAAATGATCCCTGGTATCCAATCACGGAAAGCAGATGCTCATGAACAACACCTTCCTGATCAACCCTAAAGGCAACGAGTCCATTTTGTCTGACGTTGACGCTATCAAGCGGCAACAACGTATTGCGTGTCCCTGTTCCGTTACCAGTGAACTGCACGGTTACGGTCCTGTTAATATCTTGAGCTGCCACAGTTCCTTCAACTACCAAATCAACTTGCCATAAAGCAGTAGATGAACTCGGGGCTGTTCCGATTTGCGCCACATAGGCTGGGTATGTTCGTGATCCAACTAGGACAGTCACTTGTTTTCCGATCGTGAGGCTGTCGCGGATATGAGTTGCAACTTCAGTGCGAATGAAGCCATTGCCTGCACCTACAATTTCACCTACGCGCTGGCCTGGCTGAACATAATCACCCTCGCGCACCGTTAAAGAAGCAATTGTTCCGGATACAGGAGCAATCACCTGCATCTGCTGGAGTTGTGCCTGGGCTACTCGCACTTGCGTAGTAAGTGAATTTCGTTGGCTGGCCAGGTCAGCTCCAATTCGATCGCGTGCTGTTTGAGCGTTCTGTAAATTCAATTGTGCCTGTTCGAGCCCAGTTGTCGTTTGTGTTAAGGCAGTGCGCTGGGCAAGTACTGCTTGCTCTTCGGCGAGCCGCGCTGCTTCAACTCCAAGTTGAGCGGTGGTGATAAGCGTTTGAAGGTCATTGGTCGCCACTCCCTGAGATCGAGTATCAGAAACCTGGAGCACTCCTTGCTCTGCTTGCTGAACTGCCAGATCGGCCTGGCTTTGCGCAAGCTGTTGCTGTTCAAGTGTTACAGTTCGATTATCTTGAGCCGCATCCAGCGATGCTTGCGCTAGATCAACTGCAATGTCAGCTGAACGAGTTGCCTGAGTTTGAATATCATTAAAAAGCGCGAGGGAGCGAGCAGTACCGGATACCTGCGCACGCACGGGACTGCCTTCATTCCCACCATCAACAACTGCAACTAACTCTCCTGGCTTTACTGCTTGTCCGAGTACGTGTTTGAGGTTGGTAATGCGTCCTCCGGCTCGGGCGATGAGAGGTGCTCCTTCTCCCGGCTCCAGTACGGCTGACTTTTCAACTACTTGTTCGCTGACAATGTCG
>JBBEDC010000052.1:0-11752 GCA_040881505.1 Candidatus Anderseniibacteriota bacterium
CTCTCACTTTCGCGAGGCGTGGGAGATGGAGGAGATGGAATTTTGGGGTCGCGGTCAAATCTACTCATACTGTAAATTTAGCATTGCCCCAATAATTTTCCTAGTTACTTGAGCCGATGGCGGGAATCGGACCCGCGACCTCTTCCTTACCAAGGAAGTGCTCTACCACTGAGCTACATCGGCATATATGTTCCCTTGTTTGTATACAAAACGTTAGTATAGCTAATATAGTGGTTTTTCTACATCCTGCAAATTAATACACTGCCCGAAATAAATCGTGTTCTTTTAGTGCGCACACATGGGCACGTATCTCGTCGTCACTAAGCTGTTCATTTTTTAAGCCTCTGTGGATACAGTTTTTTGAAGCAGTTTCGATAGCGTAAGCGCACCTGCGCCCATCTCCGAGGTCCTGAGCCCGAGCTTGTATATTTGGAATCGCTAAGACGCTATACGTAACACCGACTAAGATAAGGGTGGCAAAGAGCAGGCGCAGGGCTCGTTGAGTGCGCTCGGTGGGAGCATGGATGATACCGAGCGCCATGACTGCAATAAAAAAGAGTGAGGACATTGCGATATACCGGGGTTGTAGTGCATAGGCGGAACCGAGCCATGCACGCCCGGCAGCTGCGGATAGAGCCAGAGCAGCTGATAGGGCGAGAGTGGCAATCCACGGAAGCGATACACGCAAGTGACGATGGTGCGCGAACGATCGCACTGTAAGGAATATTGCGGCAATAACAAGGATGAAGCCTATAGCGGCTGCGACTGGCAAGCTGCCGGGAGCAAGGGGGGAACCGAGAAAAGCAAAGAAGAACAGAAAAAACTCGCTGGGGCGTTCAAGTAAAATTAAAGGATCACTCTCGAAACGACCGTTCGAGAAGTCGGTATGGTATAGAGCGATTACGGCAATTGTAAGTGTGCCCCAGGCAAACGTTAGCGGATGGATGCGTCTGTGAAACCAGATAAGGAAAAGGCAGGTAAGCCAGATTAAAAAGCCCTGATGAAGCGTAAGTGTCGCGGCGCTGCAAAGTATGACTGCGCCAACTACGCGCATAGAAGAGGTGTTCTGCCAAAGGAGCGCAATTGCCCATACCGCGCATGCCATCAGGAGGGTGATAGACAGAAACATTCCCTGGCTCCAGATCGTGTATTGGGTAAGAGAGAGCAGGTAGGTAATGACGAGAAGAGCGAATAGCATATGCGTAATACGCGAGGCATTCGTGAATGTTTTCTTTGCCAGCCACGCAATAGCCCAGAAAGTAAGGGCCGCGAACGCAACAGCCAACATATACTTATACGGACCGTGCCAGCCAGTCGTGAATACGAAGAAGGCAGTGATGAGAAAGGGGATGGTGGGGCGATGATTGTGATGTAAGGCAAATATTTCTGTAACAGTGAAGTTTCCGTCGGCTATTCGCACCAGGCGCGGAATGTAGAAGAGTTCATCGCCGTAGAAGGTGTCTATGCCATACGTGAAGATTGCCCAGAAAACCAGCAACGGGGCAGTAGCGAGTGCAAGGATCCAGAGGTTAGGGAAGACTTGAGAAGAGAAGAGTTTCATACATTAGATAGCTTGATATAGTACAATAGATGAATATGCGTAGGTATACCTTTTTGACCCCGGGGGTATTTTGGCGGCTATTGCTGCTTTGTACTGTCATAGCCGGAGGCAAGTATGGCTGGGATACAGTCTCGGCTATATCCTGGGATCCGGAGGTACCCGAACCGGAAGTGCGATCAGCCCAGGACCCGCTTCCGCAAACCATTCCTGATATGGAGCTGATTCTTGTTCACGTACAAAGTGACGGAAGCTCACAAGTGTATGCGTGCAGCTTGCAATGTTTGCCAGTTGAGGAGCCATCGATAGCCACAGAGCAAGCGGTGTTTGATGGGCGGGGGTGGTACGTATACCGCCAAGGGGAAGAGAGCAATCGCCAACTTGCATATATGAACGATGAGGAAGATACGCTCCTAGTTGATCATCAGACACAACGGGTAGAGTTGCGTGATCTGTTCTTAAGTCCTAACGGACAGAGATTGGCATACTATCTCGACGACGCTGAAAGTAAACCCACGAAGACTGAATTGTGGATGTATGACAAGAAGGATAAGGGAGCAGGATTGCTCATAGAGAATCTCACGGCAGCGGATGTTATCACTAAGCCGCGCTGGAATACCCACAGCTCTCACTTGTGGTTCTTAGCCGATAGCGGAGCGGGGGATGAAGAGCAGCTTGAGTTCGTTACTGTTCAGGTAGTACCACCCGCAATATCCGCTCGTTTTTCACAGCTTGATTTGGAGAAACTCAAAGAAGATCTGAGTCGCGGCATAGTTGATATGAGTGCCAATGGCAACTCTCTCGCATTCGCAGCTAGTGCCACTGATACCTCACCAGCTCAGCTGATGATTGCCTACAGTGACGGTCGCATCAAAGGGCAGCCCGTAGTGGGCGCGGTAGTACATGTTCAGTGGATGAGCGACAACCTTCTTTTGTATGCCACTCAACATCAGCAGATGGTGACATTCTGGACTGTGCAGGAAGGCACGCATACCAGACTGACTCAGATGGAAGGCATGCTGCGCTCAACTCATGCCAATGGCTCTCAGTATCTTTCTTTGTTACTGCAGCTGCCAAGCGGACAAATTCAGGCGCAGATTTTGGATAGCCGCACTGGCTTAGCGAAAAATATGGGGAGCTTCACCATGCCGGGGGGCAGTGTTCACCTGGTGCAAGCACACGCCCGTACTACTGCAACCTCTGACAGTCTTCCCTCTGCCACATATTCCGACGCTGAACTGACTGCCTTTATCCAGCAACACGTCACCGGAATTGCTACCGATCAGGCTGCAAAAGCCCTTCGGGTTTTGATTACCGATCAGCCCAACACGGTATATGTTGATGTTGAAGGCGGCGAACAAACGGAACGGTTGGCTGTCGTTATTTCTGAAATCATCCACCCCGACTGGAAGGTTATTGCGCGTTACCGGGCAGCTGGAGGGCAGTGGCAGCGGACAGAGGGGATAACGGAGGATCCGAAGACTGTGAGGATGTATGAATGGGAGGAGTCCGTGAGCCAGTGGATTTTAAAGCAGGATCTGGACAAATAGCGGATAATGCCGTATATTGGCATCTACGTATTAATTACCAATTATTGTTATGAGCCAAGATAACCTCATTCGTCTGCAGTGCAAAGATTGCAAGTCATACAACTATCATACTGGCCGCAACCTACGTCGTCAGGATGGACATAAGCTGGAGCTTAAAAAGCATTGTCGGGACTGCCGCAAGCACACTGTTCACGGAGAAAAAGCGAAAAAGTAAATTTGCATCAGTATATACTCTAGTATATACTTAGAGCATGAAATACAAAAAGGTGCTATTGAATCTGCCGGAAACTGTGGCAAGCGACCTAGAAAAGTTTGCCAATGCTGTGGAGGATGGAAACAAGAGTCAATTCGCTGCCAAGGCAATTGCTGGCCAAGTTGAGTATTATCGCAAGCTGCTCCATACGGCTAAAATGCGTGACGCGTATGCAGCGAGTGCGGAAGAGGGGCTACATGTGACACAGGAATGGAAGCTGTTAGACGACGAGCTCTGGAGTCGGCTAGATGAAATCGAAAAGAAAAAGTAAGACCTTTCCGCAACGGGGACACGTATATCTTATACGGTTTGATCCGGCGCGAGGCCGTGAAATAAAGAAAACACGTCCTGCGCTCATTGTTTCTAATAACTCGATGAATGAATACGCGAGCACGGTGCTCGTAATGCCGATTACCAGTGGGCGATATAATTACTACTTTCGTGTTCCGCTTAAGTCGCCAGAAGGAGGATTAAAAAAATCTTCAGTTATAGCTACCGAGCAAGTTCGCGCAGTTGATAAGCAGAGAATAGGCAAGCGTCTTGGTAAAGTACGTCCTCTGACGATGCTAGAAGTAGAGCAGGCGATACGGGACCACTTTGGCCTACCAGAAGGAGATGTTCTGGAATAAATTTCATTCTCAAGTATCATGGAGCAACACGGGGGTGTGGTCTAGTGGTATGACATCCGCCTCCAAAGCGGATAGCGGGAGTTCGATTCTCTCCACCCCTGCATTTTAGAAGCAGCTCGAACCTACTTTGAAAATAACTCAGCAAGTGACTAATGGCTACTCCGGTGCCCTTCGCGTCGCCGTCGCCACTGGTTCGGCACTGTTACACGGGCTTGCGCTGCGAATCGTAGGCGTAATTGGCTCGTGTGTTATGCTACGAGCATGGGTGAAAATATGGAAAAATCATTCAATAGCTTTGGAGAGCTTAAAGGCTATTGGGATAAGCGAGAGGAGAATAAGAAAGAAGAACCGACTACAGAAGGCGGTAAACAGCCGGAGCAGGCAGAGCAGGAACTATCGCCTGAGGTGATTGAGAAGATTATGGAGAAGATGAAGGATTTTTCCGACCCTGAAACGAGGCGACTAACTGCTTGCCATGCATTAGAAACGACAGGAAGTGCACCAGCTCCGGCAACGCCCGCATCAGTTCCTCTCGGTGTCGTGCATACAGAAAGGATTCTCGAACGCGGACTTATTCCAAAAAGACTTGCAGATCGGATTGGAGTAAAACGTTCATCCTCTGGTTACGACCCGACGGGTCTCTTCACCAAACGAGATACTTATCAAAAATCTGTGTTTGTAAGTGAGTTAGAAGGTTTGTCACGAGTGAACGATGAGGGTAAGCCCCTACTGCCACAAGGAGGCTACTACTTCCTACTTAATCCGGTGAATCCGTGGGACATACAGCCAGAGGGAGAATATTACGTCAGTGGCGTTGGGAGCAATAGGGAGGGAGGAAGAGTGCCTCCTAAAAAAATTGTGGGAATAGTAGTAGAAAGCAAAACTCTAAACCGTGACGTTGAGGAGATTTTCACCGATTATGCACCCAATGTATATGATGATCTTAAACATGTAGTACTTGATGACCTAGGGCTGCAGGTCTCACCAGAAGAAGCTAGACTACTAACGAAGTACGAGCAGGCGAATGAAGAAATAGCCAAGCAAGTGCATGAGGCGGATCAAGCGCTTAAGGATCAAGCAAAAATGAGCGGAAGGGATAGACTGACCGACGAGGAACTGGATGAATCTTACTCCTTAAGGAATCGCGCCACAGCGGAGCAAAAGAAAAACTACACAGAGGCGATTAAGGTGTTACTTGCGACCCTTAGAAAACATGACAAATACAAGGATGTTACTACGCTCGGTGACTATCTGAGAAAAATCAGTGTCAAATATGAGACGCCTGTTTACAACGAATATGGAGACTTAGAGTACCCGCGTCATATAACACAAGAAGGAGTTAGGAAGATGGTTGGCGAACGCGAGGCTAAAAAGTCCAAACACGATCAGAAGGAATAGCTCGGGTTTTTTCACGCAACCCGGCTTCCGTAAGCCGGCACGATGAGTGCCGAACTAGCGGCTACGATGCGCGAAGTAGCCATGAGTCCCTTACCGAGTTATTTTCAAAATAGGTTCGAGCTTCATCTAGTATTCGCTGCCAAGAAATAACTGCTGTACATAGCATTTATTTTTGTATATGTTTTAAGAGACTTGAACTGCTCCGTAGCAAACCTTTGGGTGGTTTTCTACGGAGCATACCTGACACCTTCATTTCCAAAATAAGGATAACCATGAGTAATAATTTGCAATACATAGTCAACGTTGAGGCTGCAATTTATCAAGATGGCAAATGGCTTCTAATTAAGCGTAGCGACCAGGAGGAGCATGCTGCTGGTGAACTTGCCCTAGTAAGTGGCAAGGTGGAGGGGGCGACTGACGAACAGGATATTCTGGAAGAGACAGTACAAAGAGAAGTACGGGAAGAAGTTGGCATAAGGATTGAAGTAAGGGGGTATGTAGAAAGCCATGCCTTTATAGTGGGAGATAAACATGTGATAGACATTGTGATGCTTTGTAGTCATGTAAGTGGCGAAGCAACACCTCAAGACCCAGCCGAGGTCGCTTCAGTCCACTGGATGACAGCTCAGGAGGTAGAAGCAAGCGATGCTGCCGAGTGGGTAAAGAATAGTGTGAGGCTAGCAACACTCAAGCTATGAGCTCATATTCGTCTGATTACAGCCCAGCACCGCCAGGATCAGAGCCAGACGATTTGCAGTATGAAAATCCAGAAGTTAAGCGATTGCGTGAGGAGATGTGGCGACAGCAAATGGTTGCTCAGCAAAATTCCTTTCTTACTTTGGCAGGACTTGAGCTAGCCGTGCTTACAATTTACGCAACCCTAGACAAGAGCAAGCCGACGCCACTTTTCATAGCAACCGTTGTGTTAGTCATTGTGCAGGTTACGATGACTATTCTCCTTATTAATGCTGAAAGGGAAACCGCTTGGGGTAATCCATGGTACAAAGCTAAGCGGGGCAGGGGCTATGAAAAGACATGGAGATGGGTCCTTATGGTTATCATATTCTGCGCGTGGCTTTCACTAGCAGCACTCTTGATTCTTTAATCAATTAACTATGGGAGAGCATCAGACAGTAAGGGTTAAACCGGTTAGAATGGAAGTGAGCGTGCCCGAAGTGACCGCAATAGGACAATGGAAAAATGAGTTAGCACTTGCGTTAATAGGTATATGGCTCGCTGTTTTCTTGGGCTTATGGAGTGTCTTCTTGTCGCTAAGTATAATCCCAAATGAATGGACAGCCTTTCTGCTAGCTGTAATCCTGGCTGTTGCGAGTATATTGATACTTAAAACTAATAGAGCAAGGAAGTATGTAAACATGTTTGTTGTTTGGTTCTCCAGAAGCTAGGCAGCAAGTAATTCACCTACCTGCCGGAAAAATATTTCCGGACACGCCAGTTTATCTAACCATTTGAAAGTTCTATAATCATCCCAGTAAGCCTGCCAGTATGGAATAAGTTAGAACCTAGTGATAGGGTTGAGATATGTCGGAGAAAGAACCGAAAAGAGAATCTCAACCCGAAAGCTTCAACGTTATTTCACGTTGGGAATTTAAAATAGGTGACAACCATTACGATATTCGCAAAGTTGTTGAGCTTGCTAAGGATTTACCATTAGAAGAAATACCAACTTCGTCGCTTGAAGCCATGAAAGAGGGGGAATATTGGTATGACACAAATCGCAACCGAATTAAATTAAGAGACATTTTTGATCTATACGATCAAACAAATGGAGACTGGGAATCAATGATTCAAGAGAAACCAGAATATGCTAAACATATCAAACAGATTGAAGAGTCTAACCTGGAAGATGATCCAATAGTGTTATATAGTAGTTCAGAAAAATTTAGACTCATTGATGGATTACATCGGCTTACTAAAGCATGGCTACTGGATCAAGAAACCATTCAAGCTCAAAGATTTGAAAAGATGCCCGAAGCGGCTATCATTTCCGAAGAGTAAAGTTCTAGCTTGGTCCTTAAACCCCTGCCAATGAAAATCGAAGTATTTATTGAAAACGAAGGCGGCTCTAACCAGAAGCATTGTTTCAATGAACAGACGCTGGAATATATAAAAACCGTCACCATATCACGTCCATATCCTTATCCATATGGGCTAATACCGGGAACAATAAGCGGTGATGGAGATAACTTAGACTGTTTCGTTATTACGAGTCGATCAATAAAGAGCAGGGAACGGGTGAATGTTGAGCCGGTAGGTATGATGGAGCAATTTGAAGATGGCGAGAATGACCATAAAATCCTAGCCATTTTTCCTGAAGAAGAAATTAATATAACCAGCGAGATACAAAACAGTATCGCTGATTTTGTTACTCATGCTTTTGAACACTTACGAGGCAAGAAGATCAAAGTTGGCAAGTTTTATGGCAAAGAGGAGGCTGAGCAACTCATTGAGCAGAGTAGGCGCGGCTAGGCATTGCCAAACCTTTGTGCCGCTTAGTCTATTGAAGCCCTGCATTCAAAAAATAAATCCTGTACTTAGCAGCTATTTTTGTATGGAAAGAAAGACAGCTTGAACCTAAATATGCTAGTCTGCATCTATGACATTAACTAAAACAGAAATTGAAAAGTTGAGGGAGCTAGAAGAGTCATTATGGCGACCGGAAACCAGATTTAACTATGAATACATGGATAAAGTTCTGGCACATGACTTTTTCGAGTTCGGCCGTTCTGGGAGAATTTATCAGCGGGAAGACACATTGGGCGCTTCGGGAACTCAAATTAATGCCAAGCTGCCACTCCGGGATTTCCAGATTCATCAACTAACTGATGATGTGGTTCAGGTAACATACGTTAGCGAGGTTGACGACGAGGAACTTGAGGTCGGCAACAGAAGCTCTATCTGGCTAAAAGTTGAGGATGACTGGCAGCTCAAATTTCATCAAGGTACGGCAGTTGCTCAATAAAATGCTAACCTGATCTGTTTACCCCTGCCAATCGTAACTTTATAAAACTTGTAATACTTTATAAAGTTTGCTAGAATAGCCATATGAGCTATTTACGGCAACTCAAAGCACTGCAAAAGGCCACCGGCAAGACCCAGACAGAACTGGCCCGTCTTTTAGGTGTTTCTTTTCCAACGGTTAATAGTTGGGTCAATAAAAAAAGTGAACCGAGAAAAAAGGCTCGTGAGAAGATTAATCTTTTGTACCAAGAGTATTTCGGTGTAGCCGAGATGGACAAGTCGGAGGTGTTTGAGATGTGGAACCGTGTTCAAGGTTTGCAAAAGCAATTTCCGGATCCTCTCAAAATGATTATCAATAGAAAAGATATATATGATTCGTTTGTTTTGGAGTTGACGTATCATACGAACAGTATTGAGGGTAGTACGCTTAATGAGCCGGAAGTCAAAGCAGTAATATTCGACAACGCTACCATTCCTAACAAGACTGTTACTGAACACCAGGAGGCCAAGAACCATCAGGCTGCACTGGGCTACCTTTTTCGACAGCTAAACGAAGGCACGCGGAATTTAACAGAAGATGATATCAAAAAACTGCACTCAATTCTCATGAACGGCATTTGGCCGAACGCGGGTCAGTATCGTGATCACCCAGTACGAATCGTGGGGTCAAATGTGGTAACAGCAAATCCTGCTAAAGTGCCGGTTTTGATGGGTAGTTTGGTCCGTGAGCTCAACAAGAAACCAAAGAATACGCTAGCCCATCTTGCAAAAACACATGCACAATTCGAACAGATCCATCCATTTTCTGATGGCAATGGTCGCATTGGTCGCTTGCTTATGGCGTTTGTTGCGCTGCGGGACAAACTGCCGCCCGTGCTCATTAAAAGAGACAAAAGACAGGTATATTATACCTACCTTCAGCGTGCACAAACGGAAGATCAGTACACCTTCCTCGAGTCATTTGTAGGCGATGGAATTTTAGAGTCGTATAAACTTCTCCAGTAAGCTCTAGCTTGCTTTATAAGGCCCTACTAATAAATACGGCAATGTAAAAAGCGTTTATGACCAAATCAGCAATAAATATCTTTGATTCTGGTGAGCTGGATCGTAAAGGTAACTGTTTCCAAAGTGGAAACAGTTCAGAAAGAAGGAAAGAGGCAAGTATTACGCTCTGTGGAGCACTATAATCTAGACTTAGTACTTTCTATAGGTTATCGAGTGAATTCAAAACAAAGATATACTAAACTTTATAGTGAGTCTGCAGAGGCGAATCGAGAAAAAGAAATTCTAACTTAGTTTATATAACCCGCAAATTATGGAAAACAACTATATTATTCTTCATGGCTGCCCATCCGATATTGAAAAGGCAATGAACCCAGAAACCAGAACGTATGATAAGCACTGGATTCCATGGATTAAAGGAAAACTCATTGAAAAAGGCTTAAAAGTAGAGACAGCGCTTATGCCCGAGCCTTGGTATCCAAGTTATGAGAAATTTAAAAAAGAATTTGAAAAGTACGATGTTAATACTAACACTATTCTCATTGGACACAGCTGCGGATCTGCTTTTCTAGTACGTTGGTTAGGTGAGAGTAAGCAAGAAGTTGCTAAGCTTGTTTTGGTAGCTCCGTGGAAAATTCCGGATGAGAAAGATAAAAATCGGGAAAAGTTCTATACCTATCCGATTGATTCCACTATTTCAAATAGGGTTAAAAAAATAATTATGTTTACAGCCAACGACGAAGATGACGAAGGAAAAGAAAGTCTTAAAATATTTCATCAGGACCTTGGTGGGGAAATAATCTCTCTCCCTGGACATGGGCACTATACAATTGGAGACATGAAAACAGAAGAATTCCCCGAATTACTGAGAATAATTGTTTAATTAGGAATAAGACTGGATCGAAGACTGTCTTCCAGGCTCATGCAATAAAGTCCTAACTTGGTCTGCGGATCCCTACCAAACGAGAATAGGTTGAGGGTGGTATAGTAAGGGCATGTCCAGCCTAAAGGAAATTATTGGTGACTATGACTCATTTTTGGACGAAATACTAGCATTGATAGCAGAAGAAGGGTTTAAAACAGAAGATTTGGCCCAATTAGATCACGTCTGCTATCGGACTGTTTCTTACAGTAATTATGAGCAAAAAAAGAAGGAGCTAAAGACCGTTGCCCTATTGCTTGGTGAGACAGTAGTCAATAACCGTCCAATTGCAACTTTTCGGTTGATTGAACCAATTATTCACAATCGATGGCGAATCGACGCAATAGAATTACCCGCACCAAAACCAGGAAGCAAGTATTTAGAAGGACTGGAACATGTTGAATTTGTGATCTTTGATGATATGCAGAAATTCGTAGCAAAGTACTCACACAAGCAATTTGATCTACGGTCAGTCAAAAGGGGTATTAACCCAGAACTTGGTTTTGATTTGGGGAAATACTCAGTAAAGTTTCACTTGCTAAACTTGCCAACGGTTATCTATCTGGAAGAAAAAATTGGAATTAAAGAAGTCAGTGACACGGATAAGGCCCTAACTTGATCCATAAAGCCCTGCAGAACAAATTGGGAACAGGCATAGTTATGCTACTATGTATCTATGCCAATGATCACCATCGAATTTGATGATGCCAAGGTCTCTCATGATGAGATCCAAACACTCTCTGACGTTATCCAACAGATTGTCTCCGAGGTAACAGGCATTGAAGATGTGTTTGTGTATGCCAATAGTGCCCAGATAAAAGTAAAAGTTGCACCAATCGAAATTTTTGTTCAGATGACAGCGGCGAAAATTGAGAGTGTTGACCGACTGACGAACACAATCAAAGACCGGCTTTCACAATGGAAGAAGGGGGTTAAATTTGATCATCCAATCAACCTAACTTTAATGCCAATGCAGTGGAAAGTTGAGATTGGAATATAGGGTTTAGGATTCAAGCTTGATCCACAACCCCCGGATGTAAGAGGCCGCGATGATACAAAATGGGTAAGCGTATGGGGCGAGAAAGTATAAAGCCCTGCCAACTGTTTCGTTCTTGTTTTGGTGTTTTCCAGGCTGTGTTAAAGTGAAACCATGAGTAATTCAATGATCATTTATCAAGCTCCATCTGGTGCTTTAGAGTTGCGGCAGGATTTTGATAAGGAGACTGTCTGGGCAACCCAGGCAGATATAGCAAGTTTATACGAAAAGGATCAATCAGTTATCTCGCGGCACATAAGAAATGTTTTTAAAGATGGTGAAGTAAGCAAAGAAAGCAATATGCAAAAGATGCATATTGCAAATTCAGATAAGCCCGTAACGTTTTATAGCCTCGATATTATCCTTGCGGTTGGGTATAGGGCCAATTCGAATCGCGCCATCCAATTTCGTCAGTGGGCCAC
>JBBEDC010000053.1:0-6253 GCA_040881505.1 Candidatus Anderseniibacteriota bacterium
TATCCAAACAATCCTTTTCGTTTCGCTTGCTTGAATTGCTCTAATAGTTCTCGTTGCTGGCGTGAAATCTTCTTTGGAATATCTACCCTTACTCGTACGAGATGATCACCGCGTCCTGCTCCCTGCAGTGAGGGGAACCCTGCGGCATCAAGACGAATTTGCGTACCTGGCTGGGTACCTGGTTCAACAGTAATCTCTTTCTCTCCGGCTAGTGTCTTGATCTTTACTTGTGTTCCTAAAATGGCGTCGGTAAATGGGACCTGAACTTCACTCACTACGTTATTCCCCTCTCGGCGCATTTGCTTGTCTTCTTTAACGTGAATAGTAACAAAAAGATCTCCGGGTACCCCGCCCCGAGGTGGCACTTCTCCTTTGCCGCTAATGCGTATTGTCTGCCCGTCGGCAATACCGGCTGGAATGTCGACAGTAAGCGTGCGGTCACGCAACTCCCGTCCCTCACCGCCACAAACCGAACACACGGTTTTGGGCTGCTTTCCTTCCCCTTGACAGGTTGAACATACTGATTGCTGTGAAAATACGCCCAGCGGTGTTTGTCGCGATTGGGTCACTACTCCAGATCCGCCGCAAGTTGGACAGGTTTCAATCGGAGTTCCAGGCTCCGCTCCATTACCCTGGCAGTGCGAACAGCTCTGATATATCCGATGCGTTATTTCCCGCTGCAGTCCCTGAGCTGATTCTTGAAAAGAGATAGCTACATCAACTGGGACATCTGATCCTCGGCGGGTTCGCTTGCGGGTTCGCGTTCCCCCGCCACCGAAGAATGATTCAAAGATATCTCCGATGCCGCCAAGGTCCTCGAAATTAACATGCACATTTTGTCCACCAAATCCTCCAAACGGACCGCCTGCGCCTCCACTGTCGAACGTTTGACCAAACTGGTCGTACTGCTGGCGCTTTTGTTGATTGCCAAGCACCTGGTAGGCCTCGTTTACTTCTTTAAACTTCTCTTCATCTCCCCCCTCTTTATCTGGGTGGTGCTTGTGCGCCATTTTTCGGTATGCCTTTTTCACATCCTCGGCAGAGGCATCGCGTGATACGCCTAATGTTTCGTAATAGTCAGCCATAATATATGTGTTCTATGAACCCCAAGGTATACCAGAGGCGAGCCCTGCTTACAAGTGGTACTGCTGAACAGTAACCTGTGCGTTTAACTTACTGACAAGGCCAATCCTTTCGCTGAAGTACACCATAAGGTAGATAACGGCATAGGTGGGCCACATGAGCATACTTACTAAGGCGCGCAAAGCAACAAGGGTGATAAGAAGGCCAAATGCGAATACGGCAACTCCTCCAGCAGCAGCTGAGGCAACTGCTTGCGTAAAAGCTCCCTGGATATATTGATTAACATATGTTGCTGTTGCTTGTGCAACCGTTTCGCCGCCACGCAGCTGTATGCCGAACTGCTGGCTTAATTCCTGCCTCACTCTCTCCCGCTCCCCTGGCGGTATTTCAAAGCCAGGCGGCAGGTTCTGCTGCTGTTGAGCAATGTATGCGTCAAGCAGCTGATCGATCGTTGCGGATTGCTCATAGCCCGGCAGTATTTGGCGGATGAGCGGGGTGGCTGGAGCGGTCACGGCACGAACGAATCCTGGTGAAAGCTGAATCGTCCCCCGCTGCACTCCAGTTTGCACTGAAGGTAAGGCAATGATGATTAATGACAGAATGAATCCGAATAGCAGGACGCGTGTTCCGCTGGCGAATACGCGCGTGATGCGCATCCGCACCCGGTCCCGTACTTCAACGACAATATATCGCTGGGTAGCCAGGAGAAATCCTAGTAACAACCCCGCTGCAACTGCCGCTGAAATTGTCAGCCCTCCAAGTGCATAGGCGAAGATTGCGGGCGGCACTACGACGAGTGCGCTTACACCACTGGTGCGGTTAGCGAAGAACGCAAGGATCACTGAGTACAACGCTGCCCAGACAATGCCAGCAACAATGAGCATCAAGACGTATATCGTGCTCCATCCGGAGTTTCCCCGCAGTACCAAGGCGTACACCATGAAGACGAGCAGTGAATACAGCGCTGATACAACTACCAATCCTATTTCTTTCTGACGCGATTGAGTCATGGATTGTATGCAGTATACCAGTTTACGTACGTTGCACTGTAATCAAGTTTACTCCTTCGCGTCGCTCTTCTCTTCGGCTTTCCCTTCCACTACGTCTTCTTTCTTTTCAGCGGTATCTGCGCTTTGCGCAGCCTGTTGTTGCTGATACATCTGCTCTCCTACTTTTTGGATAGCAGCAGATAGCTCTTCGGAAGCTTTTTTGATAGCAACGGTATCGTCTGTGTCTTTTACTTTCTTCAGCGCTTCAATCTTTTCTTCAATTGGTTTTTTTACGTCCTCGGTTACCTTATCCCCGGCATCTTTTAATGTTTTCTCGCTTAGGAATATGAGCTGTTCTGCTTGGTTTTTCGTTTCTACCGCTTCTTTTTTCTTCTTATCTTCCTCAGCGAACTTTTCCGCATCGGCTTTCATGCGGTTTACTTCTTCCTCGGAAAGACCAGAGCTGCCCTCAATACGAATCTTCTGCTCTTTACCGCTGGCCTTATCCTTAGCCGATACATGCAGGATACCGTTGGCATCAATATCAAAGGTTACTTCAATCTGCGGCACTCCTCGTGGAGCTGACGGAATGCCATCTAACACAAATTGTCCGAGGGATTTGTTATCCACAGCCATTTCGCGTTCTCCTTGCAGTACATGAATTTCTACCTGCGGCTGATTGTCGGCAGCGGTTGAGAATACCTGCGACTTCTTAGTTGGAATCGTCGTGTTCTTATTTATCAACGAAGTTCGCACTCCCCCAAGCGTTTCGAGTCCCAGGGTCAATGGCGTAACGTCTAGTAGCAATACATCCTTAACGTCTCCGGCAAGAATACCCCCTTGGATTGCCGCACCTCCAGCAACAACCTCATCAGGATTGATTCCTTTATGCGGTTCCTTTCCAAAGAGCTCCTTAACCGCATCGTTGATCTTCGGCATGCGTGTTTGTCCTCCAACAAGCACCACCTCATCAATGTCGCTGGTAGAAAGACCAGCCTCAGACAGCGCTTCTTTTGTAACTGAAAGAGCTCTATCAACAAGATCAGCAGTTAGCTCTTCGAGCTTTGCTCTACTTAACGTTAATACTAAATGCTTTGGGCCTTCAGGTCCGGTAGTAATGAATGGTTGATTTATCTCTGTCGTACTTGAGCTTGATAGCTCGTGCTTTGCTCGCTCAGCTGATTCCTTTAGTCGCTGCAAAGCCATCTGATCCTTACCAAGGTCAATGCCTTCCTGTTTCTTGAACTCTGCGATCATCCAGTCGATGATCTTTTGGTCAAAGTCATCACCGCCTAGGTACGTGTCCCCGTGTGTTCCCTTCACCTCGATGGTATCTTCTCCGATTTCTAAAATGGAGACATCAAACGTTCCGCCACCTAAGTCGAATACCACAACTTTCTCATCTTTCTTTTTATCAAGCCCGTATGCGAGCGCAGCGGCAGTGGGTTCGTTGATAATGCGCTTTACGTTAAAACCGGCGATCACGCCTGCGTCTTTGGTTGCCTGGCGCTGTGAGTCGTCAAAGTAGGCCGGGACTGTGATAACAGCGTCGGTAATTTCGTGTCCGAGCTTGCTTTCAGCGTCACTCTTAATTTTCTGCAATACCATGGCAGATATCTCAGCTGGACGCAGCCATTTATCACCAAGCTTCACTTCTACCCCGCCGTCAGACCCTTCGCGAGTTGCGTAGGGTAACATGTCTTTTGCTTTCTGAACTTGCGGATCAGAAAACTTTCGGCCAATTAACCGCTTGGCTGAAAAGATTGTATTCTCCGGGTTTACGACCGACTGGCGCTTGGCCACGGTTCCGACCAGTCGCTCTCCTGACTTATTCAACGCAACCACCGAAGGAGTAGTACGATTACCTTCGCTGTTTTCCAAGATCTTCGGCTCTCCCCCTTCGACATACGCCGCGGCAGAGTTTGTTGTTCCAAGATCGATTCCAAGTATTGTGCTCATAGTTTTTTAGATATGATTAAGAGATATATATGATGTTTTCTGGACCAAGGTGAGAAATGCTATGCATTGCTCGCATTGGACCAGAAACGGCTATGTTGTGACCTTCACTTTAGCAGGACGCATCACAGTGTCCCCGAGCGCGTATCCGCGCTGCAGGACTTCTGCTATATCGTCCTTGGCATGTTCGCTTGATTCGATTTTTTCAACTGCCTCGTGCTCCGATGGATTAAACACTTGCCCCACTGGGTCGATAACGGTAACACCGAGATCAGCTAGTGTTTGATCGAACTGTCTGGAGATATGCAGGACCCCTTGAGCCCAGGGATCGTTCACTAAGTTTTCGGGTACGTGCACGGCAAGCGCGTAAAAGTTATCCGCAACGGCGAGCAGCTCTTCGATTAGATCCCGCCTAATGCGCTGGCGGCTCTGTTGTGTTTCTTCCTCTATGCGGGATTGTACATTAGCCAGCTCAGCCCTGGCTCGCTTCCAGCCGTCCAGGTATTCCTGGGTCTTGTCAGCTGTTACCGAATGTATCGTTGAGGCGTAGATCATAGGTTATAGGTGTTCAATAATAGAGGCGACGGAGTTTAGAAGGGAAACATTTCGCTTGTACTGCATGCGCTTGGGTCCAGCAATAAGGAGCACAGCCCGTTCCCCTGTCGGCAGTTTAGCTGCCCGTACCAGCAGGCTCATATACTTGGTGTCCTGAACTGGATTTTCCTGACCGATATATATCTGTACAACTCCTCCGCTATATTCTCCCAACTCCTCAATGTGCTTATCAATATTATCAAGAAATCCCGATACTTCACGAGCGGCTTGCTGACTTTCTTCCTCTTCGCTTTCGAACAGAGAAGCTAAGCCTGCTTCGTGAATATCGCGAGTAGACATATAGCCGCTAACCGCGATCGACCGGGCTAGCTCGGCCAGCAGCTTTGCCGTAGCTCGAGCTGGCCGCTCGTATTCTTCCTTGTAGGCTGTTAGTCGTCCAGCTATCTGTTGTAATTGCTGGCTGCTCTGACCGCGAAACGTAAGATTATCAACGTAGTAACGGTATCCCTTGTCAGTGGGGATACGACCAGCAGAGGTATGAGGTTGGACGATATATCCCTCGTCTTCCAACTCGCGCAATATGCTGCGAATCGTAGCAGAGCTTACGTCCAATTGAAGCACTTCGCACAGGCTAGTACTACCAACTGGTTTAGCGGTACGAATGTACTCTTCAACAAGCCCTTTTAGAATATGTGCGGAGCGATATTCCATGTGTTGTATACTGTAAGAAATTTAGCACTCTCGCCACAAGAGTGCTAATACCTATAATATTGAGATTAGAGAGTATGTCAACCTAATTAATTAAGAAAAACGCTCTCCAGTGGTGACTGAAGAGCGTAAGGAACACCGACTAATGACCCAGCTCTATGACAAGCAGGGATCATCGATAATCTCTTCGACGACCGACGCCCGCATCTTCGCCTTGCCTAATTCAAGCTGGGATGCAACTTCCATCAAGCACTTTGAGTCGTAGCCGAGTGTGTCAAGCATGGCGAGCAGTTCGGTAGCGCCAATTTCCCGAATATTTGACTCCATTTTGGAGATCATGGATTGATCGATCCCCCTTCCCAAACGCCTTGAAAGCTCGGCAGCAAACTCTGCTTGGGTGAGCCGACGGGAAAGGCGCAAGGTTTTCGTAACTTCTCCCAAGTTCTGCGTGATGACTGAAAACGAATCCACCAACATTGCGCGCCTCCCTTTTTGGAGTGTTGAGGGTACGAAAGTGTGTACCCAACAATATGCCATCATTAAGCACCTGTAAAGAGTGGCCCTTCTAGCTCTGAATGCGTTGAATTACCGCTAGCATCTGTGAAGCATTGAGTGGGTTGATAGATATCTCGGATACGACTGAGTTGGCTATGTTAAATGAGAAGGTATTCCAGGTAGCACCGCCGTCTTCCGAGCGATACAGCACGCTATTAACCGCTACAAATAATCGATCGGGGTTGGTTGGGCTGACAGCCACGCGCACGATGTTGAACTTCTGCGTCAGCTCAACCGGTACGCTGAGCTGAAGCCAGCTCTCTCCCCCGTCCCGGGTTACCACCGCCCCATCCTCTACTCCAACGAAGAGTGCGTCCGGGAATTGCGGAATAAATGCAACGTCAAACACCTCTTTCGTTCCGCTCACTCGCCCTAAGGGTGAAGGATCTTTTATAAACTCCGGTACC
>JBBEDC010000053.1:6353-11598 GCA_040881505.1 Candidatus Anderseniibacteriota bacterium
GGAACCGGATCAGAGCCGATAAGGAATTTCGGCCGGTCATCAACCGGTACGGGAATTGTAAATACCTGTTGCCAGCTTAATCCGTCATCAAGACTGCGGATGATGTGTCCTTGTCCGGTCTCATCCATCCCCGCTACCACCATCGTCTTATCAGCCAGCACAACTACATCCACTGCCCGACTTAAGGGTGTAACAATAACCCGCCAGCTCTGGCCGGCGTCACTGCTTTTTACGACACCTTCGCTGCCGGCAGCGATATATATCGTTTGCGGATCATCAGGAACACGAAAGATATCAAAAAGAGAAAACTGCGCGATGTATTCTCCGGGTTGTGTCTCTATCTGAACCGACTGCTCAAAGTTCGCGCCAGCGCTAGTGGACATATATACTCCTCCGGGCGGAGCGGTAGGTGTCGTGCGTGAACAACCACCTAACGCAACGAGCGCAAACATTGTGGTTGGCAGAAGAATGCTACGAAGAGTATAGGTCCGAGTCACGAATTTATAGTATCATATTTGATATGGAGCAACGCGTGGAGGTGGGAGGGGTGACGTGGCACAATCTGGAACGACCGGATAATAACGAGCTGGCCGCATTTATCCGCGACACAAACCTGTCAACGCTTGACGCCGAATTTATCATGCACGACCACCAGCGGCCGGAGGTAACAGTTCGCGCTGATTACATCCTGATGCTCATTCACGTGCCGGTGTTTGACAAGAAGCTGCGGGTTACCAGTGCCGCTCCGCTCTACTTTGTCGTCAAAGAAAATAAGATATTTACTTTGCAGTACGACCACATCGTAACGATTCAAAAAATTCTACAGGAATTTGAAAGTAATTCCGATAAGCACATGGAGTTATTTGGCGATAACGCACTGAGCTTAACGTTGTACATTATCAGCCTGCTCAATAACAGTTCATTCCGGAAGATAGCAAGACTCATTAAACATATTGAGATTGCCGAAGATGCTGTCTTCCATGGGAATGAACGGAAAATGGTAGAAGAGATCGCTGTCCTAGCTCGCGATGTACTGGACTTCCGTCGCATTATCCGTCCCCAGATCACTATTTTCTCCAACCTTTCTTCAAACGATTTTCCAGAAGACATACAGGCTCAGTGGCAGCGTCTCAGCGGCCAGCTTGAACAAATGTGGGATGCTCTAGAAGCGCTTCACGACAGCACGAAGGAGCTGCGGGATACGAACGATTCGTTGTTGCAGTACAAAGAGAATGCGCTGCTGCGCTTACTGTCGGTATACTCAATTATTGCTATCCCTGTCTTAGTGTTAACTAATCCCTACAGCTCGAGCAATTTCTTTACCAGAGGGTTGTTCTGGGGAGGGCTTGTACTGTTAATTATGTTGCTAGCCCTTATCTTCTTGCGCGCCAAGCGCCGGCGCGTTTTGTAAAAAAATCCCTCGAGTTCTCGAGGGGTGATGCGCTAGGCCAAGGCCGGAGCCAGAAGGTCCGGCACGATGGCCCGAATTTCCTTCCAGGCGAGCTGCCACAGCTGCTCGCGCAGATAGAGGCACCGCACCTGATCACATGCTTCCAGGCGATATACCCGATCGTCAGCGATGGTCTCCTGCGTTGGGCCCCGGAAGGAGGGAAACTGAATGATCAGGATATCAGACCGGTCGCCGATCTGCTCCAAAATCGCCTTCGTTTCCTGCGCACAGTCTTCAATGTGGATTCGAATGCTGTGCTCCAAAATCGGATCGGCCTTCTTGCCGTAAGAGTCCCAGTTGTACGACAGGAAAGGCACGCCCAAACAGTGACGTGTCAAAAAGTTCTGGGTTGTCTGCTGAAGGACTTTCCCCCGAGCAGTCAGCAGATGCAGGTATCCATACCGATTGATCTCGATCAACGCCTCCCGTGCGCCTGGAATAGTTTTTTGGAGGTGCTGGTTGGCAAGAATGAAGCGTGCAAATGCCGGGGTAAGCTGTGCTGATGTGCAGCCCGTTGCCTGCTCCCAGTTGTGCGCCTGAGAAAACACTGCCCGGTCGACATTGACCCGGCCGAGCTCTGGATATCCTCCCTTCTCGAGCCATTCAAAGTACCTCTCTTCTTCATAGTGCCCCACCACTCCGTCGAAATCGACACTGAGGTGTTCCTTCATGGGTACGGACTCCTCTATCTGAAAATTGGAATGAACTGGATACTACCCTATGATAAGGGTACCTGACTATGACTAAGCTTCATGTGTACAACTCGTTAACTCGCCAGCTCGAGCAATTCGAGCCGGTCAATCCCGGTAAGGTATCGATATATAACTGTGGGCCGACGGTCTACAAACGCCAACATATCGGCAATATGCGGCGCTTTCTGTTCTCCGACTTTTTGCGCCGTAGCCTAGAATACCTTGGGTATGAGGTGCGTGAAATCACCAATATTACTGATGTGGGGCATCTGACCGAAGATGATATCGACGCCGGAGAGGATAAGATGGAAAAGGAAGCCAGGGCTCAGAAGGCTACTCCTGTTGATATTGCGAACAAACAAATCAAACTCTTTTTGTCGGATCTTAAAACAATCAATATACAGTCCGCCCATCTCTATCCCCGCGCAACCGAGCATATTGATCAGATGCAGAAGCTCACTATCGAGTTGATTGAAAAAGGACACGCTTACGAAACTGCTACCGGCATATACTTCGATGTTCAATCCTTTCCTGATTACGGCAAGCTATCTGGCAATACGCTGGAGAAAATTGATCCCGGACATCGAGTGGACGTGCGGGAAGAAAAAAAGCACCCAGCTGACTTTGCCTTATGGATTAAAGATGATGCTCATCTGCAAAAATGGGATTCTCCGTGGGGCGTTGGGTATCCCGGCTGGCATATAGAGTGTTCTGCTATGAGCCTGGCATATCTATCAGCTCCAATCGATATCCATACGGGCGGTGAGGATAACCGATTTCCGCATCATGAAAATGAGATCGCTCAATCAGAGGCGGCTTTAGGGAAGCCATTTGCCCGCTACTGGATGCATAACCGACATTTGCAGATCGGAGGAGAAAAGATGGCTAAGCGCGAAGGTAAACTCATTACCCTAGATACCGTTGTAGAGCATGGCTTCTCCCCTCTCGCTTTCCGATTATTTGTATTCGGTACCCACTACCGAACCAAGGTTGATTTTAGCTGGGAGTCTTTATCGGCCGCGCAAGAACATCTTGAAACAATTCAACAACTTCTGCGGCAATTGCGAGAACGTGGTATTACTCCAGCTGCTCCGGATCAAACTGTTTTAGAATCTTTTAAAGCAGTCCTAGCTGATGATCTCAATACACCTCAAGCTTCAGCTATATTCGCTGAATACATTCGGAAGACTAATAGCGCTGTGGCGGAAAATGCGGGAGTAGATTTGCTAGCGCAGATGTACGGCACATTGCAATCAATGGATGAGGTTGTCGGTATTCTAGAGCCTCTAGTACGAGAGCTTGATGCGGAGGTTATTCCAGAAGAGGTACGAGAGCTTGCTGATCAACGTGAACAGGCGCGGGTTGATAAGGATTTTGCGAGAGCTGACGTACTGCGAGTTCAAATCGAAGCCCAAGGATATCGAGTAGAAGATGCTTCAAGTGGACCTCGTATCATTAAGTTGCAATAACGGTTCAATTGTTTATATTCTCTCTATCGATTCCTTACTTGGAAGTAAGGATGTTCTCTCCTAGAAGAAAGAATTGGTCGTGGGTTACTACCGAACTCCCCCGCCCGACCGACTCAACGGAGTGATCCGGCGTGTTCACATTCGCTACCGATGTCCAGCGAATGAATCACGTCCACGCCAGACGGTGGCTTCCGGCACCAGGGCTGTGCGATGCAGCGCCTGTGGAAGCACAATGGTTCCGGTAAACGATTGTACTTAACCCCTTTCCCGGCCCGCCTCAAGGTCGGTTTTCTTTATCCACACGATATCCTCTCCCCCAAGCGAACAGATAGCGGTATAGTGAAATTCGCTATCACATTAACGAGGTCGTATGCCAAAGGCTGCTCGAAAAGGAAGTGACATTCGCGTCCCCCCGCACAATATTGATGCGGAGGAGTCTGTTTTAGGTAGCCTCCTTATTGATAAGGATGCAATTGTTAAAATTGCCGACTGGCTAACTGCACAAGACTTCTACCAAAGCAAGCACGCAAAAATCTACGAAGCTATCATTCACCTCTATACCAAAGGGGACGCAATTGATGTTGTTTCGGTTGCCGCTCGCCTAAAAGAACAAAAACGCTTAGAGGATATAGGTGGGGAATCCGCCGTAACACACCTTGCGACTGTCGTTCCTACCGCCGGCAATGTCATCCACTATGCTCGTATTGTTCAGAAAGCCTCAACCCGCCGCCGGTTGATCTCTGCTGCTTCTGATATTTCCGAAATGGGATTTGATGAAGCTGAAGACATTGACGTGGTCATGGATGATGCAGAAAAAAAGCTGTTTGAAGTATCACAAGGGCACAAGCATGAACACTTCTCGAAAATTGCTGACGTACTTGAAGAAGCTTTTACCCGTATTGATTTACTGCATAAAGGAGACGGCGGTTTGCGCGGTGTTCCCACCGGCTTTTCCGGCCTTGATGCAAAAATGGCTGGCTGGCAGCGATCTGACCTGATTATTCTTGCAGCTCGACCGAGCGTTGGTAAAACAGCGCTGGCGCTGGACTTTGCCCGGGCTGCCGGACTCGAAGGAGCTAAGGTAGGAATATTCAGCTTGGAAATGAGTAAGGATCAGCTCGTAGATCGTATGTTGGCTTCACACGCTCATGTTGATCTGTGGCGCTTGCGTACCGGCAAACTCGAACAAGGCGGCGAGTTTGATGACTTTGCTCGTCTGGGTTCTGCAATGAGTGAGCTGTCTCAAGCGTCGATATTTATCGATGATCATGCTTCGGCCAACATTATGGGTATGCGCACGATGGCGCGCCGCATGCAGGCAGAACACGGACTTGATCTGCTCATTATCGACTACCTGCAGTTAATGGAATCAAGTCGGTACAAGGATAACCGAGTGCAGGAAGTATCAGATATTTCCCGAGGACTGAAAAAATTAGCTTTGGAATTGAAGGTTCCGGTTCTTGCCCTCTCGCAGCTATCACGTGCCGTTGAGATGCGCACTGACCAGCGACCGAAGTTGTCTGATTTGATAGAATCGGGCTGGCTAGCTGGAGAAAGACGTTTTAGTAGAGCAGACACTGGAGAACAAATTACAATTAATGATTTGGCTTTGCGAGAAACCCAGGAATCTATCC
>JBBEDC010000054.1:0-11138 GCA_040881505.1 Candidatus Anderseniibacteriota bacterium
TCTCAAACAGTCGGAGCTCCAGCTCTCTGACTTCCTCGGGAGTGAACGTCTTGGCAGTTGACTTCGCTCGCTGAAAGAATTCTCGCAGCTCCTGTTCGCTTTCAAAGTCGGGCATTGAAATGCTCCTAAGGAAACTGGGTAGGCTAGTCCTTGGGATTCAGCATGTGCTCAGGAAACTGCAGCACGTTGATGGTCCACTCTTCTTTCTTTCCATGAACCATCTTCGTGCAGTGCACTGGGACCCACTTGAGCTGCTTTTCAGCCTCACTGAAGCGTACGGGGTCGCCAATAGAGTATGTGACGACATCTTCTGTCTTCTTATCGCCGCGTTGGCGGGAGTGCTCGGCAAACGCGAGCAGCGAGGCAAAGGCTGTGAAGAAGACCGCAAGCAAGGCGACCACAAGACAGGCTTCCGCGACAATGGTTGACTGACTCTGAGTTAACCAGCCATCGGTGGTGAGCCAGAAGATCCAAGTGCCTACTGCAAGTGCTTGTGTCCATTTGCAGAGCGTGTAAATGGATCGATCGGTTGAAGCCATGAGCTTATTCCTTGAGCTGGTCAGAGAAAGCTCGTGTCCAGACAGAGACGCGAGGCTCACACTAGCCAGCTCAGCGTTGCGATGAATAGCGGCACTTGCTGTTTCAAACCTGGTTGAATGTGCAGATAGAGACAATGTGTCTCATATGCTAAACCCTACCCAATCTTGTCCTTCAGGGCAATGAGAATAGAGGTGTCAGGTACCTTTATTCTCGTGGAGAGTTGTTACCGAGATTCGACTTTATCTATCCGCACCTTGTTATCACGTACTTCCTCTTTTAACTCTTTGACTTCTCCTTTGAGTCCATGCATTTCTTCCCTCAGCTCTTTCGTTTCCTGTTTTAAGCCACCCGTTTCTTTTTTTAAGTCAGTAAATCCTATCTTAAGCGCATCGACATCAACACGCAGCTTCCCAACTTCTTCAAAGGTTGTGTTTAGTAATTCTGTATTCCGGTCCAGCCTCTCATTAATGGAACTTTGGCCTTCGACGAGGACTTGAAACTTGTCATTAACGTCTTCAAGAATAGCATTCGTGTATCCTGGACTGTTTGGATCGAGGTTCTTGTTCATCGAGGTATACTATATCAAAATCGGAAACAGCTTGCCACTATACCAAGACCCTATCCAATCTTGTCTTTCAAGGCAATGGAGGTAATAATCGACGCTCGTTCCTGCTCATCCAGCTTCATGCGGATATATTTGATTGTTGTCTTTAGCTGCGGGATCAACACGTACTCCAACGCATTCACGCGTCGTCGTGTCGTCTCAATTTCCTGCGCTAACAGCTCCGCTGACTTCTCTATCGTCGCCAGCTGTAATAGTAAAGGTAATAATTCCTTAAATGACTCCATCGCAATATCAAGCTCAGCGCTGGTTTCCCACACACTGTACTGCTCCCCGCTTTCCTGTAAGTTCACTTCGAACTGCGGAATACGAACACCCATAACGTTCTTCTCTTCTACGTTAAGAGAGACGTTGTACAGCTCCATGTTTTTGAGCATCTCAACAGCTTGTGGCAGCATGGACCCCTGCGCTAATACAAAATGCTGCATACTTTGCGCTAACAGCGTATCAACCCGTTCGCGCAGCTCTTTAGCCTGCCGGATGATTTTCAAAAACTCCTGCATCAAGCCGTCGCGCTTGTCTTTCAAAAGCTTGTGGCCTTTCTGGGCCAGCTTGCTGCGCTTCTTCAAACGCAGCAGTTCCATTCTGGTTGGGTTAACGCGCTGAGCCATAGTTAAGCCGTAATTTTCTCTTCAACAGTCGTCCCGTACTTTTCGATCTGTTCGGGCTTCACGCGTTTGAGCTCATTCTTCGGCAAGATCGACAATAGCTTCCAGCCGATTGAAAGCGTATCTTCAATCGTTCGGTTTTCCTCGTGCCCCTGTTGTACAAACTCTTTCTCGAATCGATCCACGAACGCCAAATACTTCTTGTCAGTATCAGACAGCGCCGCCTCACCTAAGATGGTAGCGAGCTCTCTAACTTCCTGCCCGCGAGCGTAGGAGGCAAATAACTGATTAGCCACGCCACTGTGATCATCCCGTGTCTTACCTTCACCGATACCCTTCGGCATCAGACGCGACAGAGATCCTAATACCTGCACAGGTGGATAGATACCCTTTTGATGTAAGTCACGCGCCAATACAATCTGCCCTTCGGTAATGTAGCCGGTTAGATCTGGAATCGGATGCGTCTTATCATCTTCCGGCATCGACAGGATCGGCAGCTGCGTAATCGATCCTTCTTCTCCCTGAATACGTCCGGCTCGCTCGTACAACGTCGCCAGGTCGGAGTATAGATATCCAGGATATCCGCGTCGGCCAGGCACTTCTTTTCGAGCCGAGCTAACCTCACGCAAGGCTTCAGCGTACTTGGTCATGTCGGTCATGATCACAAGCACGTGCATGTTCTTCTCGAATGCCAGGTACTCAGCAGCTGTTAAGGCCATACGCGGGGTGGCAATACGCTCCACGGCCGGATCATCAGCTAAGTTGATGAACAGTACTGATCGTTCAATCGCCCCTTGAGTTGTAAAGTCATTGATGAAGAACTCAGCCTCTTCAAAGGTAATACCCATGGCGGCAAAGACGACGGCGAAGTTTACCTTACCGGAGGCAGACGGCACTGACGCTTGTCGGGCGATCTGTGCGGCGAGCTGCGAGTGCGGCAAGCCGGCACCGGAGAAGATTGGTAGCTTCTGGCCCAACACCAGCGTATTCATTCCATCGATAGTTGAAATACCGGTTTGAATGAAGTCATCAGGATAGGCTCGAGCAGCCGGGTTCACCGGGGCACCATTAATATCTCGCTCTTCGTCGGGAATAATGTCAGGTTGTCCGTCGATCGGGCGCCCTGCACCAGAGAAGGTACGGCCCAAGAGATCATTGGATACAGGCAGCTTTAACACGTCTCCCTGGAAACGGACTTTCGTGTTTGGAATATCTAAACCTGCTGTTCCTTCGAACATCTGGATAACGGCACGGTCGCCGTCAATTTCTAGTACTTTCCCTCGGCGTTTCTCGCCGGAAGCCAGCTCTACTTCAACTAATTCGTCATATGAAGCCCCTTCCACGCCCTCGCAAATGAGGAGTGGTCCGGTGATTTCAGTTGTTGTTTTATATTCTTTTAACATAGTGTGTAGTTTCCGTTATTTAAGCAGCCACTTTCTCTTCTGTAGTCCGCGCCGTAGCCTCCCCAGTAAGCGACTGGACTTGATCCGCCATTTGTCGCTCCAGCTCGTCGTACTTGCTATCCACTTCATCTTCCGGAATGTACTTGGCTTGGGCAATAGCAGGAACGACATCGATATTCAGAAAATCATTCATATCGAAGTCTACCGCCTTCAGACGTTCGCTAGCCAAGTGGTACAGACGCAAAATCAAGGCCATTAGACGATACTGCTTATGCAGCGACGTATACGTATCAACTTTGTCGAAGGCGTTCTGCTGCAGGTAATCTTCACGCAGTATGCGGGCGATGTGCAGCGTTAACTGTTCCTGCTTCGACAGCGCCTCGACGCCGACTAGACGCACGATTTCCTCTAAGGCCGCTTCCTGCTGGAGAATATTCATCGCTTCGGTGCGCATCTCTTCCCAACCAGAGCCTGCTTCTTGTTCAAAGAAGGAAGACAGCTGGTCGAAGTACAGGGTGTAGCTGGTCAGCCAGTTAATCGCCGGGTAGTGACGTCGGTACGCCAGGCGCTCTTCTAGGCCCCAGAAGACTTTCACTACCGACAGCGTATTCTGCGTTACCGGTTCAGACAGATCTCCTCCCGGGGGCGACACCGCGCCAATGGCGGTTAAAGATCCTTCCCGATCATCTGATCCTAATGTTTTCACAATTCCTGCGCGTTCATAAAACTGGGCGGTGCGGGAACCGAGATATGCCGGATACCCTTCATCTCCCGGCATCTCTTCCAAGCGTCCGGACATCTCGCGCAGCGCTTCGGCCCAGCGGGAAGTAGAGTCAGCCATGAGCGCCACGGAGTAGCCCATGTCGCGGTAGTATTCAGCAATCGTCATTCCGGTATATACGGACGCTTCACGAGCCGCTACCGGCATGTTTGAGGTATTAGCGATCAGAATGGTCCGTTTCATCAGAGATTGTCCGGTCTTCGGATCTTCCAGCTCCGGGAACTCAAGTAATACGTCAGTCATCTCGTTTCCTCGTTCGCCGCAGCCGATGTAAACGATAATGTCAGCATCTGCCCATTTGGCCAGCTGCTGCTGGGTGACGGACTTTCCGGATCCGAACGGTCCGGGAATAGCGGCAGTACCGCCTTTGGCAACGGGGAAAAAAGTATCAATAACGCGCTGTCCGGTTATGAGCGGTTTTACCGGCAACAGTTTTTTCTTTACAGGGCGTGGAATACGGATCGGCCACTTTTGCACTAGTGTTAGCTTGTGCGTTTTCCCCTTATCGTCTTTGAGCTCCGCGACAGTATCTTCAATGGTGTACTCTCCCGACTCAATGGCAGTGATGGTTCCGGAAATAGTTGGCGGCACCATAATTTTGAGCTCGATGACGCCTTCTAAGACAGTACCCAGAATATCCCCGCCGGTGACTGTATCCCCTTCTTTAGCCACTGACGTAAACGCCCACTTGGTTTCGGTGTTTAACGGCGGTACGTCCATACCGCGGGCAATAAAGGCGCCGCTTTGGGCTTTGATCACATCAAGCGGCCGTTGGATACCGTCATAAATAGCGCCAAGCATGCCAGGGCCCATAGTAAGGGATAACTGCTGTCCGGTAGAGATCACCGGATCTCCCGGTGTTAAACCTGATGTCTCTTCGTATACCTGAATTGAGGCACTATCGCCTTCCAGCTCGATGATTTCACCAACGAGCTTTTGAGGTCCGACGCTGACAACGTCGAGTACCTTTGCACCGAGCATCTTCTTGGCGACTACCAAGGGCCCGGCGACTTTTTGAATGATTCCTTCTTGAGCCATAGAGTTAACGTTAAGGGAGTATATTAGTTATTTAGATTCAAAGATATCTGATCCAATTGCGCGCACCATCAGCTGTTGCAGGTTTTGGGCCGCAACGTTCTGAGGATTCGCCGGATTGGGCAGCAGGATTATGGCTGGCAGGGGCGCTGCGTTCAGCTTACCCACTGCTTCCAGGTGAGGCCCTGCCAGGCCTTCGTCGACAAAGATAATGCCGAAGTCCGCCTCACGGACCAGACGTCGAAGTGTTTCCAACATCTCGTCCGCAGAAGCTGACTCAAATACCGTGATGCCAGTGAGTTGAAACCCAAAGCCAGCACCAACTGGTCCGATATATGCGATGTTTGTATTTCGAGTAGCCATATATATGAAGTTATGCGGCAAGGTAGAGCGGACGGACTAAACTGTGCAGAGTCTGCTGCGGCAGTCCGCCAAGCTTGGCTGAAAGAATTAAGCGAAGCGTACGGGCTTCAATTTCCTTGGCCATCCAGTAAGCGATAATCGGATCATAGCCGGTTGGAGTGGCGCGCTGGGTGCGGATGCCGTCTATAAGGGTTGCATCAAATGCATACTCGTATGCTGTGGCACCTACCCCTTGCTCCACTGCTTCAATGGCTGCCTCGCTTGCCCAGAGCGGAGCGTTAGCAGCTGCCGGAGCACTATCGGCGGTTGTAGAACGCATACCGGCTTCAAAGTCCAAGCGCTCTCGCGTCACTTGAGCTACCTCACGCATCAGCGGCGTGAACGCTAATTCTTGCATGACAGCAATTGTCTTCTCTTTAACGCGCAGTAGCATGTCTTTCTTACTCCATCCCTCTTGCTGGGCGCGCTCTTTTTCTTCGCGGATAAAGTCGCGCCATATATGGGGCAGTTCCTCGTAGCCGGCATCCTCCCAGATAACACTGGTTAGGGCGTTCACCGGAATAGATGAAAGACTGCGCTCAAGGCCGTCTTTGGATTTGCCGGCCATGTAGTGCATGAAGGCTGAGGCTATACGCAGTCCGTCATGTCTGGCTGATATAAACTGCAGGACCCGTTCGTCTGAGACCACTTCCTGTAGCCACGTCAGCTCTTCATACAGATGAGCCTCTAACGCCGCAAAAGGCGTTGCTGCCTGCTCTAAATGAATGCCGTACGGCGTATCAGCTAAAGCGCGGACTGCCTCCTGAGCCGTTGGCGCGCCAATAATGCGGGTGTATTCATCCGTCCCGAGAAGACCTTTTTCTTTCTCGCGGATGACTCCGATAATGTATGGTGCGTCAACTTTAGGCATTGATGTTTTTTACGAGAAAAGCATCTTCGCTAAGGCAGCCCGATGCTTGATGAACAGTTGGTTGACCAGGTGTTCGATAGTCAAATTCAGCTCGCTGTCAGAAGAGCGAAACACAAATCCGGCCTGACCCTTAAGGGTTTTTTCCGCCAGCTTGTGGTCACCTTTGACCAACTTACGTAATTCATCAGCGCTTTTTTCACCCGGCACAATCGTCCCGGCTGTTTTTGGAACAAGAGATAGCAACCTCGCGAGCAATTCTTTGCTATTACTTGCGGTCAACTCTTCAGCTAAAGCAGCTTTCGTGGCATCGAGTTCTTCCTGCTTGGCGTTCAATACCAAAGCACGACCAGACAGCTCTGCTTCCTGGCGAGCTCTACGAGCTTGCTTCTCACCCTCGGCTTGAGCCTCAGAGATAATCGCTTCTTCCATCGCCATGGCGCGATCAGTGATGCGCTGCTTTTCCGCTTCGCTGCGCTGGCTGATTTCAGCCTGAACACGACTGGCTCGCTGACGGGCTTCGGTGAGAATAGCTTCTTGTAACGATTCAAATGACATCAATCAAGGAATTAGAATGTCAGACCGTTTACGAGCAGGATAGTTACCAGCAATCCGAGAACCGCGTACGTTTCCACGATTGCCGCTAGAATTACTCCTTTACCGGCAGCATCAGGCTTTTTAGCCACAATGTTTACGGCACTAGCTGCAACTCGTCCCTGGTACATACCGGAGAACAAACCGGCGATACCGACTGGCAATGCAGCCACCAGGATCTGCAAACCGTGAGCAACTTCGATACTGTCGATAGGGGCTCCGGCGAGCAACCCGATCTTATTAGCGATAATAACGGCGGCTAGAAAGCCGTAAATTCCCTGTGAACCTGGCAAAGCTGTCAAAAGCAGCACTTTACCGAACTTATCAGGATCCTCGGCAACAACACCTGAACTTGCTTGTCCAACAGTGCGAACTCCGAAAATAGATCCCATTCCTGCAAGAGCGGCTGCGATGGCAGCTCCGAGGATTGCGAGCATTAATCCGTATGGCATAGATAGTTATGAATAATTAATAAATTAAGAATTTATCTCAAACTCCTTGGGATTATCAACATATTTGCTGACACGCCCAAGGGGTTTGTAAGGCACTCCTCCACCTTCGATGAATTTTGGAAAAAATTCGACGAATTGGAGACGGCCAGAGTGAATAAACGCACCCAGTGCGTTAATCCCGAGATTGAACACGTGTCCAACCAAGAGCACCACCCCAGCTAACACAAAACCAACAACCGGGATACTGGAAGAAACCATGGAGGCGATTAAATTCACCACCAGGCCAATAATCCCCGTTGCCAGGCCTAGTGCCAGCAGACGTGAATAGCTTAAGGTATCACTCATAAAACTGATAAGTCCGTACAAACTGATTGCTCCGGCACCAAGTTTCAAAAATGGATTCTTGAAACTGCGGCCCTGTGTTAAGACCAAAAATATCGCATTGATAACCGCCGCCCACTTGAGAACTAATACTGCTTCGACAAAGACAATGCCCAGCTTTGCTCCCGCCCAAGCTAGGATCAGGATGACCATTGTAATCCACGGAATATCATCGAGGATAATGTTCATCTTCTGGTTCATGTTCCAGTTGTGTCTGGCGCGCATAACCCAGGCAAATAGCAGCTGTACGATACCAATCGCGAACGCAACACCGAGCAGTTTGAGCGGGTCTTGAATTGGGTTAATAAGCTGGATATCAAGCAGGAATTTTTTTACCGGCCCGTCGGCAAGGGCTGCAAGGTCGATACCGAACCAACCCCCGGTAAGGGCTCCAAGAATAAAGGTAAAGAATCCGGCGTAGAATAGCAGGCGCACCATCTTGCGCATCTCGCGCTTGAGACGGAAGAATCGGTCAGCAGCAAATGTTCCGGCCATCATCACTAGCCCGTATCCGGCATCAGTAAGAGCTAAGCCAAAGGAGATTAGGAAGAATAATGACAGGGCGCCGCTAGGATCCAGCTCATTGTACGCAGGCTTACCGTAAATATTCGTGACGGCTTCAAATGGCTGCATGAAGCGAGAGTTATGCAGGGCAACTGGCGGCTTATCACCTTCGGAAATCATAATCTCTTCCAGGGCTGCGGAGGGAAACGTCTGTTCAATGCGAGTGCGCAGTGCCTGCACCCAATTCTTGGGAACCCAGCCGGTTAAAACAAGCGTAAAGGGAGAGCATGCTACGTGACGCTCAACAACCTCACGCTCTTGTTTGTGCAACAGCGCATCGTAGGCAAATTGCAGTTCTCGTTCTTTCTTCACTACTTTTTTTGATTCTCTTAAGATCTCTTTGTAGCGCTTTTCTTCCTGCTGTATTTCCTTCTGTATCGCCTTCAACTTATCAGCTACTGTTTCTGCGGTCGCGAGCGGAAGAGTTATCTCTTTGGCATTGATTTGCTGCAGGAAGGCGCGCAGGGTCGCTTCGTCTTTCTGGTGTACAACCACCTCTCCGCGTACTACTGGAACCTTGTTCGAGCTGTCTCGATCTACTTCTTGCCACATGGCCGTTGGGATATCCGCTAAGGTAGTCCGAAAGGCCTCTTCATCTCGCAGGGCGGCTTCAATCAGGGTGTATACAACGGGCTGGCTGGTGGCCTGGTCGGCGCCAGTGACAGTCAACGTTTTCCAGGGAGCGACTGAGCTCTCTTCTTCGGTTAGCGCATTAATACGAGACTGCGCTTCAAGCAGTTGATCGTTCAGGTGGACTGTCTGTTCAATGAGTTCGTCAATATGTAAATCCTGAAAGGTCTTTTCCAGTTCAGCTAAGGCGGCAGCCGGTTTTCCAGCAAACATATTTTTAAAGCTGCGCTTTTCTTCCATGTGCAGCTCAGATCGAATGCGGGTAATGAATTCCAATACAAACTGAACACGAGCCAGCCGATATGCCGTCTTTGACTCGTCTCCTCCAGCGGGACCTGGTATATCCACCGGTGTTTCAGAGACGTGCACCACCTCTTCCTCTTGCAGGAATTGCAATAAGGCCTCTCGATCAGATTCGAGTGCGGCAATTTGGATTTTGGCCATTGGTGCAATCATGGGAGTGTCTTACTTCAAGTACTCGTCTTCAAACAGTTGATGTGCCTTCTTGAGGGCGTCTTTCCGGGTACGCTCAGCTGCCGAGTGAACCATCTCAACAGAATGCGCTTGTTCCTGCTTAATCTTGTTGATTTCCTCTTGAGCAGATTGAACGTGCTCGCCTACAATGGCGCGCGCTTTCCGTTCTGCTTTTGTACGCAAATCTTCGACAACGGTGTCCTCAGAGCCTTGGATTTGCTCCAATTCTTTTTTTGCTGCAGTTTCAGCGCTTTCAACAAGCTTTGTTGCCTCAGTCTCAATTTTTTGGACTTTTTCTAACAATGTTTTCATAGACGAAATCTAAGCTATAAACACAAAAACCCCGCGAGTGGCGGGATCTAAGATCAATGAATAGTGTATGTATGTCAGGGTTCTCTGTCAATATCCCCTCATATTGCTATTTATACAAAGTATGTTGTAATGCAGTTCATTGGGATAGGTATGTATGAGTGCCTATAAAGGTGCCAGCACGTATCTATAGCTGATTCACAAATTCGCTAAATTCTCCATTCCAAAATCTGGCACCATATTCAATGAGGCTCTTTGAGCAGGCAGTTTCACTTTTTATCAACTCCCGAAACTCCGTTTTATCAAACCATGCAGCCTGCTCCACCTCTTCTTCCTCTAACACAATCTCTCCCCCGGTATACTTCCCGATAAACCAATTCGTAAAATGAGTCTCATTTTCTGCTCTAAGCAACGCTTTTTCTATAAACAAAAGCCTTGTATCAATTCCCAGCTCCTCTTTTAGCTCCATGTGAGCCGCGTTCTCAATAGCCATACCCTTCGTCACATGTCCCTCACAGCTGACTGACCATACTCCAGGCTGAACTATTTTCTTCTTACTTCTTTGCTGTAATAACAATCTATTATCTGTATCAAACAACAGAACAGCCACTTCTCTGTGCCACAAAGAAGGATCTTGGTTTGCCTTTACTTTAAGGACCTCTCCAATAACTTCGTCTTGTTCATTTACGAGATCTAACACCTCATCGTCTTTGGAGCTGGTCATTGGGTGTTTTGTATCATAAGGCGAAATAAAAACCAATCATTTTCGAATTAGAAGTTAACCCACGTATGGTAGTATCGAGTCATGGATTTCCCGGAAACTAAGGCGGAACTCACCCATATACTAGTTGTTAAAGACACGGCAGAGTCGAAAAACTGGTACACGAACATTCTTGGCGCTTCATTGCATGGCGAATACAGAAGTTCCGTTGTCTTGAAGTTTTTGAATAATTGGCTATTGCTCGTAGAGGAAGGTGGCCCAACAGAAGACAAGCCCGATGTACGAATGCAAGTATCTGAAGATCATACCAAGGTTGACCATTCTTTCACGATTAGGGTTGCGGACTGCCAAGGCGTATACAAAGAGTTAATGCGTCGTGGAGCGATATTTTTAACCGAACCGGTGGATCACGAATATGAAATCAGGGCGTTTTTTAGAGATCCCGATGGGCACTTATTTGAAATTAGCGAGCTTAAAAAATGACAGGAGTGAAGCTTGGAAGGAGTGCGACAGTGCCAACAAAATGAGTTTTTGACTTCGCTCAGGAGATGCTACGTATATATTTTCGGACAACCTGAGGAGGTTGTTCAAAGTTAGGTCTTGAGATTATATCCGACTCGCAATAGTTGCCAAACCAGACCGAGTGAGACTATTGCGAGTGTGAGCACAATAGTGAAAGCAGCCGTAGATGATACGTCCGAAATTCCGTAAAACCCATACCGCATTCCGTTAATCATGTAAAAAACAGGATTAT
>JBBEDC010000055.1:0-11113 GCA_040881505.1 Candidatus Anderseniibacteriota bacterium
AGTACTCCAGGAGCCAGAAGAAGTTGTGGCCCTAGTACAGGAACCAAAAACTCAGGAACAAATTGACGCTGACTTAGCTGAGGAAGTGAAAGAGGACGTGGAAAGCGTAGAAGGAACCGAAGAGAAGAAGGAAGAACCAGCAGAAGGGGAGGCCGCAGCTGAGCCCGAGGCGGCTGCCAAGTAACCAATCTTTTTTCGAGGAAGAAGGCAGTCAGAAAAGACTGCCTTCGTTGTTTTATTAGATATTATGCTGATATATTTCTCCGTTTTTGCCCTCGAATATTGCCGGCAAAGGAGAAGCTAAGAGCTTTCGAACTGCATCATTTCCATCCTTTCCGCCATCAAGGGCTATCCGTGGCTCAAAGGTTAACCCGTTTGTGTGGATGTTGGATGCGGCTTGCTCAAGCTCAGCAGTGGGAACATAGGGTGGGTTTGAAACGAGTAGGTCGATATTAAATGGAGCTATTGGAGAGAGTAGGTCCCCGGTTACGAAAGAAATCTTTTCTAATACGTTATGCCGCTCCGCATTTTTTCGCGCCACCAAAAGTGCATCCTTTGAAATATCGGTAGCATATATTTGTTGTATATAGTCAGGAGCTTCAAGCAAGAGCGTGATCGCAACACAGCCGCTGCCGGTTCCAATATCGGCAATGGTAATTGGCTTCCTTGTTTCCTGTGCCATTTGCTGAATATGCGGCAACGCTGTATCAACGAGCTGTTCGGTTGTTGGGCGAGGGACGAGGACACGCTCATCAATGTGAAAAGTGCGCCCGTAGAAGTCCCATTCACCGAGCACATACGCCAAGGGCTTACCTGTCTTCCGGGCAGCTAGAAGTGACTGAACGGAGCTCAACAAAGCGTCATCTAAAACTTCTGACTGATGAGCGGCAAGGGGAAGAAGGCCGTCGGGCAGTATGTGGCGGAGAATAAACTCCACATCAAGCTGGGGGGTATCAGAGACTTCTCTTAACTCCTCGACAGCATCGTGTGCCACTGCTCTAATTGTCAGTTGATGCTTCACGGTAATTTCTAGATCAGCTTGCTTGCTGCATGAGAAGTTCCTGCTCAGCGTTTTTTAGGGCAGTGAAGACAGGGTCAAAGGCTCCTTCCATTACTGTCTCTATTCCACTCCAAGATTCTTTAATGCGGTGATCCGTGATTCGGTCTTGAGGGAAGTTATAAGTACGAATCTTTTCAGATCGATCTCCTGTTCCAATTTGTCCACGACGCTCCTGCGCTTGCTGCGTAGCGCGCCGTTCCTCTTCAGCGTCGAGTAGGCGAGCACGGAGCAGGCTCATTGCCTTGAGTTTGTTCTTGTGTTGGCTGCGCTCTTCCTGACAGGCGACAACAAGACCGCTCGGAATATGCGTGATGCGAATTGCGGAGCTAGTTTTGTTTACATGTTGGCCTCCGGCGCCACTTGCTCGATAGGTATCAATCCGCAAATCCTCTGGCTTAATTTCCAGATCCACTTCTTCCGCTTGTGGCATCACTGCAACGGTAACAGTGGATGTGTGGGTTCGCCCCTGCTTCTCAGTCTCCGGAACACGCTGGACTCGGTGTACGCCACGCTCGTATTTGATTGTACCAAATACTTGTTCACCAGATATTTCAGCCACAATTTCTTTAAATCCTCCTTGTTCACTAAATGATTGGCTGACCAGGGCTATCTTCCAATTATGAATTTCTGCATATCGCGCATATGCTCGAAAAAGCTCGCCCGCAAAAAGGGCTGCTTCTTCACCGCCGGCTCCAGCCCGGATTTCCAAGATAACATCTCGTGAGTTTCGAGGGTCTACTGGTATGAGAAGACCACGAAGGGTGTTTTCCATGGTGAGATGTTCTTCCGCAAGGCGTTGCTGTTCCTCGACAGCCATTACTTGAAGGTCTTCGTCTTCGTTTTGAGCCATAGTATTTGCCTCTGACTGCTCTTGCTCTATTTGCTGCAGCTTTTCAAGGGCTTCGAATAGGGCTCGTTTGTGATTGAGGTCGTGCGAAAGCTCTCTCATTTTATTGCCGTCCCTCATAGCTTCTGGGGTGCCCATTTGAGCAGTAAGATGGTCGATGTCAGCCTTAAGTTGTTCGATTGAAGGGTATTTCATAGGATGTAGTAACAATAGGATAGATAGACGCAAAAAGCACCACGAAAACCGTGGTGCTTTTGTGGGAACTAGCTAGCTAACCTAGCTTTACCGTTTCGTCTGCCTGTTGTTTGTCCTTCTTCTTTTTGCTCTTTTGACCCTCTGTGCTGGCGCTTTTCAGGGTTTTTGCTTCCTGTTGTCGCTTTCGGAATTTGTCTACTCGTCCAGCTACGTCAACCAGTTTTTGCTTGCCGGTATAGAAAGGATGGCAGGCAGAACAGACTTCAACATTCAACTCGCTCTCCGTAGAGCCAGTCACGAACGTATTCCCGCAGGAGCAGGTTACTGTTACTTCATCGTTATAAGTTGGGTGGATTGCTTGTTTCATAGAAATATACGAATTTCCAGCATAGCTGGATTGCTTGATTTTTGCAAGCATCTGTCGTATTGTGGGGCCTACGCCGCTTTTGCGCGGTTCATTCATTTTTAACTACCCACCCAGCTAGATGGCCCGTCCCGTCCGATGCATAATCGAGGCGGATTCCCACTCCTCTTGCTATCAGCAGCAAGTAACGGGAGAGTACGGCAAATATCTTCTGGGGAGGCACAAGGAGAAACATAACTATGTCAGAGAAAAAAGAAGTAACAAAAAAGCCAGATCTGGCGAATATTCTGCCAGAGCTTGTAACTCTGCTCGAAGCAGGGGTCCACTTCGGACACGAACGCAGCAAGCGCAATCCGAAAATGGAGCAATATATTTTTATGCAGCGAAACCGTGTTGCAATCGTTGATCTCGAACAGACGCTCGAGCACCTAAAGGCAGCTGCGGAGTTTGCGTATAAGGTGGCAAGTACGCCTTCGAATGAATTACTGTTTGTTGGTACCAAGCGCCAGGCACGGGCTATCGTCCGTAAGTATGCCGAAGCAGCTGGCCAACCATATGTTACTCAGAGATGGTTGGGCGGAACGCTAACTAACTTTTCAACTATCCTAAAAAGTATCGAGAAGCTTGATGAGCTCAAGCGCATTTCCGGAAGCTCAACGATGACTAAAATGACTAAGAAAGAACGCGCTGTACACCAGAAGGAAATCGGGCGCCTAGAGGGAGTGCTCGAAGGCATCAAGAGTCTCAAAACGCTTCCAGCCGCTGTTGTAGTGATCGGTGCTCATGATGAAAAGATTGCCGTTCGGGAAGCCATCCGCGTTGGCATCCCAGTAATTGGTTTAACCGATACGAACGCGGATCCTGAGCAGGTCGATTATCCAATCCCGGGTAATGACGATGCTGTACGCTCTATCGACCTGATTACGAAAGTGTTAGCAGAAGCTATCCTGAAAGCTCGCGGCAAGACGCTTGACCTATCTGGTACACTAAAAGAGAAGGCAGAAGATACCGAGAGTGCTGAAAAAGCTTCTGCGTAAGTATTAAATCATAATCCAGGGATAACTATGGCTATTACAATGGAGCAAATAAAAGAACTTCGATCTCGTACGGGTGCGGGCGTAGTGGATGCCAAGGAGGCGCTGACGTCTGCGGACGGGGATATGGAGAAGGCAATTGGCTGGCTGCGTGAGCGTGGAAAAGCAAAGGCTGCCAAGAAAGCTGATCGACTCACTCATGAAGGTGTGGTTGGAGCATATATTCACAGTAATAATAAGCTCGCTGTTTTAGTGGGACTTCTGTGCGAAACAGACTTTGTTGCCCGCAATGACAAGTTCCAGGAGCTAGCTCGTAGTATTGCCATGCATGTGGCGGCTATGGACCCGCTTGTAGTGAGTCCTGATGATGTTCCTGAGGCGGAGCTAGTTCAGGAGCGTGAATTAGCTCAAAAGCAGGTTGCCGATAAACCGGCTGAAATGCAGGAAAAAATTATCGAAGGCAAACTGAAAAAGTTCCGTGAAGAGCGTGCGCTGCTTACCCAGCCCTATGTCAAGGATCCAAAGAAGACTGTCCAGGATGTAATTAATGAGGCTATTCATGAGCTAGGAGAGAATGTCACCGTTAAAGAGTTTACTCGCGTAGCGCTCTAAGCCTCCTTACTTAAGAGTCATATAATCGACCGGCACGAAATAGAGCCGGTCGATTTGTATATATAGTCCCATTTAGTGAAATCCTGTTCAAAAATCATCTCAATTCGCCTTGGCGGCCCTAATATTTACTGATAACATACGTAATGACAGCTTTCGCCGCCCTTTCGAAGTCAGTAGTGAGTATCCTTCAGTTGGTATACCTCATTCTTCAGGTTCAATGAAACATGTGCCTGCAAGAGCTGTTTTTAAACACATATTTTGTTCAGGTTGAGCGTGCATGCTTTACGACGTATTACCACCATTGTTTTTGTTCGGATCCTTAGGGGGGATTGTTTTGGTGGTATCGCGAGTCACAATGCGGCTGCGCCGAATCCAGTTTTCTCAGGAAGTTCGACAATCAGCCACAACAAAGCCAAAGAAAGAGGTAGAACTGACTCCTAATAGGAAAGGAATACAGCTATTTAAAAACCGTGCTGCCGTTATTCCTCATGTTGTGAAAAACAGCACAGCTAACACCAAGCAGTGGTGGCATGACCGCAAAGAGCGGAAAGAAGCGAAAGCAGAGGCCCGCGAACAAGCAGTACAGGAAGCTGTTGTTAAAGCAGAAGAGAAGGAACAGGCCGCAGAGAGCGGATCTGTTATAACAGAACCCCGCAAAGGCTGGCGTGATCGGATGACTAGTTGGTCAGAAAAGAGTAGGGGCAAGCTCTCTGGGTTGAAGGAATCAGTAGCCGATACGGTACCTCGTCGCATTCGTATTGGTACTCCCGTGGCTGCTGTACCGCCTGCTGCGATTAAGACGCGAGCGTTAGACTTGGAAGGCGACGTTGAGGAAGTAGAGGGACAGGGATCGTCAAAGATAAAGCTAGTGCGTGTTCGGAAGAAAACTGAAGAGCAGGCTATTCAGGAAGAACGAAAACGAAAGGCTAAAGCAGTAGTACCAGAACCTCAGGCACCAGCCGCCTTAAGCGAGCAGGGCCCACTTGGAGAAGCAGCCGAAGCTATCCACGCCGAACAGTACGAGAAAGCAGAGGATATTCTTGTTCCCTACATAGTCCAGCATTCTCGAGAGGCTAAGGCATATATGCTGCTCGGGAAGGCGGCCTTAGGGCGAGAGGCTTGGGAGGAAGCGATGGAGATCTTCGAGCAGGTGTTGAATATTGACGATGCTCAGAAAGGGGCTCGAGCAGGGCTAGGACATGCGGCATTAAAGATTGGAAAGATGACCGTAGCGCTATCCTCCCTTCAGCGAGCTCATGATGAGGACGGAGGCGACCCTCAAGTGCTACAAGATCTGCTGACTATCGCTCAGCGAATGGATAACAAGGTGCTAGCCCGTTCCGTTAAGGAGGATCTTGCTAAAATTGAATTCGACGCAATCCGAGAACAAGCAAAAGAACCTGTCCGGTAAAAGACAGGTTCTTTCTGTTTGGGACCTATTTCTTTAAGCGATAGTAAACCGGTACAGGCCGATTGCGCCGCCAAAGATTCCGAGAGCGATGAATGTCATCACGATTTCGGGTGTTCCAGATTCAGCGGAAGGAGTAACTGCAGCCGCTACCTGAGGCTCAGGGGCGAGTTGACGCTCTTGAGCAACTGGGGCTGGAGTGGTCACGTCGATAATTTCTTGATCTTGTGGAGGGGTGAATATTCCATCTTGAGGCAGCTGTTCTTCTTGGGCCACATCAATCGTTTCATTAGCGCTTGGTTTAGCCAGGTACCATACGAGCGCTCCAGCCGCAAAGGTGGCAAGGATGATAGCGATAATTACGATGCGTGAGCGGTTATTTTCCATAGCTAAGCAGCGTATACCTTTTGGCTAGAGGTGGTCAAGCGCCTTTGTGAAGCCATTGTCAGGAATATCTGACGAACTTCACTGTGGTACAATGTCGTTCATGGGATGGATTATTCCATTAATGCTGCTCATAGCGTTTGAGGCCGTAGCCGACGTGCTATCAAAAGAGTATTTAAATCACGGTACCGCTAAGTGGTGGTTGCTTGCTATTGGCATGTACGTTGTTGCCAATATCTTCTGGCTGTATGCAATCAGGCATGGCTCCGGTCTTACGCGTGGCGCATGTTTTTTCTGTGGGATCGGCTGTCCTAGCCATTGTTATCGGTATCCTCTTCTACAAAGAATCATTAACAAAGACGGACTTGGCGGGGGTGCTTTTGGGAGTGTTAGCTCTCGGGTTAATTTTCTGGGATGACTAGCATGTCGTTTGATTTGCCTAAACAGTTTGTTGTATTCGACCTGGAGTGGACGGCCTGGGAGGGGAGTCAGCAGCGTCAATGGAGTGGATTAAACGAGTATCGAGAAGTGTATGATATCGGCGCAGTTCTAGTTGAGGGAGAAGATTTTGAGATCATCGACACGTATCGCCAGTTGGTAACCTTTGAGCTTACTCCCACGTTACCGGAATATAGCCAACAGCTGACGGGAATTATCCAGGCCGATATTGATCAAAATGGCATTCTTTTTTCCAAGGCCCTGCCAGCCTTTGATGCGTTTACCCGGGGACATGATTTATATAACTGGGGAGTAGGAGATCCTCAGGCGATTGCGGAAAGCTGTCAGCTGAAGAATGTTTCTAATCCTTTCGAAGGACGCGTTCATGATATTCGTCCAGTATTTATGCAACAGGGTATTCCAGTTGAACACTATATGAGCAGCACGATCGTCGAATACTTTGGTAAAGAGAATAAAAGAACGGCTCATCAAGGACTGGATGACGCGACGAATATTGTCGAAGCGTTGCGGCTGTTGCAAATGAGTGCAAGCTAAAAAAATAGTCCGCTTGGAAGATCCTCTCTCAGCTATGTCGCTTGCGTGTTCTTGATAGTGAAATAAGAGGTAGCGACGCTGATGAGTGCAAGTCCAGCACCAATTGCCATAATTATACGGAATCCATCGGCTAATGAGTCTTTTACTAGGAGGCCAAATACTGCAATCGCCAAAGGTGCGGCAATTCTGGCAATGGCGTTGTTCACACCAGAGGCTGCTCCAGAATATTTTGCCGGAACAGCAAGAGCTGATTTTGTGAGGGGAGCAACGGTGACAGCCATGCCAATACCATGAAGAACAAGACCGGGGAGAAAACGGGTAAAGTAGTTACTGTCAGGACCAGTGAAGGCAAGAAGAAAGAAGGCGACGGATACCAGGGCGGGCCCGACCATCATCGGGATGCGTGGGCCAATCTTATCGGCCAGAGAGCCGAATGGTCCGGCTAAGATGGTGATAATGAGGGGAGCCGGCATAAAGGCCAACCCGGTTTGTAGAGGCGAGAAGTTGTGAACCTGTTGAAAGTTAAGAATAAGGTAAAAGATCAGACCGTTGAGAGCAGTGTAGAGAAACAGCGTGGCAAGGTTTGCGCCGGTAACAAGGGAGCTTTTAAACATGTCTGGCGGCACCAGGGGGTGAGAGGCTCTAGTTTCTCTAATTGCGAAGAGGGGTAATAGTCCGAGACCGAGGACCAGGCTCAGTGTAGATCCCTGAATCAAGCCGAAGGATACGCCGAATAATCCAACACCAATAAGGATGATGCCTAGCCAGTCGAGCGTTCGTGAGCGCAAGCCCTCATCTTTGGGAATGAAGCGGGTGGCAACAAGCAGTGCCAGCAGGCCAATGATTACATTGCTAAAAAATACTGCCTGCCAATTGAAGGCTTCAACCAGTGAGCCACCAAGGAAGGGGGCAACAACGGCACCGCCTGTAATAAATCCCGTCCAGAGTCCAATTGCCCGACCCCGCTGTTTGTCATTGATGCAAGTGTTAATAATCGCCATGCTGCCAGGGATAGTCATAGCAGCTCCGATGCCGATGATGACCTGAAGTACTATGAGTGGAATTATTGCTTGAACGAAACCTGAGATAAGAGAGCCGATCATAAAGATGGCGATACCGGTTACAAAAACACGTTTGCGACCAAACATATCTCCCAGTGCTCCACTTATTAAAATAAGGACGCCGAGTGTTAGTGTGTAGGCGGTTACAATCCACTGAATACCGGCAAAATCGGTTTGAAAGTATTCCTGAATAGCAGGCAGGGCAATTGTGATAGCCGTGCCGAATATGATAGCCATGGCGCTTGGTAGGATGGTGGCTAGTAGGATGCCACGCCCTTCGCGGGAGTTGAGGCTGACCTGGTCTGTCATGTCAGTATGGTACACCAGCGAAAAAGGAGACGGAAAATTGCTAACGAAGAGTTTGGAATCAATGGCTATTTGTTTAGCGGTTTCCCAACAAATCTTATGAGGCTTTTTGTCTCGTCTTTGTATGTTTCTCCAGCACTATCTAGGAGAACTGGTTCAAATAAACCTTTGACCAAAGCACTCAAATACTCTTGAGAAAAGTAACTTTTCTTTATCCCCGATCTTGGATTAAGAAAGAAATATGGCTCAATTTCCTGGTAGTTCGATTTTTTGATTTCCGGGTCATTAATTGTATTCAGTATTGTTGCTAACATGCCATCGGTTTTCAAAACGCGATGAATTTCCCCGAAAACTTTTTTCGTATTGACATTGTCGAAATAGTGGAGGCCAAGATGGGAATACACTACATCAAAAGAAGCGTTTTTGAACGGCAGGGGTTTACTTAGATCGATGACTTGAAACCATACATCTAATCCTGGATCAGTGTTTTTTTCAACATTGCGCACTACATCTTCGACAAAATCAGAGTACGTTACTGTATATCCTTGAGTAGCAAAAAATACTGAATCCTGTCCTTGCCCACCAGCGAGTTCGAGTAATGTACCTTTTGTAGGGAAGTAGGATAAAGTTTGTTTGGCAAAAATACTTGGTTTGTTGCTCCATACTTCGTTTGCGTACTCTGATAGCTTATGTTTCCAATAACTTCTTGTATCCATTGTCTAAAGCGTAAGAGTTGTGAGTCTATCTTTGCGGATTCACGGTTCGCTGTGTATGTCGATTTTTCATCCTACTTGTCGGCGAGCTGCTGTAGCGAATGCCAAAAAGTATCGCTGCAGTTCAGCAGCCGATGAAGCATTGTCTTCATACAGAATCTCCCGACAAACCTCTTCCCGTGCACGGGCAATCTCACGCCGCCGAGCTCCCGCCCAACGTTCGTCTGCCAACGTTAAATCAATCTGCTCTAAGGTTCGAGCGAAAGCATTTTCGAATAGCGCCTGTTGTCCCTTAGCTTTCCATCGCAAGGCTCGCTCGTAATCACTGCCTGCGTTCCCGAGCTGCTCATCCAGCGTTAATGTGTGCCAGTTGTCGTACATACTTACTCAATGAGCATGGTGACTACTTTAACGATGTCCTTTCGGATACCTTCATCCTCAACATTACGTGACTTGTTATTCTGTTTTGGACGAATATTGATCATCGAGTCGAATTCAACCATATCGGGCATTTGTAAATCAGGATAGATGTTAATGCCCCACAGGTCTTTTTGCTTTGACCCTCGGTCTAATAGATATGCTTCTTCGTCAGCATGCATCCCAGCTCCGGCCGCCATAATCCCTTGCTCAATATCAACCACCGCTTTCACCATATCGCCAAATCGTTGGCTGGCGATTTCACGTATTTTATCTAAAGGAATCGAGCTTTTGATAAGGGTAATATCGTTCATGTCCACGGCTATATTATCAGGTCGAACCGATAGGAATACAATATGGGATCATATTTTTGGAGAAATCAGGGCGTTAGCGGCGATATTTCAATAAAAAAAGAACCCTCTCAAAACACCTACTGAAGTCAGTAAAGGGGGTTTCAAAGTTTGTTCTTAGTCGCTATGCTCAAAATATGTCTAACCAAGCACAACTAGAAGAACTAGGCTTATCGCCTCGGGAAGCCGCAGTGTATGCAGCTACGCTTACTCTTGGTACAAGTTCAGTTTTACGCATTTCTCGAGAAGCTAAAATACCAAGAGCCACAACCTATTTAGCTTTAGGCGCGCTAGAGAAAATTGGCTTAGTTACAGTTCACCATAAGCGTACTACCACATTATTTTCATCTGGTTCGCCGAGCCTGCTGACAGATATGGTTGACAGTAAAGAGCATGAGCATACCCGTATGACCCGGAGAGAGCGAGACGTCTTAGCAGAACTTATACCTCGATTGAACTCAACCTGGAAAGAAAATCTCGATAGAACGCACTTGTATACCGGTATTGAAGAATTAAAAAAGGTACATTCGGACCTCGTGATGCATGCTCATCCAAATGACATATGGTATCGATTGATGCCAGTAGACAACTTGGTTGCGGTCTTTGGGGAAAAGGATTTCTTTTGGGAAAAGGCACAACAAGCAAAAGGAATGCGATCACGGTTACTTTTTACTACTCAGTCACCTGAACGGAGAATGCAACTTCTGGCTGCGCAAACACGGCACGATCAACGGAAGGCACTCGACGGTAATGTATACAAGAGCAGTGCCAGTATTACTGTTTGTCGTGACCGTGTTGTAGTTGAGATTATTCGAAATACAGATGAGATTAGCGGTGTTGTTATTAATAGCGACGTAGTAGCCACACTCGTGCGCGAAATGTTGAGAATGGTCTGGTCGCGATTTTAAAAAGTGTCATGGCCTTTGACAACGTTACATTGCGTTGTTTTTGTTAACAACACAGATTAGTTGTGTAGCGTGTTATGCGCTAGAAAAATACACATGCAAACATAAACTTTAATTTAGTGTATAAGCTAAATGAATTTATGAGCACAATACGACAAGCAGGTAGGGGTCAAAGAGTAAACGGATACCCCCATTGTTCATGTGGTATGGAGGGGTTCGCAACAAGTTATGCGCTTTTGCACGCGTATTGTCGTTGCGCAGAAAGGGGAAATGAAAACGAGTGCGGTTTTTTCCCTTTAAGTACTTCTCATCAGTATGTGAGAATAGCAAAGATATCCAAGGGTACTTCCCATGTTGTCTATGTTTAACACTCTGAAGGAAACCGGGATGAAAAGTAATATGAGAGTATCTGAACTGGAGTATTTGTTAGCCTACGGAACGGCAGTATTAGTTACGGCTAGTAT
>JBBEDC010000056.1:0-11085 GCA_040881505.1 Candidatus Anderseniibacteriota bacterium
GCATGTGATATACTGAGGGTTCGTAAATCTTGGACACTAATGTTTACATGGGCTTCTCCTCATCTCTATACCACCTCGATGATACGTTTCACGGAACATGCCGATTACTAATTGTGTTCATCTAGTTTTGTTCAGATTTAAGATATGTCAGTAATTCAGACAACCCATCTTCACAGGGAGTATAAAGTTCACAAAAAAGAACCGGGCCTTATCGGATCAATGAAAAGTTTGGTTCGCCGAGAATACAAAACAGTTGAAGCGGTGAAGGACGTAACCCTCACGATCGATGAGGGTGAGCTTGTTGGTTTTATCGGCCCAAATGGAGCCGGGAAAACCACCACCCTAAAAATGCTATCCGGACTCCTATACCCCACCTCCGGGACAGCCACCGTCCTGGGATATACTCCCTGGCAACGCAAGAAGGATTTTCTCAAGCAGTTCTCACTTGTGATGGGGCAGAAGGCTCAGCTGTGGTGGGACTTGCCCCTGTATGACTCACTCTTACTCCAGCGGGATATTTACGAAATGAATTCAGATGATTTCGAAGTGAGCTTAGCGGAACTGACAGAGCTGCTTGAACTCGAGGAATTTCTCAAGGTACAAGTTCGTAAATTATCTCTTGGCCAGCGCATGCGCGGTGAGTTGGCTGCTGCTCTAATCTATCGACCAAAAGTACTCTTTCTTGATGAGCCAACAATTGGCCTCGATGTAGTGGTACAGAGGAAAGTACGAGAGTTTATTCGAACATACAACAAGCGGCACAATGCCACGATTATCTTAACCAGTCACTACCTTGATGACGTAAGGGAGTTAGCCCAGCGCCTTATCATTATCGACCACGGGACAATCTATTTTGATGGCTTAACAGAGGACCTTATAGCCAACCACGTTGATCATAAGCGGATCACTTTGACCTTCTCGGCAGAAGTCAAAGAAAAGGCATTAACTTCTTACGGAAGAGTGACTTCATATAGCCCCCTCAAGGCATCCATCCAGGTGCCGAGGGAGCAAACCACAACATGGGCAGCAAAGATGCTGACCGAGCTTCCTGTAGAAGATATTTCTATCGAAGAGCCGAGCCTCGAGAATGTAGTACGAGAGCTATTCACGAAGAAGGACTATGCCTAGCACTACGAAAATCGGCCGCATATTCTCAATGGAGTGGGGCAGTGCGCTTCAGTACCGCGCGGATATTGTACTCTGGATGATAGCTGAAACACTTGTACCCATTCTTTCTCTGGCTGTATGGCACACCGTCTCTCTAGCAAGAACCTCCGGTCCCGGACCCCAGGAAACTATTACTTACTACCTATTGATTATGCTCATTCGCATCCTTACCTCAGCATGGGGAGGAATGTTTTTGGTTAGATCCATTCTCAACGGAGAAATCGTCAAAGATTTAGTTAAACCCGTATGGCCGTTTTGGAAGCTAATAGCAAATAATATATGCGAAAAGACTCTAAAGCTTCTCCTCCCCATACTCGTCATCGGCAGCTTTATCGTATGGAATTCAGACTTAGTTTCACCAAACGTTTTTATACCTACAAACCTCCTCTTAGGCCTTCTTAGCCTAGTATTAGCTGTCGTAGTATCATTTGCTCTCGATATCGTAATGGGATTCTTTGCCTTCTGGCTTGAAGATGCATTCCAGATCCGACGCTACGCTTTCATGATGGAAAGCATTGCTTCTGGACTACTGATCCCCTTTGCTGTTATGCCAGACCTTGCCAAAACACTTCTTAGCTTTTTGCCTTTCCGTTACACCCTCTCTCTTCCTGCTGAATTATTTTTGGGACAGTTAGACACTCCTGCAATCATCGCGGCTTTTGGAGCACAGCTAGCATGGGCAACAGGGCTAGTAGTTATAGGTATGTATATGTGGAGAGCTGGTCTCAAGCGATATGCAGTTCCTGGTCAATAATATAAAGCACCTCGCAAGAGTGTGGGTAGCAAGCGCACGAGCTAGCGTAGTTCGAGAAATGGAGTTCCGCGGCAACTTCATTGCTGGCCTACTACGACAAGCACTTTGGCTTGGAATTTTCGTATTTTTTATCAACGTAATCTTTCAAAATACAGAACAACTTGCCGGGTGGGACAAAAGAGAGATGCTCATCATACTGTCCCTTTCTCGCATTATAGAAGGACTAATCAACCTGTTCTTTACGCAGAATATCATGGAGCTCCCAGAGGCTGTACGCGATGGACAGTTTGACTACTACTTAACGAAGCCACTTCCAGCTCAGTTCGCAACAGCATTTCGACGACCGAGTATAGATAATATTGGCAATATAGTCGTGGGTCTTCTCTTGTTTACCTACGCTCTAATACAAGAGCCTGCATTATTCACATTACTTAACGGGGGTCTCCTTATATTCCTCGCTACCCTAGGAATAATCACCTATTACTCACTACTCATTCTCATAGGGTCTCTAGTGTTTAAGCTTGAGCGCCTAGAGATGTTATGGGGGTTCAACGTGCTATTTTCAGAACCACTCACGCTGCCATTCGACGTATTCCCTCGAGGACCACGGTTACTTTTAACATACTTAGTTCCACTTGCCTTAGTAGTTTTCTTTCCGGCCCAGGCGATTACGGGGCGCCTTCTTATGTGGCAGATACCCGTCGCCCTTGGTATTACAGCTGTATTTCTCCTCCTCGCAAACCTTGCTTGGCGGGCGGGCTTGCGCAGGTATTCCAGTGCTTCAAGCTAGGCTCGCTCGACGTAAGATCCGTCACGAGTATCAATACGGATCGTCTCGCCTTCTTCAATAAACATAGGAGCTTTCATTTTTACACCACCTTCAACCGTAATATCTTTTGTTACGTTACTCGAAGTATCTCCACGCACTCCGGGCGGAGCATCAATTACCTTACGGTCAATCTTGATTGGCAGCTCTAGCCCGATCGGCTGACCTTCAAAGAGAACGATTGCTGCTTCTTGCCCTTCTAGTAAATACTGAGCCGCATCGCCTGTGACGTCAGCAGATAGCTCAACTTGCTCATACGTTGCCTGATCCATAAATGTGTACACACCTCCATCGCTATACAAAAATTGGTACGGCTTCTTTTCTACGTCCGCCTCGGGTACTTTATCGGACTGCTGGAAGGAATGCTCTCGAGTTTGCCCCGTCTTTATATTCCGTAAAATCGATCGCACTACTGGGCGGCGCTGCTGCTTGCGTAAAAACTCAGCAGATGCGATTAAAAATGGCTCCCCATCCAAGGTTATAATCTTCCCTTTTCGGATGTCTGAAAGAGTAAGTATGCTCATAGGATTCGCCCACAATACACCAATCTAGCCTTCCTGAGAAGGGCTCTCCAGCCGCACCGGATCAAAAATGCTCACCGTAGGCTTCTCTATCGTCACAACGGGATTTGCGATTGGCTGTACGCTTTGAATACCGTTCATCGGCCGCTCCGGGACCTCCACTACAGCCTCTGGAGTCTCTTCCCGGAGAAAATCGAGAGGGAAAGCATGCAGAGGAACAAACACTAAAATACCTAACCCAACCAACCCCATCATCAGAAAGAGGAGAAGAAATACCGATCTGAGTTCTCGCCAATCAATCATAGAGAAAGTAACCACTAGGTATACAACACCTGAAAAAATACGCAAGTGGGGAATAAAGCGTTTTACAGCTCATCTCAGGAGGGTACACTAAATACCGAGACCCTTAAGCGCGTATGCGCGATTTTCTTGAAAAGGAGGTGATACGTATGATGTTTGATGGAGATGAAGATAATGGTATGCCAGCAGAACCTGCTATGCCTGAGACTCCTGCTATGCCCGAAGCTCCTACGCCTGAAGCACCAGCAGAAGGAGGCGACATGGGTGGAGATGTCGGAGGAAGCGACAACACCGGCATGTAATGATTCGAGTTCAAAAAACACAAAATCCCGACTGTGATATTCCCTAGCCGGGATTTTGTGTTTTACAGAACCAGCGTATGCCCGTTTTTCCGCAGCCAAGTACGCTGTTCTTGGAAGTCAGGCTGCAGCGTCTCCACACATTTCCAAAATGACTTGGAGTGGTTCGGATGCTTGAGATGAGCTACTTCATGCACGATCACATACTGGGCTACAGATTCTGGCGCTAAGGCAAGGCGCCACTGGAAAGTCAGAGCTGCCGCTTGGCGATTACAGCTTCCCCACTGGCTTTTCGTATTCAATACACGCACACTGCTCACCGTTTTGCCAATTAGCTTAGCCTGGGCGATGGCGTGGCCAACGAAGTATTCTCGGCTTTGCTGGCGATACCATTTCATTAATAGGACAGGGACTCGAGCATCCTCCCGGGCTCGCACCGTCACAACTCCCTCGCTTTCCCGAACCGACTCTCGTCTGCGCCCTGGAGATATATCTATATCAAGCATATACGATGCCCCGAAATATGGCAGTTTGTCCCCGCTTTGCCAGAGACGCTGGGGTATCTGTAGGGCGCGGTATTTCTTAAGCATTTGTGCTAGCCAGCTACTACGCTCGCGAACAAATGCTTCAGCCTCTCCATATGACACATACCAGGGCAATACGGCCTCAATCTCACCCCGTGTATCCACATGAAGCAGAAGGCTGCGAGCCCTTTTGCTCTTGCGCAGGGTGTATATGTGAGGACTTCCCTCAATCACGATAGTCGATTCACGTTTTTGTCTCTTCCTCATAGTAATTGCAAATTATACATGCTTTGATAGAGTGAAGACCATGTTGAACTTCTTCAAGAAAAACAAAGAAGATAAAGGGGCAGGCGCTATGCCTTGGAACACCCAGGCAAAACAGGCCCTAGAGCAGTCTGTAGCCCAGGCTCCAGTTCCCCAGCTGCTCAAGGGGAAAGTGAAAAAAGAATTAGCTAAAGCAGCAGAAAAAGCTGCTCAAGCAGCAGGACACACGGAAGTCACAGCCGAAGACCTCATGGCTGGCCTTATGGAAAAACTTCCTGCGAAAATGAAAAAGCAGGTTGAGCAAGCTGCCCGCCAAGGGCCTCAAGGCTTAAAAAATCTCCAGCAGCAGCTTACCAAAAAAGGTAAAAAGTAGCACACCTACTATGATTACAGGACATATAGATCACCAGGGCACGTACATGCCGTTCCTGGAAAGAGATGTGTGGCAAAGAATTCTTACTTGGCTTAAGGAAGAAGGGCCAAGCAAAGAAGATGGGGAATACGAGATTGATGGACGAAATATCTTCGTCTCCGTTTCAACGTATGATACCCAGCCTCGCAATGAAAGAGCATTTGAAGCTCATCGCGAATACCTCGATATTCATTACTGCTTCGAGGGCGGAGAAATGATTGAATGGGTACCAGTCCAAACATTAACCACTCCTACTACGGAGCTTGATAAAGAAAAAGACATCCAAAAATTCAAGGCCCCGGAAAAAGCTACGAGTATTTTAATGACACCGGGTACATTTACTGTAGTCCTTCCAGAAGACGCCCACATGCCTAAAATTCAAGACGGGGTTAACTCTTTTACGAAAAAAGCAGTGGTTAAAGTGCATATGGATTTGGTGAGATAATTAGCACTAACTACAGAAAAGCGCCCGAGCAGATAGGCCGGGCGTTTTTCTTTCCTCTCCTTATAGTATTACGAGTGTTTTTTCTTATCCGCTCGCTCTTCTTCCATTTGCGCGTAAATCCGCTCGGCGTGGCGCATATCTTCTGGGGTATCAAGATCAGCACTGGTGCGAGGGTCAAGCACATATCCAGAAATACTCGGGCCCCAGGGGTTGTCATATTTTAGACATTCTTCTCTTAATACAAACTTGCGGCGGGTGACATCAATCTGTGCATCCTGGAAAAACACTGGAAACATCTTTTGAATTTGTTGCCGAGGTTGGTCAGGCCCTTTTTGCTGTCGGTATTCGTTATCAAATACTGGCTTAAGCTTTCCAGCTTGTCCGATCTCTTTGTTCTCTTCGTCTTCAAACTGCCACATCTTGTATGGGTGGAGAGGAGCGGGAATAACGCTCTTCACACCGTCAGCTCCTGATTCCTTCATGTAGTTTACGATCGTATCAACATCGGAAGGGAAACGTAGAGGTCCGGTTGGTCGGAGGTTTACCAGCAGCTCGGGTGTCCAGCCATGTTCTTTCTCCATCCACTCAGCGGCATGATGATACCAACCAGCGTCGCTACTTGTTGGCTGCGAGTATTCAGCCGGGCGGGGAATAACGATGGCACCATGCTTTTCAGCTTCAGCAGCAATCTTAGCATCTTCCGTCGATACGAACACGGCATCAACAGTCTCCGCCGCAAAGGCCACTTCAATTGCCCACTGGACGAGAGTCTTTCCTCCTAATACCTGCAGGTTCTTGTACGGGATACTCTGCTGCCCGCCCCGAGCTGGCACAATGGCTGCAACTTCTACGGGGGTTCGCTTTGGATTTTTTGGTGATTGATTCATGCCTGTAACGGTAAAGCAAGTCACTAAGGAATACAATAAAGAAAAAGCGGAGTCGATTCTTGGGTAAGAACCAACTCCGTGAACAGAGATTGCCAGTGTTTGGATTACGCCCGCTGTGCGCTCCAGCGCTCCACCTCCGCGACGATCTGGTCGACCGTCGACTCGATCCCGTCGTCGGTGAGGACGTATCGTACACCAGCACCAGGCCACCAAGGCTTGTAGTTCTTACGAGCCCAGACGTACTGCTCCATCGTCACGATGGGCGAGATATTGGTGGGATCGCTAGCCCGAGTGGCGAGACGCTCCTCGATCTTATCGGGGGATGCGTCGAGGTGGAAGATCAAAAGCGGGAAGTCGGGCCGGCGCTGGACCAGTTCGTAGAGCGGCTGCTTGAACGCCACCCTGGAGTGGGGTCCGACCTGGACCACACCAACCCCGCGGTCGACGTCTTGCTCACTCATCTCCGTCGCGAGGGCGTAGGCACGAACCATGCGGTTGTGCTCCTCCTCCCCCGTTACGTCGTCAGTGGCTCCTCCAACGTGCTCGTGCCGAACACGATCCACATCTCTGAGGGTGAAGCCGAGCAGGGGAGCAACCTTCTCCGCAGCAGTTGTTTTGCCATGGACAGGCTGTCCCGCAATGACAATCGCGGCAATCTGTGCGCTCATAGCGACACTCCAGAAAAAGCAACGAAATGGTAAAGGGCAATGCCCTACGGCCTATGCATCAACTCATATTATTATGTTTTTGTCAAGAAAAAACCACCTGGTACCAACAAGCGGTTTAAAAGAGTTCGAACGACAAGTGAATCCTCACCTACGGAGATGCCGGCCGCATACCAACAAGGATAAGAGCGGCGCCAATAGCAATCAAAGTACCAGCGACAACCCTTCGAGTGAGCTCCTCCCGCTCCTTGTTAATGAGCCACCCACCAAGCAGGGAGAAAATCACATCGCTACGCTTAAGACCAGCCACATACGCTGTGTTGGCATAGCGGTAGGCATAATTAGTCACCCCATTCCCGAGAGCAAACAACATGCCCGGAACTGCCGCCCAAGCAACCGCACCTAAGGGCAAGCCGGAAAATTCCTTGCCCCTCCATGCCATGCCGTAATTGCCCAGCGCAGTAATCAAGAAGGTCCAAGCAAGCACCCACGGGATGCTAGCACGGTTCGCCATCTCGGCCTCAAGGTTAACTCCGATGGCGCCAAGGGTCACCACAAGTATTGCCGACACAAAGGCTGAGTTTCTCCGCAGCAGTGTAAACAGTCGCACAGTGGAGACATTCCCTTGATCCGCAAGAGCCGCTCGGAGATTCAGTCGGTACACTCCGATTACCATAATAACAACTCCCGTGATTCCCCACACATCCAATGGAAACCGCCGCCATGATTGCATGGGGAAAACCAGAGCCATCAATGGGCCAATAATCAGTGCACCAAGCGGCACGAGTGCTTCAATCGGTGCTGAGAGCGTAATCCCTTTCAAACCCTGCAGGGCAGTCCGTGCATACATGTTAAAGACAGACAGCACACCAGTGGCGACAACCCAGTAGAACAGCACCCAGGGATCGCCTTCCACCTTAGAGCCGCCAGTCAAGGCTGCCCAAATAAAGAAGGTTGCAGACGCCACGCTCATCTGTACTGCCGTCAGAGCGGCGGGGCGAGTCTTCCATTGCTTTGGATGCTCGCTCTCCTGAAACCATTTGGTCCAGACCTTCCGGCTAGCCCGGATGAGAGAACCAACGATGACAAAGAATACAGCCAGCAAAGGCAGAGATTCCATAACATTCCCCAGTTAAAAAGGTTCAATCCGTCATGCCGGTAGGCATCCAAAACTGCACACCCCTTATACATTACATCCACAAGATCGGCAACATTGTTAATGAAAAAGCGGAGTCAGTTCTCGAGGGAACTGCTCCGCTGTGTTCGTGACTTGCGCAGCTCTGTTACTGCTGCTTCACCACGAAGTACTTGTCGACCAAAGGATCGTGCTGGACCTTCTCTGGCCGACCCGCGAAGAACTCGCTGATGGCCTTGTAGGCCCCCGGCCACTTGGAGATCGTACCGAACCCGTACTCTTCGCGCTGGGGAAACTCCAGGTACTCGTCGAAGAGTACTACCCCGCCGACCGAAACTTTCGGCCAGAGGTTCTCGAGCACAGCCTTGTAGCTGGGCTCGAGGTCACAGTCAGCGTGCAGGAATGCGATCGGCTCATCCGGAAAATCCGGAAGCGACTGATCGTAGAAGCCCCGCACGAGCTCAATCTTGAGCTCGGGGTACTTCTCCTGTAGCATGCTGTGCTTGAGCCGCTCGAGGAAATGCTCCTCCGGAACGGCCCACTCGCCCCTCTTGGGCTTGCGTGGCGACTGTGAGTCGGTCTCGCTGGGCTGCGGCCAGCCCTCGAAGGAGTCGCAGCCGTACAGCGTACGGCCCTTTCCTTCCTTCCCAACGAGGTGACCGAGCATGACGAATGATACGCCAAGCCCCAGACCACACTCGACGACTGCTCCCGGAACGTCCGCGATGGCCGCATAGCGCTGGGAGAAATAGTCGTAGATCATGAGCGTCTGGTCCGTGAGGCCCCCACTCACGTCCCACATGGTGGGAATGGGGCTGGGACCCGGTCCAACAGCAGCTGGCGCCCTCATGAGAGCTCCTCCTTCGAAAGAAACAAAGCAGCTTGCCCTACAATAGGCAAGCAACAAGCATTTTTTAGCACGAGTAAATAAATATGTCAATACTTGCGCCGCGCTAGGACTCTTGCAACACCCCAGCCCTATTTCTTCTTAGCCACGAAAAACATTCCCGTGGGAATCATCCAAGGAGAGGCACTATTCATGAGCTTTTTTACAACCAACCCCAAAGCATTGAGCTCATAAGGCCGACGACCGCGCACGAAGGGCCAATCAATCCAAAGCCCATAGTGGCTTTTCTCGTCGGGTAAGTCGTGCGGGATCATCTCGAGTATTTCAAATCCGTGCGATGTAAGCACCTCTTTGATATCTCCTTTGCGAAACAAGTAGTTAATAAATACCGGCTTTTGACCAAGCAGTGCCCGCAGTGCGACCTGCAGTGATTTGAGCGGCAAGTACGTCAAACGCCGGAACGGATTGGCGTACGGAACTTCAATAAATAACATGCCGCCGGGTTTGAGCACGCGGCGCGCTTCTTGAGCAAGTGTCTCGGTACCGTCTTCGACGTATTCCCAAGTGCCGAGCGCCATGTATCCATCAAGGGATTCGTTATTGAACGGCAGGTGAGAAACATCTCCGAGTTGAATGGGAAGTTGAGGGTTTTTGTTTTTGACTGCCTCAACTGCCTTTTCTGAATTTTCTATTCCAACCATATCCATACCGCGGGCACGCAGGAAGGCAAGCCAACCTCCCAGTCCGCAGCCGGCATCAAGATACCGCCTTCCCGGTTTCATGTATTTCATAAGCAGGGGATAAAAGAGCTGTCTTTGATACTCTTCCTCATCGCTGCGTTGCTCACCATCGTCTTCATATTTACGGTCCCACCACTGCCTTGGTACCGTACCGACCGGGTAAAACTTCTTCATTTTGTACCACCCAAACATACCCCAAAGCATACACAAAAGACTCAATTTTGAGAAAGACAAGGGCATCCTAAACCCAAATTGCGCTTTTTTTGTATCCTCTATACGCTACAGCTACATGTCGACTACAACCCTCTCTGCCATCATTATCACCAAGAACGAAGAGGACAATATCGAGCGCTGTATTAAGAGTGTGCAGTTTGCTAATGAAGTTATTGTCGTAGACGCAGAAAGCAAAGACGACACAGTTGCTCTCGCAAAAAAAATGGGGGCGAAGACATTTGTTCGGCCTTGGCCTGGATACGGACCTCAAAAAAACTTCGGAGCAGCCCAGGCAACCGGTGAGTGGCTGTTGTTCCTCGACGCAGATGAGGAAGTTCCCTCCAAACTTGCTGACGAGATACAACGGGTTATTACCGACCCCAAGAAAGACTACTACTGGCTTAAGATCGTAACGGTATTTCTCCGCAAACACCTCCATCACCTATACGGTCATGACCCGCGCTTGTTTAGAAAGTCAGCCGGAGCCTGGACAAGCTATCACGTCCATGAACAAATTCAGACAAATTTCGGACAGGTTATTCAATTGGGTGACGAGCTTTCCGGTGTACTCGCACAGCCTCTCTATCATCACACTCACGATACTGTAGAAGCATTCCTTCGACAGGCAGCGGAATACACAGCTCTCGATGCTCAATACATGAGCAAGCAGAATCGTCATCGATCCGGACGTCCGGTTTCGCCCGTCTGGTATCTTCCGCTCTATTTAAGTACTCGGCAATTTGTTAAATTATATTTCTACAAGAAGGGGATCCTGGATGGATACGCCGGCTTTATGTGGTCAGCCCTTGGTGCACGTTACGAATATCTGACTGCTAAAAAATACCTGCGCATTAAATCAGGCAGACGCGCCCCCCACGAACCGGTTTTGCGGTAACTGGTACTTACCACTTCTCTAACACAGTCTTGCGCTGCGCTACGTCCATTTTGGCAACTTCTGGATCCTTGTAGTACGAATCTCCTTTTACGTGCGTAGTAGATACCTCTTCAAAAACTACTCCAGACTGGGATGAAAAGTGATGCCACTGGCCTCGCTCAACGATAGCAATGTCGCCAGCCTTAAGTGTT
>JBBEDC010000057.1:0-11085 GCA_040881505.1 Candidatus Anderseniibacteriota bacterium
GGATATTATCCGCTGGTGTTTCGATCGGGATATTCGGTGTATTTATGCCAGTAGCGCGGCTACGTATGGAGATGGGCAGCAGGGATATAGTGACAACCATGAGCTGTTTGAGCAGCTGGAACCGCTAAACCTCTACGGCAAATCAAAACTCGCAGTTGATATCTGGGCGCGGGATGGGAAGTACTTAGATAAGGTAGTGGGTTTGCGGTTCTTTAACGTATTCGGTCCGAATGAATGGCATAAAGAAGGGATGCGCAGTGTTATCTGCAAAAAGTTTCCGGAGCTGCACGAAGGAAAGCCTATGACGCTGTTTAAGTCGGATCATCCCGACTATGAAGATGGGGGTCAGATGAGGGACTTTATATATGTAAAAGATGTAATTGCCGCAACGCTATTCTTCATGGATAGCTCGACAGGGGGAGTGTTTAATGTCGGAACCGGCAAGGCGCGTACCTGGGTCGATGTAGCCAAGGCAATGTTTGTTGCCTTGGACAAGGAGCCCAACGTCCAATTCATTGATATGCCCGATAATCTAAGAGGGCAGTATCAGAATTTTACTCAAGCTGATATACAGAAGATACGAGATGCCGGGTTTACGCATACGTTTATAGCCCTTGAGGAAACAGTCGCAGACTATGTCCGCAACTACCTTATTCCTCACAAACATCTCGGAGAATAGATTGTTCGTTATTCAGCCACGTCCACACACGGGGGAGAATTCAATGTCACACATTGAAGCAGGTGGGTGGGAGCCACTCACACGCACGCTGTGGAGCGCGGGGGCACCATATCAGGAGCTCTCGTACAGCAAGCGTTCGGCTGATCAGGAGGAGATGACAGCGGTCTGTATCCGCCAGGGGGATCCGAAGTCAAGTGCAAGCATCACCGCGGTGAAGAGTACAACCTACACTCGGCGTGTCGACGTTGATGAAGCTATGACTCGACCGGAGCTCGATGAGCTCATTGCCCTGTTCAAGGCTCTGCCGGGTACGCCCGAGAAGCTCGACGTTGAAGTGATTTAGAGGTGCCGCTGGGGACAAATTCTCCTGCGGTTTTTTTTATTGATCATGTAAAAGATGTAGCCGAGGGTTCTGTTCGAAACTATTTTGTTAAGCGTAGGTATGATTAAAACAGATAAGAAAAAACAGCGATGTGTGTCTCGCTGTTTGCTTGAGGGTCAGGAATTGCGCTTTGCGAGCTCTTCAAGTCTGCTCGTGATGGCGCGCGTGCAGCCGGCGAGCAAAAGACCCAGGCCTAAGAGGCTGAAGGTGATCCTTTGGCCAGCGCGTGCTATCACCTCAGTAACTGGGCTTTCTTCCCCGCGAAGAAGGCCAGCCGTCAAGTGAAGTGAATCAAGGTAACCCAATGCGAGGAGGAATACCCCCACGATAACGAGGAAGCTTCCACCAAATGGTGTCTTCATAGTGTCTGCTCCTGTCCTGGATCTGGAATGAACTGACCCTATAGTTATATATAATTCGACCATTTGTCAAGTATTGCAGAATTCCAAAAAATGGTGCATTGTAACGACGAACTATGAAGGGAATTATCTTAGCAGGCGGTTCTGGTACACGGCTATACCCACTGACTATCTCAGTCAGCAAGCAGCTCATGCCCGTCTACGACAAACCAATGATCTACTACCCGCTGGCCACATTAATGGCAGCAGGTATTGAGGATATTCTCCTTATCTCTACTCCCAATGACCTGCCGCATTTCAAGCAGCTACTCGGAGATGGATCCCGTATTGGTATCTCTCTGCAATATGCCGAGCAGCCAAAGCCGGAAGGACTCGCCCAAGCCTTTGTAATCGGCGCGGACTTCATTGGCGATGAAGACGTTGCACTCATTCTGGGTGATAACATCTTTTATGGCGGCGGTGTCGAAGAGATCCTCAGTGACGCACGTCAGCACATTGAAGAAAGCGGCGGTGGGAAGATATTCGCCTACCACGTGTCTGATCCAGAACGATACGGCGTTGTTGATTTTAATAGCGAAGGAATAGTTACATCGATTGAAGAAAAGCCCAAGCAGCCAAAGTCTCATTATGCCGTGCCGGGTGTGTATTTTTACGATAACAAGGTGGTGGAGATTGCAAAGAACCTACAACCGTCTGATCGGGGAGAGTTAGAAATTACGGATGTTAATAAGGAATACTTGAATGAGGGGAACTTGAAAGTATCTATCCTTAACCGTGGCACGGCTTGGTTAGACACGGGAACACACGCTTCGCTTATGCAGGCAGGTAATTTCGTCCAGATTATAGAACAGCGCCAGGCGCTTAAGATCGGCTGTATCGAAGAGGTAGCATACCGCATGGGATATATCACCAGAGAACAACTCGTCGCATTAGGGCACGAGCTCACAAAAAGCGGATACGGGAATTATCTGCTTGATGTGGCGCAGGAATCTTGACACATGGTGAAGTATAGGCTTAAGTGCCTACACGTCATTTGTCGACACGCTCTTTAAAAGGAACCGGACATGGTGGATTTGAAGAAGGCCCATCATACAAATTTGATGGGGACCGTCATTGGATTTTACGCGTCCTGGCTTGCGCTCAAAATGTACGCTATGAGCAGGACCCTCGCCCACAGGATGATCGCCATAGGGGTTTTGCAGGCAGTGGCGTTGGTCTGTACAAACCTCCTGCCGTCTCAGGACCTTCGTGTCTGGGTAGCGGGAGCTACCGGTGTGGTCTCTGTTGCGCTGCTGCTCGTGGTTTGGTGGTTTTTTAATAGAGCCGTCAAAAACACAGTCAGGGCGCACTCCATCGCGAGGTGGTTGAGGGAGATCGAGTCGGGCACGCTTACGGCTGGGGACAATGATTTTCTGTGCTTGTTTCTTGTGCCGGCCCTTGCCTGGGGGGAGGGGGCAGATAGGGGAGCCTTAAGGCATTTCGTGAAGGAGGCGATGCTTTCTCCGGGCCTGTCGTCTCTGGCATTTATCCAGGAGCTGCATGCATATACTGAAGGAAAGCTGAGATGTGGCCAACACCTCTTATAGCGATAGCTAGGGGGTGTTTTTTTTTATTAGCTAACCTCAGAGAGTCCAGGGACTTGCGTTTCTTGATAAATATGGCGTTACGTGCTAGTATAACGGTTCGTAATTACTTGGTATACTGACGACATTCATATGAAATACAGCGTTGTTGTGCCGGCCCATAATGAAGAAGATTCACTTCGCCCTCTCTACGAAGCGGTTAAGGGCGTGTTTGAGCAGTTGGATGGAGACTGGGAGCTTATCGTCATCGACGACGGCAGTGATGATAATACGTATGGAGTACTGCAGGAGCTTCATAAACAAGATCCTCGCGTAAAGACAATTCGGTTCCGACGCCAATTCGGCCAGACAGCTGGATGGTCAGCTGGCTTTGATCATGCGCAAGGCGAGTTTGTGGTCGTGCTTGATGCTGATATGCAGAATGACCCGCAAGATATTCCCGCTATGCTAGAGAAGCTGGAAAAAGATGACCTGGATGTAGTTTCTGGTTGGAGAAAGGATCGAAAAGATAAAGGCTCATTAAAGGTGTTTAGTAAAATCGGGAATTCACTTCGTAAGTGGGTTACCGGAGAAAAAATTCATGATCATGGATGCAGTCTGAAAGTGTATCGCAAAGAAGCACTGGAAGACCTAGAGCTGTATGGTGAGATGCATCGATATATTACAGCCCTTCTAACCTGGAAGGGATACAAAGTAGGGGAGATGGTAGTGCGACACCATCCACGGACAACGGGGAAAACAAAATACAACGTTCGAAAGAAAATGAAAGGTATTCTTGATTTATTGGTCGTAAAGTTCTGGATTCAGTATTCAGCCCGACCAATGCATTTCTTTGGGGCAATTGGTGGTACATTTATTTTACTCGGATTTATTCTAGGGGGGACACTTGGCACGCTGTGGCTCTTCCGTATTATTGGACTGGCAAATCGCACCAGCCCCCTGCTGGCGGTATTGCTTGTATTGCTTGGGTTTCAGTTCCTGTTGTCAGGCGTGGTAGCGGATGTAGTTGCTCATACATATTACGCTGAGAAGAAAGCGTATTCGATTAAGGATAAGAACGGATTTGCTTAAATGAAGTTGCTTCTGATCAACAATGAATTTCCGCCGATTGGAGGCGGAGGGTCCACAGTGACCAAGTATGCGATTCAATATCTAACGAGCGTAGGACACGACGTCACGCTTATTACCTCGCAGTACAAAGGTCTTCCGAAACGGGAGACAATCGATGGAGCTACGATCATTCGTATTCCTACAATTAGACGCTACAAGGATTTTTGCTCAACCTGGGAGCTGGTTATCTTCGGTATCTCAGCTCTTATATATACTTTCTTTTACACCTCTCGACACAAGGTTGATTTTATCCAAGCATACTTTGCGGTTCCGGCCGGATGGGTTGCCTGGATCATTCATGCCCTGAAAGGCATTCCATATGGGGTGTACTTTGGCGGATCAGATATTCCTAATGCTAATCCCTCGCGGTACAAAGCAGTGTATCCCTTACTTACCCCCCTTCTTCGAGCTATTTGGAAAAAAGCTGAATTTCGAACAGTGTGCTCAGAAGATCTCGTGCGGCTGGGGCGGGAAGCAGATCCAACCAGCGAATTTTTATGTATTCCTAATGGAGTAGAAACTGATCGCTTTAAGCCGATTGACCGACGGGAAAATCCTAAAGTAAAGATTCTCTTTATTGGCCGCCTTATCCCTCGCAAAGGATTCCAGCGCGTAGTGCAGGCGCTGCCTGAAGTGCGCAAGCGAGTCCGCGAGCCCTTTGAAGTTGAGGTTGTTGGTACTGGGACGCACCAGCTTGTATTGGATCAACTGGCAGAGGAACTTGGAGTGAGCGACCTGATCCGGTATGTCGGACTTGTGCCCTATGATCAATTAGAGAAATCGTATCAATACGCTGATATTTTCGTGTTAACCTCTCTATCAGAAGGAATGCCTTCTGTGATCCTTGAGGCGATGGGATGCGGTCTGCCGGTTATCGCAAGTGATGTGGGCGGGAACAACGAGATTGTAAAGGAAGGCGAAAACGGCTTTTTGATCCAGGGCGAAGACGCAGAAACGCTAGCGGATCGATTGACTGAGCTTATCGACAACAAAGAGCTACGGGAGAGGATGGGGAAGCGAAGCCGGGAAATGGCACTTTCGTATGATTGGAAGAATATTATGAAGCAGTACAATGACTTATATCTTGCCTATGCCAACAATCACACTGCCAAATGATGTTTCAGAATATTTTCGCGGTAAGAGCGTCTTAATTACCGGCGGCGCTGGCTTTATTGGCAGCTCACTAGCTCAAGCGATTGTTCCGCTTGGGGCGAAAGTTACTGTTCTGGACGCCATGCTGCCCTTGTATGGAGGTAATGAATTTAACTTAGAAGGAATACGGGATCAGATAGAATTTGTGCAGGGAGACATTCGCGATGCGGAGCTGGTCGCCAAACTCGTTTCGGGTAAAGATATCGTGTATAGCTTCGCGGCCCAGGTTAGCTATATCGATTCAAAAGAGCAGCCGTTCTTGGATTTGGACATTAACGGCAAAGGACACTTAACTGTACTGGAGGCGATTCGGGAACATGCTCCCCAAGCGCGCGTGCTATTTTCTTCGTCTCGCATGGTATATGGCAAGATCAAAACTGTGCCGGTGGAGGAAACTCATCCAACCGATCCATTGTCTCTGTATGGTATTCACAAGCTCTTGGGTGAAAAATACTATCATTACTACTGGGATACCTTTGGGGTAGATACGGTTTCGGTGAGGATTCCAAATCCGTACGGACCCAGGCAGCAAATGAAGCATAGTAAGTATTCAATTGTGGGCTGGTTTGTACGGCAGGCAATGGAGGATAACAATATCGATATTTTCGGAGACGGGCAGCAGGAGCGCGATTACCTCTACATTGACGATATTGTTGATGCCTTCTTGCACCTTACGGTCAAAGGCGCCTCGGGCGAGGTGTATAACATTGGAACGCATGAGCGGATCCGGTTCGTAGATATGGTAGATGCGGTACTGGCTGAGGTGGGCAGTGGCAGAAAAACACACATTCCTTGGCCGGAGAGCTATGAGAAAAATGAAACAGGGAACTACATTGCTGATACGGCTAAGATTGAAGCAGTAACGAATTGGAAGCCACAGGTATCGTTGAAAGAGGGAGTGCGAGCCATGGTTGACTATTACAAGCAGTACAAGCAGCATTACTGGTAAGCATTATGTCACCGATAGCAAAAATAGTTTGGTCTGCGGTCGTTCTTGTCGTGGCTGTCGCTGCGCTTGTTTCGCAAGTCGTAACATGGCGACAGACTGGTGTTCGATATCTTGAGCACACCACGAACGCTGATGAGCTGACGCGGGACGTTCTGGTTGGCCAAACGTTTACGGGGACGAAAGATAACTTGTCCGCCTTGTCCGTTATGTTCGCAACGTACTCTGGTCGAGAGAACAGAGGAGAGATTCACCTTCATGTGCGTTCATCAATCTATGACCGAGAGGATATTCGAAGAATTACAATTACCCCGGATCAGGTTGGAGACAATCAGCTGTATCGATTTGAATTTGAACCGATTCCAGATTCTGAAGGAAAACAGTTCTTCTTTTTTGTTGTAGCGCCTGATGCGGTACCTGACAGCGCTGTTACGATCGATCTTAATACCCAGGATCCATACCACTTGGGTTCGGCGTACATTGTACGGGGCCAAGGATCTAATGTGACAGATCCGGCTATTCTGGAACTATCTGGAAAGCCCACAACTGATGTGGTGTTTGGTACGGCGTATTCCGTTCCGGTACGAGAGGCGATTGTGGATGGCGTGATAGGTTCTTACAAAACGTTTGTAGGAACATGGGATCAGAAGAGGAGTATATATATGATATGGGCGCAGGCAGTGATTCCGGCGGCGCTGTTCTTTGTAATGCTATTTGTAGTGCGGGAATCAGTGTACAGCCGCATTATGGGGCGAATGTCCAAGCGGCAGTTTACGATGGGTATGTTAACGCTGCTATTCATCGCTGCTCTTATTACCCGATATTTGTATGCTAGAGAGCTGCCCTTTACAAACGACGAGGGGAATTATCTTTATGACGCGTACGCTGCTAGACAGGGAGTGCTGGCAGGCGGTGATGGATATGTAAAAGCGCCGCTGGTGATAGCGTGGGTGGCGCTATGGCAGATGCTTCTGAACGATCATTTACTAGCTGGACGTATTGCCTCCATTGTTATCGGAGCGCTAACACTCTTCCCACTGTATTTTTTGGCGAAAGATTTATGGAGCTCGAAGGCGATAACGAAAGCGTGGGTGCCACTGTATCTGACATCAGCTTCAGGAGAGAAGAAACAGATTGATAACGACTGGGGGCGAAGGGTGGGAATTATCGTCGCCACTATGTGGGCATTCTTCGGGGCGCCTATTGTTTCTAATATCTATGTTCATACACAGCCCGTAGCCCTCTTCTTTGGTATATCGGGGCTGGCTGTTCTTTTGATGTCGCTTCGCGGCACAACTCCGCGCTTGACGTTTATAACAACAAAGACGGTGCCATCGGCCACTGGCTGGTTTATTCTCGCGGGCATTCTCTTGGGCCTTGGAGTTGCCTCTCGGAAAAGCATGTTAGCCCTAGGCCTTATCCCAATTCTATTCATTGTCCTGGAAAGCAAGAATCTAAAGAATATTGGTAAGCACTTTCTCGCTGTGGGAGTGGGCTTCCTTTTGGTAATCACTCTATTTTTAGGAGGTGCGTGGTATGCCTACGGTGAGGAGGGAGTATGGGAAGCAATTGGGGTAAATAGCGCGGAGGATGGTATAGCGACGGATGAGGACGTTACCCCGGATCAGATTCGTGCATACTCGCTTCGTGGCATGACACCATTTTTCCGAGAGTCTCTACCGCTCATTCTATTATCAATCTTAGGAATGGGTGTAACACTTGAACAGCTTATACGCTCTATGTTGCGTTGGTTGGAGCATACAAAGGCAGGCCTGGTGAACGTATGGGTTGAACAGCTCGTTCCAAAACTGGGGTGGATAGCGGCCTGGGCTGTATTTATGTGGGCTTGGAATTTTTTCTTCGAGTATGAAGGAGCGGCGTTTATTGATCAGTACGGCATTGGGTGGTTATGGCATGCCTTTGCTGGTCTGCTCGTGCTGCTGACTGTGTTGCCGCGATCAAAGGGAGAGGCGATTGTTCAAAAACAACCGGAGGTGCAGCCTGTGGTGGCCGCGAGTACGCAGCCTGGGGGAATTAAGTCGCATGCTCAATCCGAAGATATTCAAATGTTAAAGGAAAAGCAGATGAGCGTGCGATGGCATATCACGGCGGCCTTGGTAATTCCACTGTGGGTGGGAGGACTTGCGTTTTTCTACATGAATTGGATCAAGTTTCATTCGAACTATATAGCCGAGTTCATTCCTCCGCTCGTTGCTTTATCAGCATACGGGATGATGGTGTTATACCATCGTCTGCAACCGCGACTCTTTCTAGCTAAAGATTATCCAGTCGCTGAAATATTACGCCGTATTGGAGTGCTGGTAGTATTCGCTATTATTTTCTGGGCAATCGTGGTTTCGAATTATATAACGTTCTTTTTTGAGCACACCGGCACGTTTACCCAAGGCTCGGTAAAGGAAGCGATTGTGTGGGCTCGCGACAATATTCCGCACGATGAACCAATTTTTACCGGTGCAGCCATGATCCCGTATCTATCCGGTCATCGAGTCGCGCTCGATATTGCACATCCTCGTTGGTATGCGTACGGATTTACGCGCAACGATCCGCAGCGTTTGAATACATTTCTACCGCCGGCTGAGGAGATGGTGCAGGCATACCGGGATTCTGAGTGGCTCTTGCTGGAAGGGCAGACTGGGTTCTCGTTCCTGATGGAATACAGTGAAATTGAGGCTGGAATCGAGCGCGATTGGGTAGCTATTCAAGGTATTGAAAATGGGTCAAATACGCTGACGTTTTACCGACGAGTACGGTAGTTATTCAACCGTGACGCTGCAATGCGAGGGGTATCAGGCTGCGAACTTGGCAAATTTCACCCCTTTGAACTGGACGGACTTCCAACCGGTTTTTTGGGCAATGCGTCGCATGGCCGGTTCGCTGTAGATGCTTACGTGTGTTTTTGGATCACGAAGATAAAACCAAGAGTCTCCTTGTTCGGCGTAGTCCCGCTCTTCCAGGCGGTGTGTTTGCACAAGCAATACTCCTCCTGGTTTTAGAATACGCCGTAGCTCCGTAAACACTTCCAGGGGGTTTTCGATATGCTCGAGGGTTTCAATACTAAAAATGCCATCGAAAGAAGCGCTTGGAAATGCTGTTTCGAGTAACGGTGTTGTTATAATGTGAGGGCTTTTAGTCGGGCTGTAGGGGTCTAGTCCAATTGCATCAATACCGTCCCTTGAACGAAGCTCTAGAACACTGATTCCGTGCCCGCAGCCGAAGTCGAGAATACGATTAGCCTTTCGTCGTATCAGTGAATGAACCAATGACTCATACCCGGGTACTTGACGTAGTTGCACATTCGCTTTTCGTACTTGCCACATAAGGGGCCAGTACATAAGCTCAAGCATTCCCCAGCCCTTTTCATGCATATGGTCGGCGTCTCCAGCCGGCCAGTGCTCAGTCCGAGCCTCATTATTGATCGTGGTTTGTTCTGTATCCGGCTGGGGTTGCTCATCCCAGTAAAAATTCTGGAGGAAGTTACAGCTTTGACAGTGAAGGTAGGCAATTCCAGCTACTTCATGTTTTGGCCGGATGGCTCCTTGGCAAATTTTACACACTTGATCCATATATCAACGTAGGATTGTTATATTTAACAGTTGACGTATTCTTTAGTGAATAAGATCCAATAAACCTTAGCATGGGCTCTACGAAAGTTGTATACGCCGTCCTCTTAATAGTTGTTATTGCCTTTAGCCTGCGGTTGCCAGGCTTAGGGACATTTATGACAGCTGATGAAGGCAATTGGATGATCCGCAGCAGCGAGTTTTGGCGTAATTTATTTTTGAATGATGATCCGGGAGGTACGTTTCGCACGAGCCACCCTGGCGTTATGACCATGTGGATCGGAGGCTCGGGCATCTTTTTGCAGGAGATACGCCTAGGATTTGTGGCCGATGAGTCCAACCTGGAGCATTTTCGTATAGCTGCTACGTTGCCGATCGCGATATCTACCGTCCTACTCATAGGAGTCATCACGTTTTTGACGATCCGCCTGCGGGGTGTTCCGACCGGTCTGACAGTTGGCCTTGTCCTAGCGACGGATCCGTACCTGACCGGACTAAGCCAAATACTGCACCTCGATGCGCTTTTGAGTTTATTCATGCTAAGCGCTTTTTTGAGCTTCTTGTTGCACTGGAAAACCAGACATTGGCGATATTTGATCCTGACTGGCGTCTTTACGGGGCTGGCTATGTTGAACAAGTTTTTGCCAAGCTTGTGGTTGTTCGTAATGTACGGTTTGTACATGCTCATCAGCAATCCACTGCCGTGGAAGGCACGGATCGTATCAGCTCTACGCAAAGGATTCTTCGTAGTGGGTGTTGTTGGACTAATGTTCGCACTGCTGTGGCCGGCCCTGCTAGTTATGCGCAATACTGTGGATTACCTACAGAAGGATACGGTCACTATTGTCACTGACGAGCATACGGGCCTGGAAACATCAGAAGAGCCGATTACTCCCGCTAGTTTTTACCTACGTACAATCGTTAGTCGAACTACGCCATTTGTCTTAATCCTGTGGGCAGCGATGGTAGTTGTACAAGCTCGGTATATTTTGGCTAACCGTCGCTTGAACAACTCGGCCTGGGTCATTGTATATACTGTGGGCTTTGTTGCCCTTATCACATTCGTTGCTAAAAAAGGCGACCGGTATGCGCTGCCAGCTTTGGTTGGCATGATGTTTACCATTGGTGAAGGGCTGCCACTGGCTTGGGCGTTGCTTCGTACCCGCCTGCGCGTTTTACATACCTCGTTTGCAGCCTATGGAGCATACGGTGTTCTGGCACTGCTACTAGTGCTGCAGCTCATCACCTGGACACCCTATGCGATAGCGTACAGCAATCAGTTGTTTGATGTTC
>JBBEDC010000058.1:0-10687 GCA_040881505.1 Candidatus Anderseniibacteriota bacterium
ACTGCTCTCTTTTGTTATATCTAAGAGCTATGGGAGGTTTCTGGGTTCACGGCTCAAGAAGTTGACATTTCACCCCAGCCCCAGTACCATCCTCTTCATGTTAAAAATGCGTCTGCAACGAAGAGGAAAGAAGAACTACGCCACGTATCGCATAGTTGTCGCTGAGCACACCGCCCCCATTAAGGGACGCTTCATTGATGACCTTGGCTACTACAATCCGCATGACAAGAAATTTGTTGTCGATGCCGAAAAGGTATCAGCTTGGATAGAAAAAGGTGCTCAGGCCTCACCTACAGTGCACAACCTCCTGATTAACCATAAGGTAATCAAAGGTGAGAAGAAGCTCAGCTGGCGGCCGAAAAAGAAAGAGGGAGTCGAGGAGCCTGCCAAAGCTGCTGCTCCAGTCGCAGAAACAACCCCAACTGAAGACAAGAAAGAAGAATAAGCTCTATTTCGCTCATAAGCTGCTCCACGCAGTTTATTTTGACGAAAATAGGCATTTGTGCTACCGTTGAAGTATATTAACCGTTAATCTGTATCTTTATAAACCCCTATGGCTGAAGATCGAAAGTCTCACGACGTAGAATTCGTTGAGTATGTTGTAAAATCCATTGTCGACCACCCAGAAGACGTGAAGCTGGATCGAGACATTGATGAAATGGGAGTACTTATCACCCTAACCGTAAACCCAGAAGATATGGGTCAGGTTATCGGACGCTCTGGCGCAACTGCCAAATCTGTCCGCACCCTTTTGCGTGTTATCGGAGCTCGTAATAACGCTCGCGTTAACCTGAAGATCAACGAACCAGAAGGCGGCACTGGTGCCCCATCCGCTCCACGCGAGTCAGCTGAAGCACCTGCAGCAGCTCCCGAGGCTTCTCCTGAAGCTCCAGTAGAAGAAAAGAAGCAATCTGTTGAAGACGCTCTCGACGACCTCGAGCTGTAATACAACTTCATCACAAGCACCAACCCCGCTCTTGCTTATAGAGCGGGGTTGTTTGTTCTTACAAGTTGTACCTTATGAAGCGATCGTAGTATCATTCCTACATGTATACATTCCTTCATCGAGCATTGGCTTTCAGCCTGCTTTCAACTTTTCTTGCGCTACCCGGCAGCTCCGTCCTAGCTCAGACGGAGACACCAGAGGACGAGTTAATTCTTCACGATGATCCGAACAGTCTTCTCTGGCAAGCGGAGGAGCAGCCTCAAATAGCGTATATCTCGGAAATTGCCGTTGACTCCCAAGAGCAAAACACTATCCGAGGGAGCTTTATTGCTCACAACGATGGTGAAGCTGGTCTAGCTGGATTGCAGTATGAACTCTTTATCCTAGGCCCAGAGCCAGAGGCTCCAGGAGAAGACATAATCTTTATTGACGACGCTCCTGTCTATCATCGGCAATTAAGCCAGGATATCTTTGCTTTAGGACCACAGAGTCAGCAAACAATTCCATTTTCTTACTCTGTTCCGTCTTTGCCGACAGGAGACTACCGCTTACAGATTCAGATCAAAACAGTAAATGATCGCGAAATGGGTTGGCTCGACTATTACCCAGTGGCCTTAAGTGGTGCAGCTTCTTTCGTAGAAGTCGTCCCTCAGTTTGTACGTGTTGATAGCATTGATCCTACTAATGGTGAAGCTCGTAATGAATGGTGGCCGCTAGAGGGAGTAAACGTCACCGAAGGCCAAACTGCTTTACTTATCGCTCACCTACGAAACCCCAGCAACCAACCTGTAACTGCAACGCCTGTTGTTACAACGAAACGTGTGCTCAGTACTACTAATACCTCTGCTCCTAACACTATCACTGGCAATCCGGTTACTATTCCAGCCCAAGGAGAGCAAGGATATGAATTCCCACTACCTATTACTGGTGAGCCAGGAGCATACCATGTATCTCTTGTCATGCAGCAAGAGGGAGCTCAAACATCAAATCTCGCTGAATACCGGTATGTCATTGAGGGCTTATCCGCTTCCATCCTCAACCAAGTAATTGAAAAGATTGGTGTGCGCGCAGGCGAAACAGTAGATGTGCGGTTTGATGTAGCAGGCGCTGCTGATCGAAAAACATCACTGACTGTTGTTCACGAGGTGGCTGTATTTGATAATGAAGGGGTGCTGGGGTCGACTGAGAATACTGTTGATTTACCTGATCCCGCTACAGTTAACGCCAGGGCTGCAGTAGTCCTGCAGCGCGATATGTGCAATCCATCTTCGTTGCGTATTACTACGAAAACTGCCGACGGTACTATCTTGGATACTTATGAAACTACACTAGGCGACTTGCAAATTAGTTGTGATGAAGCTGCAGCGGCTGTTGCACCTTTAATAAATGTCCCTAAACAAGGTTTACTCTGGATTATTCTGGCTGGAGTTCTCGTACTAGCCGGGGTGGCAGTATGGGCCTGGAAGACGAAGGGTCAGGCCGGGCAGGGATTACCTCCTACTAAGATTGCGTCCCTCGCAGCATTAGCTGTACTTACTGGCGGTGTACTTTTACTCATCGGATACACCAAGCCCACAAGTGCTAATGGCATTCGATATATGGTGTCGTGTGTTGGAGATTGTAGTAGCAGAAGCGGTGGGGTCTCTTCGTACGTGGTTTCCTCCCCAAAGCACAACTCAACAATGACCACAAATGCTTCAGGCGATACTACTGTTAAATACCGATCAAAAGTAACCTGGGCAGTTTGTGGTAATGCTTCAATTAGCGGCGCCGTATCCCTTTGGCAGCGCAATGGGCAGATAAAAAAAGCTACATCAACTTCTGGTTGGAGCAAGCTTACCAGCACATCACTTCCGACTTTCTACAAAACAGGTGGGGTGTATTATCCAGCCCGAAGCCTTGCAGTCAACATCGCTGTTAGTAACGCACCTTCAGCCCGAACATATATGACTCAAATTGTAACCACCACCCTCAAATGGGGTAAGGACTTTGAACATCGCTCTATTGAACACCACAATCTTTGGGTTAACTTTGTTCGGCCTCCCAAACCCACACCTAAGCCAACACCAAAGCCCACGCCTGCGCCTACACCCGCACCCGCACCTACTCCTGCCGGTCAAGGTCCTGCAGCCAATATTCAAGCCAGCCAAGTGTGTCTGTTTGATACCGCTACCGCTAATAGCACATCAACAGATCCTGATGGCACAATTGCCTCATATAACTGGTCCGTAACAGACCCTCAAGGTCAAAGTGCTGGCACTTTCACCACTCAGAACATCTCCTTCCCGGCAGCCAAAGAGGGTAACTACACACTCGCTCTTACTGTGACGGATAACCAGGGACTCTCTGGCTCTGCTACAACCTCAATTAACTCATTCAATACCCCTCCAGTCCCCGTGATTGCAGTTCAGCAAACAGTTGTCCATCAGCCAGTTACACTTGATGGCTCGGGCTCCTATGACCCCGATGCTCAGGCTTGCGGCGATACCATTACAGCCTATGAATGGACAGTGACTGATCCTGACGGTATTCCTGTACCAAACACTACTCCCGAGAACGTTACGACACAGTACACACCCACAAAGACTGGCAACTACACCGTACGACTAACTGTCACCGACAAGAAAGAGAAGTCAGCAACTAAGACGCTGGTTAACAGCACAGGCGTACCAACCTTTGATCCAGGGGGCGTAAAAGAGCAGGACTAAAGTTGTTCTTATAGCTCCCTTCCGCTACCGTAGCGGGTATCTATGCAATTCGATGTTCTCACTCTCTTCCCTGAGGCTATAGATCCATATCTTAAGTCCAGCATCCTAGGGCGAGCTCAGAGCTCTAGCCTCATTTCAACGCGACTATGGAATATCCGTGACTATGCCGCTGATAAGCACAGGACAGTTGATGACACCCCGTATGGCGGGGGTGCGGGTATGGTTATGAAGGTAGAGCCAGTGGATCGCGCGCTTCAGGCAGCAACTGCAGATAACAATGCACTTAAAAAACGAGTAGTTGTGCTTTCAGCACGGGGAGAACAATTTACCCAAGAAAAAGCTCAGCAGTACGCTGCACTGGATCAACTCATTCTCATTTGCGGCAGATACGAGGGTCTCGACCATCGTATCGTTGAGCACTTGGCTGACGAGGAGCTATCTGTTGGTCCGTATGTTTTAGCTGGAGGAGAAATCGCAGCCTTGGCTGTTGTGGAAGCCACTGCCCGCCTTCTCCCGGGAGTTTTAGGCAACAGAGAGTCGCTCACTGAGGAATCTCACACTGAACCTGGTGTGATCGAAGCCCCACAATACACCAAGCCCGAAGAATATAACGGATGGGCTGTGCCGAAGATACTTCTCTCCGGAGATCACGCTGCAATCGAGCAGTGGCGCAAGAAAAACCAACAGTAGGGGTTACGAATTACTGAGTGATACAGTACGATACAGATGATGAATCACCCCTTATTTCTTATTCCCATCATCGTTGGCATCTTTGCGCAACTGCTCAAGAAATTCTTCAACAAGCGTCATTTGTCAGAAATAAAGGTGGGTGGAGTTCACATGCCACGCTACGGAGGTATGCCAAGCGCCCATACCGCATTTGCCATGTCCTTGTTAACTACAGTTGCCCTAGCTGATGGTCTTTTTAGCACTACATTTGCTGTAGCTACTGCAATAACCATATTTATCCTCGATGACGCACTGCGCATGCGTATATTTCTTGGTCGCCATGGGCAGGCCTTGCGACAGCTTATCGCCAAGCTTCCGCCGGTAGATCAAAAAACCTTTCCAGGACTTGAAACGAGACTCGGCCATAAGCTGAATGAGGTGCTCGCAGGAGCCTGTATTGGAGTCATCGGCGCGGTAATCCTGTACTACCTTTTCCTTTATTTCCTCTAGCCCTTGACACCCTTTTCCCACCCCTCTATAGTGGTCCTTACGATCCTTACATGAAGGATTAATACAACTCCATCCAATTATCGCAATTCCAAGATTGAACCAGGAAAGAGGTTGCAAAGGAATGTGCCCTCTTTTTTGGTTAAATCGGCTCGAACTCTTCCCAACTGAATATCATCTGCAAACTGTGCATTTATGTGCAGTTGTAAGACGATGCCCACTTCGGAAGAATTTATTCTTCCTAAGTCTAAACTAAGAGTTTGATCCTGGCTCAGGCTGAACGCTGGCAGCGTGGATAAGGCATGCAAGTCGCACGATATAGTGGCAAACTGGTTAGTAACACGTAGGGAACGTACCCGGAAGTGGGGAATAGCCCGCCGAAAGGCGGATTAATACCCCATAGTCCTTATACACCTCGGTATATAAGGTAAAGATTTATCGCTTCCGGAGCGTCCTGCGGCCTATCAGCTAGTTGGTGAGGTAATGGCTCACCAAGGCTACGACGGGTAGGGGATGTGAGAGCATGATCCCCAACACTGGAACTGAGACACTGTCCAGACACCTACGGGTGGCTGCAGTCGAGAATCTTCGGCAATGCACGAAAGTGTGACCGAGCGACGCTGCGTGTAGGAAGAAGGCCTTCGGGTTGTAAACTACTGTCGTGTGGGAAGAACTTTGACGGTACCACACAAGAAAGGGGCGCCTAACTCTGTGCCAGCAGGCGCGGTAATACAGAGGCCCCGAGCGTTAGCCGGAATAACTGGGCGTAAAGCGTCCGCAGGCGGAATAATGCGTCTGCTGTTAAATCCTGGGGCTCAACCCCAAGGGCTGCAGTGGATACGATTATTCTTGAAGGACGGAGAGGTAAGCGGAACTCCTGGTGGAGCGGTGAAATGCGTTGATATCAGGGGGAACACCAATTGCGAAGGCAGCTTACTGGCCGTTTCTTAACGCTCATGGACGACAGCGTGGGGAGAGATAAGGATTAGATACCCTTGTATTCCACGCCGTAAACGATGTCGACTAGGCATTGGAGGATTCGACCCCTTCAGTGTCGAAGCTAACGCGTTAAGTCGACCGCCTGGGTAGTACGAGCGCAAGCTTAAAACTCAAAGGAATAGACGGGGGCCCGCACAAGCGGTGGAGCGTGTGGTTTAATTCGATACTAAACGAGAAACCTCACCTGGGCTTGAAACCTAGCTGCACGCCTTCCGAAAGGAAGGAAGCCTTCGAGGGTGCTAGGCAGGTGCTGCATGGTTGTCGTCAGCTCGTGTTGTGAGATGTTCCCTTCAGTGGGGTAACGAGCGCAACCCTCGTCGCGTGTTATTTTTCACGCGAGACTGCCGTGGTCAACACGGAGGAAGGCGGGGACGACGTCAAATCAGCATGGCCCTTTGACGCCCAGGGCAACACACGCGCTACAATGGTATGGACAACGGGTTGCCACAGAGCGATCTGGAGCTAATCCCTAAACCATATCTCAGTTCGGATTGGAGTCTGCAATTCGACTCCATGAAGTTGGAATCGCTAGTAACCGGAAATCAGCGTGTTCCGGTGAATACGTTCTCGGGCTTTGTACTCAAAATGAAATGCGCCGGGCAGTAATATATGCGAGAAGGTGAAAATCCTTCTATTGCGCAAGCAGTATAGCCGAAAGACAGGTCGCGAGGAGTAATCCCACGACTGAAGGGTCTGATGTGGCAAACAGCAGCCTATTCTTGAATAGCAGGGCTGATCCATGCGGTGAGTCATGGAGAAAGTCGATAATCGAACTGCTAATAGGATGCTAGAAACCGTATATATTTATGACCCCGGGAGATCCAGATAGTGGAATTCTATTTGGAAGTCAGCTGGTACCGTAGTAACTATTCTTGATATAATACAAATTAAGAACAGTGAAGGGGCCTCTCAATGCTAAATAGTGAATATATTGTGGGTTTGGTAGACGGAGAAGGTTCGTTCAGCATTCATGTCTGGACACCAAGAGCCTCTCTGAAACGTCGTGCGCTTGTTGAGCTTCGCTTTTATGTGAAGTTAAATGAGCGAGATTTACCACTTCTCAAGGAACTACAACAATTCTTTGGATGCGGGAAAATCTACGCACAAAAAGACAAGCGACCAAATCATCGCGATTGCTATCGCTATGAGGTGTTCAACAGGCAAGAACTTGCCGATACGATCATTCCTTTCTTTGAAAAGCATCCTCCGCGGAGCTTAACAAAGCAAAAGGACTTCAAGATCTTTCGACACATTCTAGAGCTTGTTCAAGCAAAAGAACACTTCACTAAAACTGGTCTTGAGAACATTCAAACACTTAAGATTCAGATGCATTGAGCTCGCGTAGTGCGGGAAATCCGCTTGCTACGTGGGGACTCGGAAAGCACTCCCCAATTAATTGGTAGAGTGACAAGAACCGAAATCCGCCCGTCAACTCAGAAGAGCTGACAGTACCCGAAGATCCCACGTTAGTGGGAGCCACGGTAAGGTCAGTGATTAGGAGTAAGTCGTAACAAGGCATCGCTAGGGGAACCTGGTGATGGATCACCTCCTTTCTAGGGAGAAATAACTGACGATTATGTCGGCGTTAACGCGACATAATCGACCCTAGAGGTCGTGCTCTTAAGTACTTGTACCTAAGAGTCTACTCGGTAAAACGAGAGCGGGGAGCATATCCTCCACTTAAAACATGTGATATGCGAAAGTGGCATCCGTCCTTACAGCTGCACACAAGTGCGCAGATACAAAAATCCGCCTTATTTGCATAGGCGGCTTTTTGTTATCTCAAAATCTATACGATGTGTAAATATTATGGTATGAAAACAACACCGTGTTCATTTTTTCAAATTCATCGAACCAAGGAGGGTGCAATCGTGGATAAACCTACCGCAACCAAGCTCTCGCGTGGTCCGGGCAATCAGTATATGCTTCTGTTCCCTAACGGTCGAAGCACGCTTTACGTCCACCACCCGAGACTCGAACAGCCCTGCGGAGAAACTCGCTGGTTACTCAAGACAGGACACGTCTACGCAAACAACCCAGCCACTCAGACAGAGTCCCCGCCTCCACTCAGCGACTTCTACTATCGGGAGGTGTGTAAGACAGCTCTGCTCGACCCCTTGACCGAGCGTAGCCTTTTCTGGTGCCTTAACAAGCACAAGCTCGAGGCATTCAAGTCGAAAGGGCAAGACGGCTGGAACGCCAAGCTGGGTGAAGCGGAGAGAGTGCGCAACCTCATCGTGAAGGCCAACTTGCGTCTGGTGGTAAAAAGAGTCAAGCGCTCCATACAGCCAGGAGACGACAGGTGGTGGGATTTGATCCAGGTGGGGAACATGGCACTTCTTTCGGCAGTGGAGGACTTTGACTTTCCGCGGGGCAACAAGTTCTCTACACACGCCTTCTGGAGGATTCGAGGTGCCCTTGGGGAAGAATACCGCAAGGAAAGAGTGCGGCATTCTCACACTCGCAACCGGTGGGAAACGTTTCTGGAAACCCTGCCTGAGGAGTCTTTCGATTCTCTCCAGTACACAGAAGCCCTGTCGGTTTTGGATCGTTGCCTGGAAGCCTTGCCGCTCAACCGTCGAGAGTTGCTCAAGAAGCGATTTGGGTGCAATGGATATCACCCACACACGCTCGAAGAAATCGGTAAGGAACGCGGCAACATTACAGGAGAAAGAGTCCGGCAACTGGAACAGGGAGCCCTCAAGAAAATTAGAGAGTACATCGCGGAGGAGGGGATTCCTTGGCCGCTTTGACTCACTCCAGCTTCTTTTCGGAGCTGGTCTTTTTATACAGCTAAAACTGAGTCTGCGGCCTTTTTTGTATTAAGGGATTGTTCTATTTCCTTGCAAAAACACTCATTTGCCGGTTTAATACTCACTATCGTCATACGGGCATGTAGCTCAGTTGGTTAGAGCGCGTCACTGATAATGACGAGGTCCCAAGTTCGAATCTTGGCATGCCCACACATATAATCACTCACTGACAATACGAGACGGTGCTCGTGTTACGATACAAAGTGTTAACATACGCCGACTATATGCAGCTTCCCACAGAAGTCCAAACTACTCTTACAACCCTGACCCTTGCAGGCTACGAGGCCTATGCAGTTGGAGGCTGTGTTCGCGACCTCTTACTGAAACGACAACCCAAGGACTGGGATATAGCAACATCGGCAAAGCCTGAGGAAATTCAGGCGCTCTTTCCCAAAAGCTTCTATACGAACACCTTTGGCACTGTCACGATCTTAATCGAATCTTCTGAAACAGGGATCAAGGAGGTTGAAGTAACCACGTACCGCATAGACGCTGCATACTCTGACCAGCGACATCCCGATCACGTCCAGTTCACTTCGAATTTAGAAGAAGATCTGGCGCGACGTGATTTCACTATCAATGCCATGGCTATGAATGAAGACGCTATCATTGATCCTTTTGGTGGACAGGCGGACTTAGAACAAAAGATAATCCGTGCTGTCGGCAATCCTGCCGAAAGGTTTTCCGAAGACGCGTTGCGTTTAATGCGGACAGTACGCTTCGCCGCCCAGTTACGATTTGCGGTTGAGCCCCAGACTCTCAGGGCAGTAAAACAGTATGCCGAATCAATTACGGCCGTCTCGCATGAGCGAGTACGGGATGAGCTGATCAAAATAGTTATGAGCAAAAATCCTGAACTTGGGCTAAATTTGCTTCAGAAAACCGGGCTGCTTGCCTACACGCTACCCGAAGTCGCTGAGGGAGTTGGAATTGAGCAGAACAAGCACCACATTTACACCGTCTTTGACCATTGTGTGAAATCTCTCCAGTTTGCAGCAGAATACGACTACCCCCTGCATGTACGCCTGGCAGCGCTCTTTCACGATATCGGGAAACCTCGTACCCGCCGCCGGCAGGGTAATGACTATACCTTTTACGGACACGATATCGTTGGCGGGCGCATGACCCAGAAACTCATGAAACGCCTTCGTTTCTCGAGCGACATGATTGAGCAGGTACGTCACCTGGTAAGACACCACATGTTCTATTATGACGTTGGCAAAGTAACTGAAACTGGCGCCCGTCGCCTGCTTCGCCGCGTTGGCAAAGAAAACTTTGATGACCTTATTAAAGTCCGTATTGCCGAACGAAAAGGGTCGGGGGTACCAAAGGCTGAACCGTACCGTCTCCGCCACCTGCAGTTCATGGTTGAGAAAGCCTCAAAGGAACCAATTACGGTCGGGCAGCTTAAAATATCCGGTAAAGACTTGCAACAAGAGCTTGGTCTCACTCCCGGGCCAATATTCGGAGGCCTTCTCAATGCCCTTCTGGCGGAAGTGCTCGAAGACCCCGCTAAAAACACTCGTGAATATCTCCTGAAGCGGGCCGGGGAGCTAAAAGCTAAGGATCCCGAAGAACTTAAAGTACTCGGGGCTCAAGCCGTAGAAGAGGAAGAGAAGAAACGAGAGGATGATATTAAACGAAAATATCACGTGTGATATTATATATGTATGAGCTTTGGAGGATTCATAGCAGGAATGATATTGATGGGACTAGGCTTTCTTGCTGTCTACAGAACAGACTGGTTTGAGAGCAACCTAGGGGACGTGGGAGCCGTGTTTGGAGTGAATGATAAGCCATGGGCGAGTTGGAAGCTGTTTGGCATAGCCTTAATGTTTCTAGGCTTTTTAGTTGCCTTCGGATTATTTTCGCTATTCTTCGGACTCACGCTCGGCCGCATCTTCAATTTTGGCCAGTAGGCTTGCAAAAACATGCGTTTGCCGGTTTAATACTCCGTATCGCCTGAATCAAGGGCCCGTAGCTTAGTTGGTAGAGCGCCTGCTTTGCAAGCAGGAGGTCATCGGTTCGAATCCGATCGGGTCCAC
>JBBEDC010000059.1:0-10463 GCA_040881505.1 Candidatus Anderseniibacteriota bacterium
ATACTGCTCTCTTTTGTTATATCTAAGAGCTATGGGAGGTTTCTGGGTTCACGGAGCAGGGCGTTGACATCAACGACGTAGCGTGATATAAAAATGAGCTGTTGTACTAGTTCGCACCCTTTAAGAAAGAGCGGAGAATATTATGCTTCTGCCACTCATCACACTTGTCCTCGCACTCGGGATTCCTATGCTTCTCTTTGGCCGGCTGTCCGCCCTCGGGCAGGATCGCGTGAAGAAATGGTTACCCCTCATCGTTCTGGGCCCCCTGTCCGGATCAATGTTTGCGCCATACTGGCTGGGCCAGGCGCTCCCGAAGACGTGGGTACACGACCGGACAGCGCAGCTGCGTAACCCATGGAAGGGGGACGGCTGCAGCGCGGTTCCCTATCTTCTCATCGCAGAGAATGTCAATGGGGGCGCAATGCATAGTTGGTACGAGAAGGGAGAACGTCACCCCACTGTAGTCCAGCTTTCCGCTGATGAGCTTCTCTCCACAGAAGTGGTCGAAGAAGCAGCGCGGAAGGTGGGTGAGCTGCGCGTGTTTCGCGCGGAGTTCACGGAGAACCCAGCTCTCGCATGGTTCGCGATCCCGATGGGACGCATCCGGTACGAGTTTCACCTTCCTCTGGGAGGCGCAAAGCAAGTTCCCTACTGAAGTCATTCGAAGGAGACAGCCCCGGCCGTCTCCTCGTTTTTTATTATCCCTTAATCTGCTAGTTTAAAGGTAATGAAATCCCTCTCACTCATTATCCCGGCATATAACGAGGAGCAACGCCTGCCCGTGTTTTTAGAAACCGTTAAAACATACATCGATACTCATCCTGGCGACATTCAACAGCTCATTATTGTCGACGACGGAAGTTCGGATGCAACTGTTTCTACCGCAAATAAGTTTGCTTCTCGAATATCGCAAATGACAGTGCTCTCACATCAGACTAATAAAGGGAAAGGAGCGGCGATCCAAACGGGTGTAGCACATGGTAGCTGTGACCTAATCGTCTTTATGGATGCCGATGGTGCTACTCCCATTAGCGAACTTCCTAAAATGCGACAGGCACTAGAGAAGGCTCAAGTTGCAGTTGGTAATCGCTGGATGGCAGGAGCGCAGGTTCATCGAAGTTCCCCGTTTCGTCACATATCAGGCTGGGTATACAAAACATACATGAGTATGTTTGGATTAAATGGAATAGATACGATGTGTGGGTTTAAGGGATATGAAGCTGCAGTTGCTAAGGATTTGTTCTCTAATCTTCTGGAACCTCGCTGGTTATTTGATACGGAAGTAGCGTACAAGGCAGTGAAGCGTGGATATACTATTAAGAACTTTCCGATTGAGTGGGCGTCGGTTGAAGGTAGTAAACTTAGTTCTGGTGACTTACTAAAATCAGCGCTATCAATCTGGCCACTGATTCAAAGGATAAAGAAAGAAAAGATATGAATGAAACAATTTTTCATGTTGGAGTGAAGGGAATACTAATGCACGATGATAAGGCATTAATTCTTCAAGCAGATTCTCCAAGCCATGGGCGCTACTGGGACTTTCCTGGGGGAAGAGTTCAAGAACAAGAATCGCTGCAAGAAACTCTGCTTCGTGAAGTAACTGAGGAGGTTCCTTCTTTAGAGAATATCTCGGTTGGCCCGCTTGTTCACGGCGCTCGGCTTACACTTCTGAATGATCGTGACATAGGACTCGTTTTATTCTTTTTTAGAATATCCGCTGCTTTTACAGAAATAGTGCTAAGTGAAGAACATGCAGGGTATCAATGGCTTGCCAAGGAAGATGTTTCTGCATTAGAACAAGATGGCTCGGTACGCCTTACCCCCGAAACTGAAGGCGCTGCGCTTAAAGCCGCATTTTCGCTATGAAAATCGTATTTGTAACAACCCAAGCGCTTACTGGCTCAACTGTTGTCGGGCGAGTATTGCCGTTCGCAGAAGAGATCGCGGCCTCACACAACGTGTACGTATTTGCCCACGAAGGTGATACTCAGCCACCAAAAGGTATAACGGTAGAATATGTTGGCAAAGATCCCTTCACTCGTTCGTCAAACGGAAAGCGTCGCCTAAAGGGTATTGCCCTCATCGCTCGCATGATTGTAAACGCTTGGCGCACGCTTTTGATGTTAGTACACGTTCAGCCTGATGTGGCAATTATCGTAAAGCCGCTGCCCCAGAATGTTTTAGCAACATATGTATGGCGTCTTTTTAATACGAAACGAAAAGTCATTCTTGATGTAGACGACTTTGAATTAACAGCAAATAGTTTATCATCCGTCTACCAGCGTGCGGCTATTCACTGGTCTGAGCGAACAGGTTCTCGCATTGCCAGCACGATAGCTTGTGCCACGCCGTTTTTGCAGGATCACTTTCGGCAACTGACAACAGATGCAAAACAAGTAGAGCTTATCCCTACTCCGCTGCCCATACAGGTATCGCCAATCTCTAATACGCCGTCCCGTCCTACACTGTTATACATCGGCAGTGTTTCTATTACTTCAGGGCACCGGGTGGATTTGCTGCCGGAAATCTTGGAGCAAGTTCGACGGGATATTCCAGAGGCTACGTTGACCATAGCTGGCTCTGGAGATGACGTTGCTTCCCTAGAGCAGTTATTTGCCGAGCGGCGTTTGCAGGATGCGGTTCAGTGGACGGGGCGTTTCTCGCCGCAGGATGTAGGCGATCTACTACAAACCGCATCAGTCGTTCTTGACCCAATTGATGGCAGTATCGTCAATCGGGCTAAGAGTAGTTTTCGTGTAGCCGCCTCCGCTGCGTCCGGCGTACCGGTAGTTACCAGCAATATTGGCATTCGACCGCTCCTCCTCCCCCAAAAATTACACGAGAGGTTTTTTGCCGAACCGGGAAGCGCTGCAGCGTACGCCACGCGAGTTATTGATCTCCTAAAACATCCTTTGTCGGATGAAGATCGATCTAATATGGTTGATCACTCGAAGGATCACAGCACGGAGAAGCTTAGCGAGGCGTACGAAAAGTTGCTGACCTAACGCTTTTCGATGTTGGATAAAATCGCTGTATGCTACGTATATGCTAGCTGAGCTCAATTTTTGGCAAGCAATCTGGGTGGTAATCCTACCCCTTATTGTTATTGCCGTTCCCGGTAAGTTTTTTGTCTCGTATGCCAACCCGCGCAATATCGTCGCGGCTGCCGTTCACATATTTGTAGCGAGCCTCAGCATTTGGACACTCGGTACGTTGCTTATAACAGTACTGCACCTGCCGCTGTATGTTTTCTATGTCCTCACAATTGTCGTGTCAGCAGGCTTTATGTGGTGGCGCCGGCAAGAGCTGTTCAACATAAAGACACTCTGGTACGGCCTAGCTATTACATTGCCGCTGTTAATTGCATACGCGGCCTTCACTGTGCCATATCTTCGCATTCACGATGGCCTTCCCACGGGCGACTCCCAGAAGGCTATCTATTGGGCTCAGGACGTTATTGAACGACCAGCGCTGCCAGACTACAGTCGCTCTCCGCAAATATTAAACCGTGACCCAGTTGATTTCTTTACGCCCGGGCTGCACACCCTGATTGCCAGTGTCATGAGCTTATCCCCCGCTCCTCTTATGTCTGTTGGCTTGCTCGCGATTATTGTCGCTGTGGCAGTTGCATTCATAGCCGCGGCTATTATCAAAGAACTTTTTGATGATCATCCGCACATCATTCCTCCCCTTCTCGCGGCAGTATTCGTCTTAACGAATTTTCGGTTCCTGCGATACATTCGAGAGCCTGGCTACCACCTGCAGAATCTCATCGGAGAATTTTTCTTATTTGCTCTGGTCTTCTACGGCCTGCGATTCATCAAGCAAAAGCGTACCAGCGATGTCCTGCTTGGGGTGGCGGCCGGATTATCTCTCATTTTCACCCATCAATTTTCTGCGTTCATTGCCGCATTTATCTTAATACCCATTGGTATTGCGGCGGTAGTAAAAGACAAGAAGCACATCCAACAGTTCTTCTGGAGGCATGTTGCGGCTGGGGCTGCTCTGATAGTCGCGGCCGCTATAATCATCGGTGGCGGCTTTTTACTCGGCCTGCACCAGAAGATCCCTCATATCTTTTCAACCGCCCCCCACCTTATCTCGCTCGTCCGTCCGATCACTGAGTATCCGCTCACAATGGGCATGATGTGGTTTATGAGCGGTGTCGTAGGATGTATTCTCATGCTCTGGCAGGCCAAGAAGCACCAGGCACACCTTGAAACGGTGTGGACATTTACAGGCGTGGTACTTGTTCTTTTGCTGCTATCCCAAGGTCCACGAATATACGTTGATATCCCGCCTGTGCGCGCCTTACTGTACTCAGTCGTACCGCTCAGCGTAGGGGCCGCATATTTTTTTGCCAAACTGCTCCACGCAATTCGAAAAGAGAAAAAGACGATCACTCGTTTAGCGTTAACTGGTATTTGGCTTGCAGCTATTATTATCCCCGCCTGGTCTTCTACAACCCGAGCTTTTACTACTACGAACCACTCAACTCGCACTAACTCGACCATTACTGCCAGGCAGCTGCCATTAATTGATGCGATTAAGGCTCAATCGGCTGATCCTGCAGCAGGGATACTAGTAGATGACTACAATCGCCGAAGCGGCTCTTGGCTGCTGCTATCGGGCCAACCCATGTTTACTCGTATTGCGGCTGATGTTCGGCGACAGATGGAGGAATCTATTCAGTCACCTACTCGGGAAGGCGTATACCTAACGCTCTTAGATTATGAGAAGGTCTTTTCCTTGGGCAGTAAGCCCGAGCTGGTTCATCTGCTGGAAAAGTACAATATCCAATGGATAACTGGAGTATCTAAAGGCAGTAATGCTGCTTTTGCGAGTAACCCAGCCTTAAAAGCTGTAGCAACGGATGGTGATATATCCCTGTATCAACCAAACGCTGAAGTGACATGCAGGATTGATTCACGGTGCCAGTGGTTACTACGAAGCAGCACGCTTGTGAATGACATCGGCGATGACGAGGATACATTCGAACATCTGCCAGCTAGTATTCGCACCTCCCGTCTGTCTGCGCCCCAGAAAAACTCCGTCTCCACGTTTCGTGCCACAACCGCTCCGGTCATTCCGTTTGCATTTAATGTAGGAGATTTTACTCAAGTGCTGTGGGATAAAGAACAGACGGGCAGGCCAGATACAGCAGTCGAGTTCTTAGTTGAGTTTGCCTATACCCCTTCCGGGTCGCTTCAGATTAGAACTCCAGGTGGTACCACCTACCCCGTTCCTGCCTCTGGCACCATACGTATTCCAGCCCAAGAAGTTCCGTTTGATGAGCGAGGGTTTATATCAATCATGCTAGAAAATCCACAAGAGGAGCTTGTGGCAATTGATATGATTGCCTTAGGGTTAAGCCATATTCCATGAAACAGTCACGATTTACCGGAGCGGTCTTTTTGATGGGAGCACAAGCGTTTGTGCTCGGCTTGGGGTATGTAACCCATCTAATCATCGGTCGACTATTAGGTCCTGGACCATACGGTATCTATGGGGTGGTGCTCTCAATTCAAACAATCCTCGGAATATTTTTATCACTAGGCGTCCCGAGCGCGGTTTCCCGGTTTGTCGCCCAAGATGAGGAGCATGCGCAAAGCATTCTGCGACAAGCTTTGCGTATCCAGGGATATCTCGCGATTACAATGTCGCTGGCTACGGTTCTTCTAGCTCCTGTCATTGCACGAATATTGAATGACACTACACTTACGCCGATTATCTACTTCGTCGCGCTGGTTATCTTCTCCCAGGCGTTCTATCAGGTGTATGCGCAGTTCCTAAGCGGTATTCACCACTTTAACCGCCAGGCGGCTCTCACCTCGTTGTACGCGGTAGCTAAGCTCGTCGGTGCCTTGGCCCTCATATTTATATTCGGAGTATATGGCGCCTTCTCGGGGTTTATCGTAGGTGGACTCGTCGCTGCTGCGGCCGGGTGGTATTGGACGCGTAGTGCCGGTGGGCAAAAACATAAACAATTGCCGCTCAAGTCGTTTCTTTCTTTCGCCGGCACGTATGTGCTTACGCTTGTCGGGCTTCAACTACTCATGAGCTTGGATTTATTTATGGTGAAGTCGTTTTTGCAGGACGATATCCAGGCGGGGTACTACAATGCGGCAGTGACGCTATCCCGCATCTCCTACTTTATCCTTCAGGGACTCACCTTCATTATCCTGCCGAGCGTATCGGCGCTTACGCGTCCGGGAATGTCTCATGACAAGGCGGCTGCCTTTATTCGAGACGTGTTGCGATATCTCATCGCTTTAATTGTTCCGAGCGTAGCCCTGGCTGCCGCAACCAGCAAAAATCTTATTATCCTGTTTCTCTCTCGAGAATATCTGCCGGCTGCACCACTGCTGACAGTTCTAATGGTTGGCCTGGGCGCTCTCGCATTTTATCTCCTATTAATCACCATCGTAGCTGGTGCTGGGAAAGCCAAGATTGGTCTGTATATCACCGTCGGCATGATTATCCTCAGCGCTATCTTAGGCGTTACCCTGATCCCGCAATTCGGCCTTATCGGCGGCGCGTGGCAGACAACGATCGCATCTTTGGTTGGGTTGTTTGTCCTGGGAACGTATACGTTTAAAACATTCCGCATTCCGCTTCCGGTTAAAAGTACTGTCAATATCGGTATCGCCTCTGCCGTAGTAGTAGCCCCAACATACTTCTGGTCAGCACCTTCGCTACTGCTACCAGTGCAGTACGCAATCCTGCTGCTCGTATATATCAGCGTGCTGTGGATATTGGGGGAAGTATCACCGAAAGATCGACAGTATTTAGCTTCCCTCCATCCAGCTCTTAGGTGGGTGGCAAAACGTTAATGCTATGAATGCCAATACTCGTATCATATATATTCTCGCGGGAACCTTTGCAGTAAGCGTAGCCATATTTGCGTTGTCTCTACTACCTGTCGGAGCACGATCGTATGGAGTGGTAGAAAACATTGATGGGATTCCCTTTCCAGCAATCGACGGTGCTACACATATATCCGAGAAGCTCGCTCATGTTGATGTATACCTCAAAGAACCGGTCGTCTTTAAGCGGCTTGTTATGACCGTTGAGTTCGACCCCAAAGATCTGGTGCAGCTAGAGGTTGGAGTGCGTGAAGGTGAGTTCTGGTTAAGCTACCCCAGACATGCGCTCGCTGTGGCTGGCAGCGGCGGCCGACAATCCGTAACGATCCCGATTCAGTTGAGCGACAAGCTCCAGGACACTGATCGATCAATTGATGTGATGTTTTTTGCAACGGCGGAAGGAGCCAGCGCCAAAGAAGACGAGGGCGTTGATGATGCTGCGCAGTGGGAGTTATACGCCTTAGACTTCCGCACCGAGTTCGTTGTGCCGACTGCCTCTGAGCTAAAGGACTATATGCGTAGTATCGTAAAGCGTGAAAGGCCTCTATGATCACCGGTAAGTACATATTCTGGATATTGCTCAGCACCGCCGGCGTTCTAGCCGCGGCGCGCTGGTTTCATCCAGCAACGTTTAGCCTGCGGACGCTTCTTCTGGTTGTTGTTGCGGCCTTTGTTGTCGGGTTCTTTTACGTTAATCGCACCTCGCAATGAGTAAAGGCTCGACCCAAACAGAGTTTCAACAAACGGCCAGCAATGCGGGACTCATCGGCTTGGCTGCTTTCGGCGGCGCGCTGGTTGGATTCGTATTGCAGCTGCTAGTCGCCTATTACTTTGGAGCTGGAGATACTACCGATGCTTTCTTTATGGCGCAGTCTACCTCTGAGCTGCTCGGTAAGCTGCTCATGGGAGGTTCAATCACCGCCGTATTTATTCCCATGTTTGTTGAGCGATTGGTTCGCGGTAAAAAGACGGATGCCTGGGGATTAGCGCTCAATATTCTGCATATTATGGCGGCTGTATACCTTGTATTTGTTGCGTTGCTCTTCTTATTCGCTGAACCCTTTGTTCGATTTATCGCCCCAGGGTTTACGGGTGAGACATTTGATCTCACGGTTCGACTATTACGAGTATTACTACCGTCATTCTGCTTCCTCTTTTTGGTGGAGCTGGCAACCTCAATGCTTCACTCGCTGCGCCAGTTCGCCCTCCCCGCTCTTCTGCGAATCGTAGCGCCGCTCACATCCATCCTTACGATTATATTGACCGTGCAGGCACTCGGCATATACTCCCTCGCGCTTGGAGTTGTCATTGGATCAGCCCTTCAGTTTACGATCTTATCTCAAGGCCTGCGCCGCCAAGGATTGTCATATCGCTTCATATTTGCTCCGCGCGATCCCGCTATTGTTCGTCTGTTGCAGCTGGTCTACCCCTTTATATTCTCAGTGCTGGCAACGCAGGGTGCTGGGATTGCTTACCGTATGTTAGTATCTGATCTTGATTCGGGGAGTTTGGCTTCCTTGAAGTTCGCTGAGAAAATAACGCAGCTGCTGACTATCATGTTTCTTAGCTCCGTAACGCTTGTGATCTATCCGTTGCTGTCCGAAAAGGCTGGGAAGAAGGACAGCGCCGGCATGCACGACACTATGGCGTCAGCTATCCGCTTAATCTTTTTCGTGACAATTCCTCTGGTTATTGGCGTAGCTCTCCTGCGCGATCCGTTAATTAGCTTTATATATCAACGAGGATCATTCAGTGCTGAGGATGCGGCCATGACAAGCATTGCGCTCCTTTTCCTTGTTCTCGGACTTACGACCAACGGCATCAGCTCAGTATTTGGACACGCGGTGTTGGCGTTACAAAAGACGAAGGCAGCCGTTGTGGTCACCATTTGTTCACAAATTGTCGCCATCTCCCTATTCGTCCTGTTAGTGCCACTCATGCAGCATGCAGGGTTGGCGCTAGCTTCCTCTTTAGTGCCAGTAAGCGCTGCTCTACTGTACTTCTTGTATCTACGCCGGCATGTGCCAAATATGTTCTCTATTTTCGTACACCGCACGTACGTAAAGACTGCTATCCTGGCTGTAGCGCTAGCTGCTGGAATTATATTGTCACTGAGCCTAGTTCAGGGGCTGGCGCTTCCATCGGGAGTTAGCTCCCTTGCTAGCCTTATCATACCGAGCATTGTGGGATCTATAATTTTCTTTGGCGGAGCGCACCTTTGGAACGTGCAAGAAATGCAGGAGGTACTGGGTATTGTGCAGGGCAAGCTTACTAAGTGGCGACGAGCCGCGTAGGGCTACGCTTTCGGCGACTGTTCGAGGCTTGCAATTCGATGTTCGTGTTCCTGCTGCTTTTCCTTAATGAGCTGAACCTCTTCAACGCGTGCTCCTCCAAGGTCAACCATTTGATTTTCAATAGCTGCATCCGTGTGCTTCATCAGATCCTGATGGTTTCGTTCAACCGTTGTTGCCAATCCCTTAACCGTTGTTGCTAATCCTTCAATCGTTGCCTCCAGGCGGTCAAATCGTGCATCAACCTGGTCAAATCGTTCATCAACTTTATCAAATCGTTCGTCAACTTTATCAAATCGTTCGTCCATCTCATGCTGCATTTCGCCCATCTGGTGCTGCAATTGGCCGGCAAATACAGCCAGATCTCCATGCGTTGCTGGAGTATCGTCATGTATGTCAGGTGTGCGCTTTTCTACCATAGATGTACTATATCACAATCAAATTAATGCTACAGTGAATCTATGAAGTTTGCCGTTATAGAATACAACTCTAAAACTGGGAAAATCTGGCACCATACGCCCGAGCGGCCTAATTACCTATGTGACCCCATACGCGAAATCGACCCCACCAGCTTCGGCTGCTATGTGTCGGCTTTGGAGGGAGAACATATCCCCTTACTGGCCCTGGTTAAACCCACGTTCTACAAGAAAGTATTAAAGCGTCTAACGGGGTCCTGGCCTGGATCATATGACTTGTCATATCTTAAGGACTTCGAGGCGTTGCTTGTTGTGTATCAGATAAGTGACGGGCATGAGATGGTGGTATTTCTTCGGCGTTTGCGCCGGGAATTTCCGCATATCACAATCATCGGCGTACCAACTCAGCCATGGGGACTACTGCAGCAGCACTGGGACAAACGCCTAAATGCGAAGCAGGAAATCATTGATTTTATGAATGCCTGTGATGTATTCCTCACGATCGTAAAAAGTACCCGTGATCAATGGCAGGCGATGTCTTCTACGCCGGTGGAATATCTTCCCCAGCCCTATCCCGTTCGACACGCAGCCAAACAATTTGTTCCGAGAGAGAGCAAGGACAAGATTATATTCGTTGCCGGCGTTACGGATCGGCCGGATATTGCCAAGGGCCAGCGAGTAGCCAAAAAACTGCAGCAAGAATTTCCCGACTATGTTATTCACGTGACGAAAATTGCTGACGCGCCGCTGGATACGAGCGAGCTCGAAGGCGTTCGATACGAAGTTATGCCATTCCAACTGTGGCAGGAGCATTTGGCGTATTTATCTAAGGTGATGCTTGTTATAAACACCGACTACACGCAGACGCGCGGTAGGGCGCAGGTTGATTG
>JBBEDC010000060.1:0-9717 GCA_040881505.1 Candidatus Anderseniibacteriota bacterium
ATTTATAACTTTTTTTACTATATACTATAAACAAATTTATGTCAAATGGACACTCTTCTATATCGCGCAGAAAGAAGCTAAAAAGTTCAAAAGCGTCCCCTATTTGTCCTTGATTTGTTTGTTTAACCTTTTTGCCTCCTTCCAGGAAAGATCAAAACTGTGCTTGAGCATCTCAGCAATTTCCTGGCTTTCAATCACAACGCCAAAATTATCCTGAGGAGAAACAAACGCTACCCTATCCGCATATATTCCCATATCCGATGAGAATTTAAATGATTTCTCTGGAATTAAGGCCACTTCAAAGGGTTGGTGCGGTCGTGCGTGCTTATATAATTCTAGCACTTCTTTAGTAGCAGGATTTATTGCCTGCATTTTAATCTTCCGTTTTCCTCGCTCCTTGTCATGATCCTGGAAGCCTGGAATACGATTAAATATGTTTATAGGATTGGCGTATACTCTCAGATCTTTCGCCTTTGTAGAAAAGATGTCCCAGTATACCTCTCGCGCACCATTTACCCCCTCAAATACCCGCACGCTAGGCCTGCGCCGTGCATGTTTTCGTAAGGCTTCTAGTTCTGGAACGATTGATTCTATGTCTCCCGCGACCTTCTCTTGCTTCCTGGCGGTAGTAAGGGCCATATGAAGCAAGTTATCTGGAGAAACTGCAACATACCTTCGAATTTTTTTGTCGTCAGATACACCAACCAACCCCCTTCTCTTCAGAGACTCTAGAACTACATAAGTAGAGCTTCGATTAATACCAGTTTGCTCAGCTACCTCGTTTGCTTTAGCTACTTCAAGCTTGAGGAGCATAAGGTAAATTTCAGCTTCTTTTTCAGAAAGACCGAAATTTATGAGCTTTCGAAGTAATGGCCCTGTCATAGATATTGGTTATTTGAGTAAATTTGGTCTATACGAGACTATTTTATCCTGTTATAGCCCTCCAACAATCGCTTAAGCGTGCAGGATTTATAAGAAGGAATAGCCAAGTAACTATTACTATTCTCCAATTCCTACTATTATCCACATAATACATTGTTGTTACTCGTTGACAACACTTTTCACTCTTACAGAATGTAATATGTGAGATCACTCAAACTACAACAAATCGATATCGGTTCCAGGGTGACGTTAGTAGTCAACGGCAATACCTATATTTGGGATGTTGTGTCCCCCGGAAAGACGAGCCTGGACGAAGGCAAAGTGTCTCTCGACGCCCCACTCATTCAATTAGTATTCGGATTTAAGGAGGGGCAGAAAATACGAAGTATTATAGGAAAGAAGAAATTTGTGGTTGAAATCAAGAAAGTTACTGAATCGCCCAGATAGTAGTTCAGAAGTTACCTTTAGTTTATTCTTTGTTTACTAGTTCTCTAACGGAACTACCTCAATACTCCTAGTGTTTTCATTGTTTGCCGGGTCAATACTTAGTTTTCCCCGTATTTACAATCAGCATCTTTTTATCTTTCGGTAGCTGGCCGGTTGTTTGCAGCATCAATGCTAACCCTGCTGCCCCCGAAGGCTCACAATTAATTTCCTGATCTTCTAGAATTTTGATGGCCTTGAGCAAAAACTCTTCTTGAAATACCAGAACCTCCGACTGCGGACCACAAAACCCTGCGGTCTTATACATACGCAACCAAGGTTCATCAAATGCTACGAATGGAAGGTGGGGCGAATAGAGTTTTACTGCTAACGATCGCGGGTCACTTGTGGTTGCTCCCATGAAGTTGCAGTGTCTCAAAGTGTTGATATTGCCTCGAAACCGTGGGTCGGGCGTTTCCGCTGATATCTCTCGCTTGTTAACATTCATTATATTGACATAGAGCGTGCCAGTACCAAACGGAATGAAGCAGTAGTCTGGAGAATTATCGATAACTTCATATGATAACCAATCGTAAAACCGAGTATTGGGATCTAAGGCCTGATTCGACGTAATGTCGATTCCGTTTGGATTATTTGTCAGCTTAAGAATGTCGCGCCATGTATATGCCCTGTAGTTTAAGTCGGTCCTAAACACCTCACACCCGACCTCTACCAAAGCATCGATAATTTTGGAATCTATATTAACATCAACGAGAACGCGCAAGGCTGGAAGTTGGTATGTATTCAGCATTGCTTGAATGGCAATAGCAGCTGATCCCGAGGAAACCATCGACATTGCTGGTAGTGATTCGTTGTTTTCTTTGTCTTTTTTCGCCAGCAAAATATCGCGGTAGGTCACAACAATTTCCCAGGCCATACGATCTTTATGGGTACCAGTTGGATTTTTACTTTCATCCTTTAGCCAAACATTTGAAAAGCCAGGTACCTCGATTTGATAGGTTGGCGTAGCGGGAAATTGAGGGTTTCCTGGAGGAAATTCCGGATGACGCGGGTCGTTATCGGAAGCAACCACAATAGACTTTAGTATTTTTTCTTCTTGTTCGGTTAATGGCATGTACCTACTTTATAACTGAATGGAATTTTCTATAAGCTAAGACAATACCAAGCAACTCATCCTAACTACCCAACATCTAGCCCTTTACCCAACCGGCGTATTCTGTCCAGAATCCCACTTAGGCTCAATGAATACAAAGACTGTGCCTTTCCCCTCCACGGCGTAGGGAGTCTTGGGCGGGATATAGGTTACGTCGTGCTTGCTCGTCTGGTGCGTCTTACCGTTCACCGTTACTTCAAAATTTCCATCCAAAATAAATAGAGCTTCGGTACAGACATCATTTTGCTTATACCCCTCCGTTGGATATCGTCCGTCTTGTTCTACCAAAGCACAAGACAGTCGACCGGTAGATGAATCCGGATATAAGTAACAGTATCCTCCAGGTAGCTCATATGCTTTGGCGTCTGATTGCTTGAAGACTATTTTGTTCATGGAATAAAATATGGCTCATTAAATTGTGTAATGTTTTGCTTACTTCCATCTGGGTGGAAAATAACCACATCCTCAAACCGCACTCCACCTATGCCAGGGTAATATAATCCCGGCTCAACAGTTAGCGCCATTCCGGGTTCAATTTTTCGCTTCGAGTAAGCATTCAAACTTGGCCCCTCGTGGACACTCAAGCCTACGGCATGTCCAGTGCCATGCATAAAACCTTTCTTTGCGGACGTAGGGTGGCCTAGCTGTTTAAACGCCTTTACAGTCTTCTTGTGAACATCAGCACACCGCTGTCCGACTGCGATACTTTCCAATACCTGCTGCTGCACGCTCATGACATCACGAAAAAGTCCCTTGATATCCTTGGACGCCTTTCCCTTCACGAACGTTCGCGTCATATCGGCGAAAACCCCTGTTTTGATGGATTGCGGAAATATGTCAATGATAAGGCACTGATTTGGTAACAAGGGACCCTCCCCATCGTCATGCGGTCGAGATGTTTGTTCGCCTGAAGCTACAATCATTCCTTCTGGACAGTTGTAGCCCTTCTCGAATAGGAATGATTGGAGACGCGCCTTCACGTATTCGCTTGTTAACACCTCTTTCTTGTAAATGATCTTGTTACGCTTGATCGTGCTGGCAGTTAATATCTTGCGCGCGAGCTGAAACGCTGCCTCAGTAGACCGCTGGGCATCAATCATCCATTCAATTTCTACTTCATTTTTACGCTCTCTTTCCTCTTCGTATGAATAAACAGCGATGTTTATACCCACCTGCTGAAGGGCTAAAACAGTGGCGTAAGACATTGATGGAGAAACGCGCACCGTACCAATACCTCTCTTTTTCAAAATTACTGAAAGGCTGGCAAGTAACGGACTTTCCATATCTTTCTTCGCTTTTTTTGTATAGGGCTCCAATCGCTCAATTCGAACATTGTTACGCAACGCTACAAGCTTCTGTTTTTGAATATCATATTCTCGAGCATCAAAATATACCGTGGGCTGTTCGTTGTCTGGCGCCAGATAAATGAAAGAATCGGGTGCAGTTAACCCGCACCGGTGACGGATTTCTGGTCCTTTAGCATCAATTATGAGGTATGCGGTTTTCATGAATAGTAGATGGATATAAAAGGAAAAGAGGGCGTCTTCGACCCAAGATCCATTCGGATCGAAGACGCTTACAATTCAACCTATCAATACGCCCGCTTGGCGCACAAGGTTGGCAGAACCTGGAAGAAGGTGTTGAAGCGGTGCATCTCGGGACGGTCACCGGCCAACATCACCACGTTCGGACCCAAGTCATCAGCGTAAATCTTTGCCAAGGCTGCGTACTCCCCACCTTGGGAGTACACCAGATTGCTGACCTCGCGATCCGTCATCTCACGACCGTACCACCGCTCGTAGAAGGTGCGGTAGTGAGCCGGGATCCGCGCGATGACCTGAGCCAAGTCTTCGTACAGCGCTTCCATGCGGCCGAAGTCGCCCCGGTTCATGCGGCCAGTAGCCTCCTGGCAGTACCGACGCAGCCGTCCATTGCTGCGTTCTTCCCCGGACAACTCCAGTGTCAGGGAAAGATCGGGTGGCACAGCCGCCCGAAACGCTTCGAGCGAACACCGACAACGCCGCTTGAATTCTGCGCGGCTAAGGCCAACCCGCTCCAGGACATCTTCCGAATCGGCTTCGAAGTCGCCGATTCCCAGCACAACCCGGTGGTTGATCTTAAGCCGCGCGAGAAACTCGGAAATCGCGGGGACGATGCGCACGAACTGCTGGGCAACCAATCCCACCCCCTCACCAACACCGTCGAACGTGTAGCGGTAAGGCAGTTGAGGGTTCCCGGTTTCCTCGTACGCGTAGTCCGGGCAAAAGGCTCCCACGAGCGTGATGAGCTCACCCTGCTGACCGGCGGCGATGGCCTGACCGAAGAGCCGGGCGATGGCCGGAGAAGGAATGAGCATCTTGCAGTTTACAAAGAGCTCAGCCCACTGAATCCCCTGCTCCTCGCCAAGCACCGCGCACAACGGTGCCGCCGCCTGGGCAACCGAGGCTGAAAACTGTGCCGGCTGGTAGCCTTGATATACCTGGTAGGCAGGCATCAAGTCTCCAGCGGAACTGCCCTTAGGGCTGTGCGGCTTAAGCAGTCCCTTCTCGAACACGATTCGCCGGCGCTGAGGCGGATCACCCTTGCTCTCGCGACCGCCCATGTGGCGCTGTCCCAAGAGTTGCACCTTCAGAATGTCAGGAAAGTGACACTCCAGCAGACGGTACAACAGCCAGTTGCGCGGATAGCGAGAATTGGAGTCCAACAGCAATCCGAACCCTTCAGCCAACTCTGTGTTGCTGCGAACTGCCGTCAGGTCGAACCCGTTTGAACCGCTGCGAAGCGGCTGCAGGGCACTCCAGTACTCCCGAGCTTCCTCAGGCGACATGCCAAGTGCTTCCAACGTCCGCCGAAATTCCTCCTGATCGCCAGTGCGGCGATAGACCTGCAACGCCTTGGCGATCTCGTTCAAAACCTTCACTTCCGACTCGAAGTCAATAAGATGCGTGGCCATAAGACACTACTCCTTCTTCTAGAGTGACAAAGAACACCTCTTCGTAACGAAGAGCTCCTAGCTAAGGTGCTAGGAGCTCAGGGAAATATCTTTTAATCAAAAGATGCTGCCATCAACTTCCACCACCAACTGCGTGCAACGCAAAATACCAAACATGGAGATGCATGAGGTGGCGCTTGCTAATAGAAGTTGTAATAGCGGATTTCATAAGCTGTTTGTTAGGGTATTATGTCTACCAATCTTCGTCAAATCTGTATTTCGAATACCTGCTATACATCGACTCACTTTAAACGAGAAAAAGCAGCACCTTCCGATGCTGCTTTCTGGCCTAAGCAGGTCTCTGCGGCCAGTTTCTGTACAGGTACACGAGCGAAAGAGCTACTCCCACTCCTCCAATAGCTCCCACTGCCAAGATGGAAGCCTGCAGGGAGATAGATTCCGTTAACCTTCCAGCAGTCAAAATCATTCCCATAAAGAGCAGCCTCCCCAGGAATGACTGAACTGACAAAGTGGTCGCTCGATCGTTGGCAGGAGCAAGCTCGTTAATGATGTCGCTGACAACGGGTCGTAGTGCGCCCCACATGGATCGGCCTACAAAGATCCAGCCAATACCGATCCAAGAGGACGTAAGCCCTAAGGCCATGAAGCTCAAGAGCACGATGCCAGCAATGACGGGGAGCATAACTCTGTCCCTCACCCGTGTTCCAGCCTACCGGCCAAGACATTGGCTCCCACAGCCCCCAGCACCATCACAGCATGCGACAGCCCGAACAGCGCCAAAGGAAGCTCCACCAGCTGCTGATAGGGCTGGGTAAACCAGAAGAGCATCAGCGTCAGGAGCGAGATAGTTGATCCTGCAAGAATGATGCCGCGAAGTGAGCTATGGCGACTGAGGGTGTATTGAAACACCTTCCACATCGACTTCGTCTCCTCAGCTTCACTTACAATGTGCCTACTAGGCTCAACCAAGCGAAGCGTCACAGCCAACGCACATATAAAGGCGACAATCTCCAGGACAAAGGGCAAGCGCAGACTGAAAGTCGCAAGAAATCCGCCAATGATGCCAGCTACGGCCTGAGAGGTCATCGCCAAACTGCTTTGCACCCGCATAGTCTTGCGGAACTCGTGGGCACGGTTGACTGCAAGAAGGCTTTCCTTCGTAAGAGCCTCGACTGTGCCCGAGTGGAAAGCAAACACCACCGCAAGCAGCATCTCAGCCGCTGCAAAGTGCCAAAACTGAGAACCTGCGGCATAGACGCATGCCCCCACCAGGCCAAACGCGCTTCCTGCGACCAGCGTCGGCTTTCGGCCCCAACGATCAGACAAGTAACCTGAGGGAACCTCCATCACGAGCAGGGCGACTGAAAAAATCGCCTGCAGCTGAAAAGCTTGAGCCAAGGTGAGGCCGTTGTCTTGCAGGTACAGCACGATGACAGGAATAACGGCCATGGCGTCCTGAAAGACAACAAGCAACTTGAGTTTACGCAGATTGGATTCGACAGAGTGCATGAGCTTCTCCTTAAGAGGTAAAATAAAGAACGGTGAGCCTGACGAGCTGCTAACAAAAACACCTCGCGGGCTCAGCGAGGTGTTTCTTGCGGAAAAATAGAGGTATTTAGCAAACAAGCAACATATCGCCGAGGGCACGAGAAATATAGCCATCACGGTTGAATGTAATGGAGATCACGTGCTTTACGGGGTGTAGTTGTTTGCTCATAAAAATACTATCGCACACTTATTATCACCTGTCAAAAATCAATGGGCTGAATTCTAGTATCTAACGCAACAACCTCCGCCTCACCTACTATGAGGCATAAAACAGGAGTGCTTTGAGGAGTACGATAGGGATGTCATCAAGTACACAACCCAAGATGTCTTACACGCACTTTACGCCAGGGCAACGCGCCGCGCTAGTGGTATAAGATCTCAACTAACTGTCTAAAAACCTCGAAGTGCATTGAAGACATTCGAGACTTGAAAGAAGATTATCCGCGTATTAAGGTAATCTGTCGAGAAAAGTACTCCGCCTGAGTGCGAATTTCATACTCCACGTCTTCTGGTTCCATCGTGACAGCATGGCGCCATAAGGTAGCTGCCCGCCAAAGGAAGACTGGAGTAAGAAGTGCAACTAACTGTTGAAGTTTCTCTGCCGATACATCTTCTTGTATTGCTTCATTCACACAATAAGCCAAAAACTGACTCCATAATTCAGCAGAAACATCTGTGTCGGATGTTGCAATTACTACCTCTAGCTGTTGGATGAGTTCACGTGGTAGAAATGGAGGAGGTGGATATAGTTTCTGAAAATATTCTTTTGCTGTTTCCAATAACTTCTTTACTGCCTTAGGATCAGTGGGCTTCTGTTCTCTATCAATACCAATCATTTCTCTAAAATCCCCACCTGAACTCTGTTCTTGGTAAGACTGAGGGGGAAATTGATGCCGATATTGATGAGCAACATGAAGTGCTGAGGACGCCTCTTGGCAGAAGATTGATACGATTTTAGGGAAGCTTGGTTTGTGAAACTTCCTACCCAGAAAAACTTCCTTTGTCAAAAATCCTCCATAAACCGCATGGCTCGTCATAAACATATCGATGCCATATTGTTCCGTGGAAGAGATAATCTCCTGTTTAAGTAGATATTCTGCTAACTTTCGACTAATTCCGAACTCACCACCGATAGGCTGCCGAATATGCCTTCCATAAAGTCCATATATAAGAGGATAGGCAAAATGGTTTGTCACACTCCCCTCAAATCGATTTCGAGAATATATGGGCAGCGTGTAATCAATTCCTAAATTAATCAATGGATCAAGTAGCTTCGAAGGCCATTCTGAAGTAATAGTGGCAACATCAGCATCAAACGTTGCAATATACTGTGCCTTTACCGATAGAGCAAAATCGAGAAGGCGCAGCAGATTCTTGCCTTTACCCCGAGGTAGGCTACCAGTTGAAATGTAGTGCTTCTTACAAGCAGTTTTTGTGCTATAAAAGACATCTCTTGTCCCATCATCACTATCGTTATCCACATTAACAATAAGACAACGAGCCGCTCCATAGGTTTGTTCAAGACCTCGGTCAATTTGTTCTACCGTATAAGCGATTGTATCGGCTTCTTGGTAAGAGGGAATGCCAATTACGATCATGGGGCTCTTCATCTCTAGTCTCCTTTCTTGTTAAACATTCAACCAGTAATACCAACTTAACCTAATTCGTGTCGTCATTGCGAGGCTCATATACATCAGGTTAAGTTGGTATAACACGACATACTTATAGTCTTATCAGAATGTTCATGTCAATTAATCCTAAGGGCCTCTTGGCAGCTGTAGGTACGGGAAGTACCATAAAAGCTATTATCGATTGAAAATATTATAATGCCTTTAAACGATAAACTGCGTGTCATTAGTTTTGCCGGTGCTCCATTTGATCATTCACCGTGGACTAATCGTCAGCAGATTATGTCTCGTGTTGCGAAAACACACCCTGTCCTGTACATAGAAGCTCGAGTTTGGATTTTTCGTTTCCTTAGTCGTAATTGGCGTCAACCACGCAATATTATTTTATTTTTAAGAAAGGTTTTATGGTATGAAAAAAAACATGAATATTTGTACATTAAAGCTCAGTGGAATCTCATCCCCGGCTCTCGAGAATATAAAGTAATCACCTTATTTAATCATCTGTTGAATCGGTGGTCGGTACTTCTAACTGCGTGGTTGCTAGGATTCTACTCACCCTTTTTAAAAAATCAAGAGAAACAGTTACTCATTTGGATCTACGATACTGAAGCAGCTGAATATTTATCAGCATTTCCTAAAGCAAGAATACTCTACGATTGCGTCGACGATCATCGAGCTCAATTTGGTGTAGACCGTAACCCGGAAAGAGTAAGAGCTGAAGAAGATCAAATTTTAAAACGGGCTGATCTGGTAACAGTCACATCTGAATCATTATTCAAACTTAAGAAACACAGAAATTCCAATACACACTTAGTACTAAATGCTGGTGATGTAAATCTTTACACTCAACAGCTATTGAGTGAGGCTCGCGAAAAAGCAGAGAAGCTACTTGGTAACATTCCACACCCTATTCTCGGCAGTGTCGGATCTCTCGATTCATATAAGGTTGATTTTGAGATGCTATATCAGATAGCAAAACAACATCCTGAATGGCATTTTGTATGAATTGGCTCTCCTGTAGTGGAGCAACAGAATAAGAATCTCCAGAGACTTGCCACATTCAATAATGTGCATGCCCTGGGATATATAAACCAAAAAGACGCCCCTGC
>JBBEDC010000061.1:0-9455 GCA_040881505.1 Candidatus Anderseniibacteriota bacterium
TGTTGTATCAATTGGTGTGGGGCTGGTGAATGTCCCCGTCTATTTTCGCAAACGACAGATTATCGAACACGCCAGATCAGAACGTAACAAACTCTCTACCACAGTAGTTGGGATTACTGGCAGCGTCGGGAAAACCTCCACGAAATTCTTTTTACACCAGCTGCTGGAACAGATTGGTAAAAACGTACGCTCGACCAAACAGCACCGCAACTCAGAATTTACTGTCTCTCAGGATATTCTCGAACAGTTAAACGAAGAGGTGGATGTGTACGTAGCCGAGATGGGCGCCTATCGAAAAAGTGAAATTAAGTTATTGTCACAGCTTACGCAACCCTCGCTGGGCGTCATCACCACCATTGGCAATCAACACCTAGCTCTTTTCGGTAGTCAGGAAAACCTACTCAATGCAAAGTGGGAGTTGATTGAAGCCCTGCCCAAAAGCGGCACGGCTGTACTAAATGCAGACGACAAACTGTTGCAGAAAAAAGCAGAACACTTTAACGGCAAAGTCATCTGGTACTCCATTACAAAACCTGCGGACGTATATATGAGTGAGGTGGTACTTGAACCAACTCAGACCAAAGCTACGCTTCACATACAGGACCAGACATGCGCTATATCTCTGCCGCTTGTAAGCGAGGGATTGTTAGTGAGCTTCACAGCTGCTGTAGCGGCTGCGTGCGCGCTGGGGGTAGAGGGCTCGGTGATTGCCAAAGCAGTATCTACCCTCAAGCCGTTTACCCGCACGATGGAAATCCGTTCAGGCATAAATAGTTCCACCGTTATCGACGACAGCTATTCAGCTAGTGAAGATGCGGTGCGCAATGCCGTCGCTCATCTTACTCGATTCTCTCAAAGTGATAAGCGGGTTATTATGGTTCCAGTGATTGAACTTGGCACAGAGGGCTCAACAGTACATGCGCGCTTAAGTAAAGTGTTAGCCGAAAGCGGTGCGCGCGTATTTGTATATGGGGATTCATTTAAAGAGGAATTATCGTCACAGCTTTCAGTTGACCGCATTCAGTGGTTTGATGACGCGAAGGAGCTTGCGACAGTGGCAGCGAAAGATGTGTCTGATGATACGGTTATGGTATTAGAAGGCCGGATTCCGAGCGTTGTTCGTAAAAGCGTACTAGCGTAAAGCCCTATGCGACGTCCCATTGCTATTTCCCTTTCTCCGAATACCGAATCTGATGATATTCGTCAGGCTCATCGGGTGCTTTGGCACCCGCAAACCTGGAAAGACACCACTATCTTTGCGGAGGTTAGCAGCGCTCTCTCCGCCTGGTTTGGAGGAGTTTCTGTAGCACTAACCAGCTCCGGCCGTCAGGCATTGTATGATCTGCTGAAAGCAACCGGTATCGGCCAAGGCGATGAAGTGATTATCCAGGCGTTTACCTGTATTGCGGTACCCGAACCTATTCTCTGGGCGCAGGCTACGCCAGTATATGCCGATGTTATTCCCTATACATACAATCTGGATCCCGCTAGTGTGAGTGAACGTATAACTGAAAAAACCAAAGCCATTATTGTGCAGCATACCTTTGGCATTCCGGGACCCATTCAAGAGCTGCAGGCAATCGCTCGGGAACATAACCTTCTGTTGATTGAAGACTGTGCACACGCTCTTGGCGGAACATACAACAATCAGCCGCTCGGAACCTTTGGAGATGCTGCGATTTTAAGCTTCGGACGCGACAAAGCCTTATCTTCAGTCTTTGGCGGTGCGGTTATATCCCGCAACCAGCAATTGATTCATACCATTCATAAGTACGCTCAAGATCGTCGCTACCCACCTTCCCGCTGGATTATCCAACAACTTCTTCACCCTATTCTTTTTCATATCTTAGTATCCCTGTACTTCACAGGCGGTATGGGGAAGGTCGGACTCGTGTTAGCGCAAAGGCTGGGGCTACTAAGTAAGGCAGTAGCAACTGAAGAGCGCAGCGGCCGACGCCCAGATCATTTCAGTTACCGATACTCCCCCGCTTTAGCTCATCTGCTGCATCTGCAGGTTCATAAACTCAAGCGATACACCCAGAGGCGAAGAGACATCGCCCAGCGGTATATTGATGAGCTAAAAGAAACAGTAACCCTTCCAAGTGTTCCAGAAGGCGGCAGCCCCAACTGGCTGCGTATGCCCATAGGGGTTAAAGATACTAAGAAGCTACGAAGGCTCGCGCTGCAACAGGAGATGATGCTCGGTGATTGGTACGACGCGCCGCTGGTACCGTCTGGTAGTTCTCTATCTACATTTAAATATATGTCCGGATCGTGTCCGAATGCCGAAGAAGCAGCCAAGCACGTAATAAACCTTCCTACCTATCCGCTGCTGACCGACAAGCAAGTGGATCATGTGATCGAGCTGGTAAAAAATCAGGAAGCAAGTAGTGTGAAGGCATGGAATTTCGAGAATTAACCGATAAGCAGCAGTGGAACGACTTCGTGTTGGGGCTGAATCCCAACACCTTTTTGCAGTCCTGGGAGTGGGGTCAGGTTCAGCAGTGGGACGGAGAGAAGGTTCGCTACCTTGGTTGGTTTGAACACGATCAGTTAGTTGGAGTGTCGCTAGTTATAACCGTCAAAGCTAAACGGGGGGTTCATCTGTTTTGCCCGCACGGCCCACTCGGAAAAGACGAAGCTACCACCCACCAGATTATTCGCAATCTCGTATCACAGGCTTCCGCATTAGCGAAGAATGACGGGGCGGTAGCTCTGCGCATCGCTCCTCTGCTTGTAGTTAGCCCACAGATACAAACGCTTTTCACGGAGCTCGGATTTCGTCCGGCACCGATGCATGTGCACGCGGAACTCACATGGGTTAAGGACATTTCTGGTGACGAAGAGTCTCTGCTTTCTGATATGCGTAAAACCACCCGTCATGCCGTGAAAAAAGCGCAGAAAGAAAGCGTCACGGTTGAGATACTACGAGATATATCAGCCGTAGATCGCTTTTGGCCGCTCTACGTTGCGACTAAGACACGCCACGACTTCATTCCCTTCCCGAAGGCATTTATTCGAACGCAACTTGAAGAATTTATGCGAGAAAACCGAGCATTTGTTGTGGTTGCGCAGCACAAAAGCGAAGATGTAGCCGCTGCCATCCTATTTCAATTTGGATCCACCGTCTTTTATTACCATGGCGCTTCGAAGAAGCTTCCCGCTTCAATTCCCGCCGCCCAGCTGTTGCAGTGGGAGGCGATGCTGGAGGCTAAGCGGCATGGCGCAACACAATACAACTTCTGGGGTATTGCGCCAGAGAATCAGCCGAATCATCCATTCGCCGGGATCACTACGTTTAAAAAAGGATTCGGTGGCACTGCCATCGACTACATGCATGCCCAAGACCTGCCGCTGTCACTGGGATACTGGAAAATGTGGGCGGTTGATATGTATCGGAAAACGAAACGAGGATTTTAGATCTACCGCACTTCAAGAGCTGAAATTCTCTTTTCGTGCTGCTGTTGCTTATCCTTAATGAGCGACACCTCGTCTCGATTTATTCCAGTTACGTTGTCTACGCGAACATCGATGTATCTATCAATCTTATCAAACAGCTCATCAAATCGTTTATCAATCTCTTGAAAGCCGTTGTTCATTCTCCCCTCTAACCCATCGAACCGCTGTTCTAGCGCCTTCAAGTCATCCTTCGTTGCCACCTTTTGAAAGGCGGTATTCACAGCCTGCATCGCCTCGTTGAACTCACCTCGAGTTACGGGCTCGTTTGGATCACCTTCTGTTGAAAGAATTTCAGCAATCATAAACTCAGTATGCCATCATCATTTGAGGCAAGCAACGCTTGTGAGGTAATAGCTGCCACGACCCAGAATATGGCATTAGTGGGAAAAATATCCCAGATGTCTATAATCAACGCCTGTACGAGGAAGGCTGTTAAAAAACCTCCCGCCCATAACCCTATACGGGGAGAATTCGTGCGCACGAGTCTAACTGCAGTCACTCCCAGTCGCCAGTACACCCAGCCGTAGAGCACGAGCCCGACAACGCCCATTTCAACGAACGTTTTCAGGTATTGGTTATCAACTAACGTCCTATTCTTAGTCAGCTGCACGGCGCGAGAGGCTCCTGTCGCAATGTCATACGTTTCCAGATCAACCGAGCGGAAGTTTTGTTCGAGCACGTCCCCTAACCCCCGGCCAAAGATTGCTTGGGTGGCCGTAGTGGGGCCAATTAGACGCACCATGAAAAGGAGTCGTTCTTCGTTGCTGCCGTAGGTGGGGTCAACAACTGAACGCAAGAGTGGACCGGCTGGAGTAGATGTAACTAACAGTATTCCTAGCAATATGCCGCCGATCCCAAAGCCACTGGCTAAACTGGCTACGCGTTTTCGCGATAAGCGTTTGACGGCTAGGTGGAGTAATAAAAGAAGGCCGATGATACCGACTGCCGCGGCCAGTCCCAGCCATACACCGCGCGAGTATGTCGCGTAGGTCGCCACTAAGGATATGGTACCCAGAACGCCGAGAGATATTCGTAGCATGTATGACCGCGCAGTAAGAAATATGGCGATCAGGAGGGTTTGAATGGCAATCAGGTATTCGCCAAAGATGCTCGGGTGAGCCAAGATACTGGAAATACGGGGAATCCAATTGTTAGTCAGCGGATCAAGTCGCAGTACCGCACTGTCTTGCGCGAAGAACCACTGCCAGGCTCCCAGAAGAATCGTCACTATAAATGTTGCTACTACCCACACTACTCGTCGTTTCATGATTTCGCGCGTGTGATGCAAATGCAGCACGCCAAAGAATAGCAGGATGTAGAGGACGATGTCGCGCAAGCGAAGGATGCCCAGTATGAGGGAATCAGCTTGGAGCGTGGCGATAACAGCCCAGGCAACTAAGGCTACTATTGGAGCGATAAAAACGTTGCGGCGATATTCAAGTTTCTTGGTCAGGAGGGGTATGGCGAACGTACGCAGGAATAGTGTGATAATGATGACGTCCTTAACAAGGGAAAATGTTCCAATTGTCTGAGTAATTTTCAGCATCGGCAGAATGGGCATCAAAACCAGAAACAGCAAAAACCCTTCTTCTGGATAATCCCACACCCACCAGGCGATAGCGGCGAAGATAAGAGTAAACACTCCCAACTGCAGGCTGAAGAACAAGCTGATGAAAGCCGCAACAAGTACAGCTACTAAGGCCCAGGCATAGCGAGGATCAATGGCAACTCCCTTAATATGCTCAAATCGTCCGATCATGTGGTGATTTTCTTGATATTCTTCTTCTGCATCATACGGTGCTTCAATGATGCCGGAAGGGATAGTAGTACAGCAACCGGGAATAACAAAGTTAATAAGGCGGTGGCCAGAATACCCAGGTGTTTGTACGCGTAGTGATATCCGCTTACAAGAAACGGCAGCGATCGCTTAAGGCCGACTAATTGGTTAAAACTTACGCCTCCGTAGTGCAATACGGCGGCATTCGGAGTGTATATCGTCTTCCAGCCGGCATTAAGTGCGCGCTTGCAGTAATCGACCTCTTCAAACCATATCCAGTATCCTTCATCAAGCGGACCGATAGTGTCCATCACTTCATCGCGAATAAGGAAGGCGGCTCCTTTTACCTCATCAACTACGGTTTCAATGTTTATTGACCCTTGCCCCCTTACAGTATTCGGAAACAGTGAATGCAACTTAAGGTAGACGGCAATCAGCGTCCAGACGGTCGGAAATGAATGTACTGAAGGCTGTAATATACCGCCTGGTTCGAATAGCTTAGGGCCAACGATGCCGACATCACTGTGACGCTCGAATACGTTCAGCAGTGTTAGCAACGCCCCACTTTGAACTTCAGTATCGGGATTTAGCAAAAATATGTGCTGATCCGTCCCGTGCGTATGAAGTGTCCAGTCAATTCCAATGTTGTTCCCCTTGGCAAATCCCTCGTTCACTTCCAGCTCTTTCCATTCAATGGGAATAGCATAGGTGTCTACTTTGGCCTGTTGAATTGAATCATCACTTGATGCGTTATCAACCACCACCACCTGAGTAATGAGGTCTTTTTCTGGAAGAGTATTCAGGGACTCAAGACACCTTCGCAGCAGTGGGCCGGTGTTCCAGTTAACGATGATAATTGATAGGCCTTTCATGACAGACACTTGGTAACAATATCAAAAGTCTTTTGGGCGGTGGTATCCCAGGTGAATTGCTTGGCCTGAGCAATTCCTTTTAGAGATAGCTCATCGCGCATATTACGCGCTTTCTGAATTCCATCAGCAATTGATTGCACGCTTTGCGGATCTACCAGTACGGCAGCATCCCCTGCCACCTCCGGCATCGATGAGGTATTGCTGGTAACCACAGGCGCCCCGCACGCCATTGCTTCAATAACTGGGATACCGAAGCCTTCATACAGGCTGACTAACGTAAATACCTCGGCGTGCGCATACAGTGATGGCAGCAGCGCATCCGGTACGCGTCCTAACATGAGAATATCCTTAGCGTGCGGGGAGGCCTTCACGCGCTCCTCTATCGGTTGCCGCAGCCAGCCGTGGCTGCCGCCGATAACTAACTGCAACTCTGGAGCATCTTTTTTAAGCAGCTCGAACACTTCAATTAAGCGGATGAGATTTTTGCGGGGCTGGATTTGTCCGACGTAGAGAATGTACGGCTTTTTCAGACTTGGATACTCAGCCTGGAGCACATTCCAGCTGGTTTGCGAGTTTGTCGGGGGATGAAACACTTCATGGTCGACTCCGTGGTGTACAACATGCACATTTTGCGTTCGCCCATATATCTTCTTGATATCATCTGCCGTGGCTTGGGATACGGCAATAAGGTGATCAGCTTCGTTAATTGCCTGGGCTCCGAATATTGTGAGCAACAGCCAATTCTTGTACGTAAACTGCTCAGGGAAATAATGGTAGGCCAAGTCGTGTATGACGGCGATCGTCTTCATCTTCCGCGGTCGGATTGCTGGCAGCTGTTGAATGGGCATAAATAAAAGATCAGGTTTTGTTTTGTATAGCTCCGCTGGCATGCGGGATTGCGTCCAGTATTTGGGCCACGGAGAAGATGCCCATGAAGCGTTATCGGCCAATGTAGGAGCCTTTGGCGGGCTGCACTGCAGCATCATGTTCCAAGTGTGTTCGGATGCTAATTTTGGCAGACGCGCGGCAAGTTCACGCGTATATCGCGTTGTTCCGTCTGCGTGACCCGCGCACAAGTCAGAAGCGTCAAAGGCTATATTCATGACCGTAGGGTATCACGGATTAACACCAGCAGCTGCTGAGCCCGAGCGTCCCAACTGTGCTCTCGGGCCAGCTCTTTTCGCTTAATTTCCCCTAACGTTTCGTGCCGCAGCCACTCTTCTATGAGCTGCTGGAATTCTATAGTGGAACGTGCGTAGCCAATCAGGTCTTCGTATTCCTTCAGCTCTGGCAAACCTGACACCACCAGTGGTTTTCCGGTGGCCATAAACTCCCAGAACTTTAAGGGGAAGCTGGCCTCATTGTACGCACTTGCCCTATACGGAATAGCGCAAATGTCGAAGTAACGGACATATGCCGGTACATCTTTGCGCTGTATGGTTCCGGTTACATGCACATTTGGCAGTTTTACGAGATCCGTTAATGCCGGTGTGCTCTGCTCCACCACCGGAGCGCCTACGAACACAAACTGCCACTCGGGGCGATTGATCGCCACGGTCTTGAGCAGCTCAAAATCTACCTTGTACGAATCAAGCGCGCCGACGGAGCCGATGATTGGATGAGGAATATGTTCCAGCTTTTTGGACGCCTCTTGCTGCGCCTCCTGGGAAGCGGGCTTGCTAAATAGCTCGACATCGCCCGCATTGAGAACTAGGTGTATATTCTTGTGCTGCTTCTTCTTCATTTTGTAGAGAGCCTTGGAGGTAACCGTAACTAAATCAGAATGTTTGAATATTCGACGCTCTTCAGCATGTACGCGTTTGGGGTTGCGGCTTACCCCCGCCTGCACCGCATGGTTATCAACACAGTCATATACAATAAATGCGTTTGAAAACGCAGGTAGATATTCAGCTGCTTCAGTGTCATATATCCACATAACTTGTGTCCCCTCTCGAAAGCCGAGCCAATAGGCCTTGATGAGCACGCACCATCGATTTAAGTTGTGATTAATGAAAGCCACCCAGCGATACTCGCGAGAGCCCGGAATAAGATTCCACTGAGAGATAACGTACAGATTTTCACCGTGTTGTTGATACCACAGAACCTGCTTTACGAACTGCAACAGCTCTGATGGTTTGGTGAGGCGCTTTAAAACGTATCGCAATACCCACACTCGAGGCTCAACATAAAGGACGCGATGCTGTCCCGCCACGCGATGCATGATGTGCTGACGGTTCGTCCAGGTGGGTTGCAGGTATTCAGCTCCGGCAAAGCAGACGACATTCCATGCCTTGCTTGTTGTTTTGTTTCTACGTTTTAGCAGGCGTGCAACTTTCGTGGGGATTAATTGACTGCGGTGTGCTTCATATCCCGTATATGCGCTTATAAGGAAAAACCCAGCGATACGGTATATGAGACCAGGTTCTTGGAATAACCACCAGACGCTGGCGAATAACAGGAATAAGAGAACGGCCAGAGGTTTGGTGAGCAGTACAATACCGTATGACCGCTTGGCGACAATGTTCATCCAAATATATGAGAGAGCGGCTCCAGCCAGCATAGCCGCGCTGGCTAGAAGCGGATCAGGGTTAACATACAAGATCCATCCGGTGATCACGGCAGTTGTGGCAAGCATGACGCCGTAAATATACATACGGCGTTTCGGATCGTTGGCCGGCACGAAAATACTGCTGGTACCTATATCAAGTAATGCATACAGGAAGAATGCGAGCGTCATCAGCCAGATGATGGGCTCTGCCGGCAGATACTGCGGTCCGATAATGTATCGCAGGATCTCGGGCGTGAAGAATAGCAGGACGAGCGTCATCAGCATCATAAGCACCAGGACTCGATGCATGTTCTTAGTTACGTTTTTTGAGAATGTTTCCCGTTCATGCTCATACAGCGTACTCATCCAGGCCAGATTTACCTCTGACAAAGCCATGGCGATAATGGTGAGCTTTGATCCAAACGTGGAAGAAACATTCAGGTATCCCAGCTGGTCTGCGGATAGGATTCCGCCTAACGCTAAAATCGGAAGTCGCTGCCAGACAACGAAGAAGATTCGGGCTACATACATAAAGGCTCCGATTCGCATAACGTTCCGTCCGTACTTTTTTATATCTTCCTTATTTGGCAGCGCCAGGTGTCCAGCTAGATACTTACGTAACAAGTACCAGAACATCACCACCATAATCGCGGTTGTGATAATGACAGCCCAGAAAAATCCGCTGACGCTAAATCTCCAGGTCAGATATCCGAACGCGGCGATATTAAGTGTGGCAGTTATGATTTGCACCCAGTACAGGGCGGCAAACTTTTTCATGCCGGTTAAGGTAGCGCCAAAT
>JBBEDC010000062.1:0-9452 GCA_040881505.1 Candidatus Anderseniibacteriota bacterium
CGTCCTATTTGGTTAAGAATTGCTGATGGTTGTGATTGCCGCCGCAACATATCAAGCCACCTCAAGAAAGCAGGTTTTGCCCAACTTGATATGGAATGTGTTTACGAGATACCCACGTTTATTTTTAAACCAATCTTAACTGGCACAGCGCGAAAGCTAGGTGAGAGCTAGTAACTCCTGCACCTGCCCCAACAAAATATCAGGTGCAATTACTTTATCCAACCACTCAAAAGTTCTATAATCGTCCCGTCTAGCGCACTATACTCCCAATGCGTAGTGCTTGAATCGTATAACGATTTATGTTAATATTGTTATGCAATGAAAAAAACCACTAAGAAGAAACGAGACGTGGTAACAATAGGTCCCAAGCACCAGGTGGTCATTCCTAAAGCGTTGCGGCATCAGTATCGCCAGTTCGCGAAGGGCGCTAAAGTGCGCGTATATCCCCTGGATGATAAAACGCTGGCCTTACGGGTAGAAGACGGCAGTTGGGCTCAGGAAAATTATGGTGTTTTTAAAGATATCTTTGCGGACGTAGACGTGGAAAAAGAATTGAAGAAGCTGCGCAAAGAGTGGGATTAGCACCGTCGTATGCAGAAAATCGCCTTTGATAGCAGCATCTTGATTTATTACACTGCGGCCAACCCGGTATTTGGTCCTGCCGCTAGGGAACTACTAGAAATGATTACTGCAGGCCAGCATGTGGGCGTCATTTCTGTCATTGCTGTTACCGAGCTGCTTACCATCAAGAAAAAGGCTGCCAGGCATTCAAATAAAGAAATGAAGCGGTTGGAACGTTGGCTGTTCAGCTTATCGGATATTGTCATTATTCCCATAGACATCGACATAGCGATGGAAGGAGCAGCTATTCGCCAACAATATGGCTTCAAAACGCCTGATGCGCTTCATCTGGCAACAGCCAAGATCGCCGGAGCGAAAGCCTTCTATACCACCGACAAGCAGCTAGTGAAATACAAAGGAATAAAAGTGAAACTACTACAACCCACTTAAGCAAGCGGTCCTTAGTTAGAACCATTCTACTTACAGTTTCTCTCGCTCAGTATTGTCCAGTAAGTCCTTTTCCAGCTGAACGCGACGTAAGTCATGTCGAGTTACATTTTTTTCGTTAAACGGCAAACGAATACGGACAATACGCACTATCTCTTCATCCCAAGCCTGCCATAACTCAACACCCTTCTCGCGATTTTCTTTGGTATAGACGTCTAATAAACGATCATCACGCTCCACGCGCGTAAAGCCTTCTTGGATAAGCTGCTGGGTAAATACAGTATAGGTACTCATGCTTACTTCTTACGCAGCTGGTCCAGCACTTTCACAAAGTCCTCCGGTAGAGGAGCGGTAAAGGTTTTCCGCTTTCCCGCCTGTGTCACAAACGTTAACTTTTCGGCGTGCAGGAGATGTCGAGTAACTCCCTGAGGCGGACGCTTGCGTTTAAACACATAGAATTTATCACCAATAATTGGAAAACCAAGGAAGTGAAGGTGGACCCGAATCTGGTGAGTGCGCCCCGTAAGCGGAAACACACGCAATAGAGTATACTCGCCAAGCTTCTCTTCGATTTCCCACTCTGTCACCGCGGGCTTTCCTTCGGCATCGACCGTGCGCCGCAGGGGATTGCGCTTGCTACGAGCCAAGGGGCGGGTAATGCGGCCCTTAGATTCGCCTGGTGTGCCGAATACAAGCGCCAAATACTCCTTACGAACTCTGTGATGCTTGAACTGGTCCTTGAGCCGCTCAAAAGCCGCTGGAGTCTTGGCCAGCACCAACACGCCGCTTGTCTCTTGATCCAGCCGATGAACGATACCAAGGCGCCCTGCATCTCCTACTTGAGCGTTAGGATATCGAGCGGCAAACCAATCCGCCACCGTGCCGCTAGCAACGCCCTGGCCTGGATGCACGGTCACACCCGCTGGTTTATTAATCACAACAATGTCCTTATCTTCATGAATAATTGGGAGGGGCGGTAGAGGCTGTGGTGCAGTCGCTTGAGCCTGCTGTTCTAATACACTAGCTGTAAACGCCACCACATCTCCTGTACGAAGCACATAGCTAGGCTTAGAGCGCTTACCGCTTACCGTTATTACGCCAGCTTTTATAGCCCGCTGGATCGTACCGCGAGTATATTCAGGAAAACGACCAACACAAAAAACATCAAGGCGTTGGCCCGCTTCGAGAGCCTCTATAGGTACCGTAGGAGGAACTTCGGCGTTCATAGGCCTTACCATAGCGTAAGACAGCCCCATCTGACCAGCCGCTCTCGACAATTTGCTGTCTTTATGGCAGGGTAGATGGTTATGAATAGGAAAACCGCCTATATACCTACCGTAGCCCTGTTTGCTGCATTAATTGCAGCGCCGGTAGCATTTGGCCAGGAAGTTGAGACTTCTGCCTTCACACTTCATTCAGTTTCACCTAGTCCCATTCAACCTGGCCAACAATCAGTAATTTCCGGAGCGAATCTCCCTTTGAGCTTTACTGTTATCCTTAGCGGCCAGGGCGGTGTCTTCCGGGACTTTGGAGCATCGGATATTCCGAGCCGAGGGTTTTTCACCCTACCACAGCGTACTCCCGCTGGCAGCTACCAGATGACGCTTAGTACGTCAGATGGAGTCACAAGCAACACCATCGCTGTGCAGGTGGGAGGCAGTGCTATACCAATACCCCAGCCCACTCCTCAGCCGCCAGTTGCCACTCCTCGTCCAACCCCACGCCCAACGCCAATTACGCAACCTCCACGGCAAGCAGAGTGTATTTGCATTGAGATATTGGCTCCGGTCTGCGGAGTTGATAATAGAACGTATGCTAATCAGTGTTTAGCACAGTGTAATAACGTTCCGGTGGCATTAAATGGTGTGTGCTCGGGAGATCAAGAGTTCATTAACCGCTTTAGGCCTCCTCAGGAGCAGATCAATCCCACGCCCGTACCACGACAACGCCCTGAGCTAGAAACTGAGTGTGACAGAGGTACACTGCGCTGCTTAGGTGCTCTCGGACGCGCCATTGAGCGCTTTGGTGGCAGCTTTGGACTACGAGATGCTATTAACGTTCTCCAGATACAACTGAATCGTGTAGCGGGCCAAAATCGCACACAGCTTCAGCAATTTATTAGAGATCTGCAAAGCTAGCAGCCCCCCCTACCTTACCTGATTTACGGGGCCAGTCCTTCTTTGTGCGCGTAGTAGGAATCGGACCTACGACCTCTTCCATGTCAAGGAAGCGCTCTACCACTGAGCTATACGCGCGATGCCAAAAACTATAGCCAAATATGTGCAGCCGTGCAATAAATAGGATACTTCCGTAATATTATATTTTATAGAATATAGGCCTGTAGCTCATCGGTTAGAGCGTGCGTCTTATAAGCGCGAGGTAGCTGGGTTCAACTCCCGCCAGGCCTACACCCTAAATTATTCATACCGCAGCGACTCAATCGGATCTTTCCGGGCCGCTTTGCGAGCCGGGAAGATACCGAAGATAAGACCAACAGCTGTGGCAACGCTAATCCCAAGGATTATAGCGCCGACCGGAAGATTAAATTGCCAGTTCAAATCGAATTGAGTGCGAATAACATAGGCTGCTGCGGCAGCGATGGAAATCGCACCCACAGTGCCAATAATGCCTCCGCTCAAAGTTAAAATCACTGCTTCAGCTAAGAATTGTGTGAGAATATCCCGATTTGTAGCGCCTAATGCCTTACGCAAACCTATCTCTCGCGTCCGTTCAGTCACTGATACCAACATGATATTCATAATCCCAATACCTCCCACTACTAAAGCAATTGAGGCAATAGCAGCCAGGAAGATTGTGAGCACCTGCGTAACGGTACTGATGGCTTCAACAGCATCTTGTTGAGTGGTTACGAAGAAATCATCTTTTTCCGGATCTTCAATTCGATGTTGCTCTCGGATCGTCGCCTCAATATCAGCCGCAACTACATCCACGTCTTGTCCTGGAGCCGCCTTGATCATCACTTCGTGGTAAAAATCGATTCCCAGCAACGTTTTTTGAGCCGTCGAATAGGGAAGTAATACTAACTCATCGACATTAAACAAAGAGACCTGTCCACTTTGTGGCAGTACGCCTATAACCTGCAGTTTGTTTCCTTGAACAGTTACAAACTCCCCAACCGCATCAGAGTCACCAAACAGCTCCTGCTTTACTTCCGACCCTATAACCACAACCTTTGACCGTAATCGTACATCCTCATCGGTGAAGAGCTCTCCTTCTTCCACTGAAAGATTCAGGATGCTTTGGATGCCATTGCGAGTCCATCCGATAATTGTTGGACGAAATAGTGCGTCGAAATATGAAATAGCGCCGGGAACAATAACAATCGGCTCAACGGAAGCGGCTCCTGGCACATTCTGAGTTTTGCGTAAGGCATCAATATCTCGATCTTTAATAGAGTCTGCAAACAACGTGTTTGCGAAATCAGTGGGCCCTTCCGGCTGCCTTCCCGGACGCAGCACAACCGTATCGCCGCCAATTCCTTCGAACTCTCCAAGAATGAGGTTTTGCGCACCCTCCCCTAAAGCCATCACGAGCACGATCGAAAGCACCCCAATGACAATCCCCAAAATCGTTAGCAAAGAGCGCCCTATATTAGTCCTTAAGGCACGTATGGCTGTTTTAAATGTAGTAATCGTTCTCATTTCTCGTAAGAGTGAGGTGTAGATGGCCCAGGTGCATCTGAGACAATCAACCCATCTTTGAGTTGTACAATGCGGTCCGCGTACTGAGCGGTAGCGGTTTCGTGAGTGATGAGAATAATTGTTTGTCCTTGCTTGTGAAGCGAGTCAATTGCCGTCATCACTGCTTTACCTGTTTTGGAATCTAGATTTCCTGTTGGCTCATCAGCAAATACTAACGTCGGCTCATTAACCAAGGCTCGAGCAATTGCCACTCTCTGTTTTTCGCCACCAGATAATTGACTTGGATGATGCTGTAATCGGTGAGACAGCTCAACTTGAGCTAGAGCTTTTTCAGCTAGGGCACGATGCTCTTTCTTTGGACGACGAGAATATACCAGTGGCAGCATTACGTTTTCTAGAACCGTTGTTCGGGAAAGCAAGTGAAAGGCTTGAAAGACAAACCCAATGCGTTCATTGCGAATTACTGCCAATTGGTCTTCGCTGAACGTAGTCGTATCTTGGCTATCAAAAAGATAGGTGCCGCGAGTTGGTCGATCCAGAAATCCCAAGATATGCAGGAGGGTAGACTTTCCTGATCCACTAGGACCCATGATAGAAACAAACTCTCCTTTTTCGACTACCAAAGAAATATCGCGCACGGCAACAGTCTCCGTCCCCTCGCCGTAGAACACCTTTTGAATATCCTGCAGCTCAATGAGGGCCATACACGTATGTGCTACTGCGCTGAACGTACAACAATGTTCTGTCCTTCAGATACCCCTGAGGTAATCTCGATCATTCCGTCGGAGCCCACTAACCCTGTTGTCACTTCATACTCTGCGATAAAACTATCCACTCCTTGTACTCGTACGAACTGTCGTTGTCCCTGCGTAATAATGGCGCGGCGAGGAATGGCCAGAACGCCCTTCTTCTCATTTACGTGGATCGTCACGTTTGCAGTCAATCCAGGCTTGAGGCGTGTATCGACGCTAAGGAGTTCAACAACTACCTCATATGTCGGCAACCCTTCTATCATTTTGGCAGCAGGGGCAATGCTTGCCACACGCGCATCCCAGCTTTCAGTTCGATCAAATGCATCCAGCGTAACTGTCGCTGGCATGCCAGATGATAGCTGAATAGCATCTGTTTCAGTTGCATCTGATACGATCTCCAGCTGGCTTACTGTTTGAATCGTAATAACGGCTTGGCCAGCAGAGGCGAATTCCCCTTCCGTAACTGAAACATCAGTTATCACGCCATCAAGTGGGGAAGTGAGTACTGTCTTCGCTAAACGTACCCTCGCCAGCTGCTCAGCTGCTTCAAGCGCAGATAGGCCGCTTACAGCACCTGAAGCCTGTTGAGTGGCTGTGTACTGCTCTCTGGCTATCTCAGTTGCCGATCGAGCAGCGTCATTACTTTTCCCAATAGTTTCCTGGAGCGTTTCTAAAGTCTTCTGAGCGCTCGTATGAGCATTTTTCGCGGTGATGTACGTCGAATACGCTACTTGGGCTAAGTATGACCCCTCTCCTTCTTCATCAGCTCGCGTTTGCCAAGTGCCGTATGCCTGATCCATTTCTACCTTCGCATTCCTTACACGCTGTTGTTGTTCGACAAGCGTCTTAGCATTTTCCACCTTTGTGTTATTCCAATCCGTTTCGGCCTTTTGCCAGCTGAGATACGCTGACTGCTGAGCGCTTGCCTTATCCGCCTGAGCGCGGATAACTTCCAGACTACTGTCTCGAGCATCAATCCGAGCCAACTGCTGACCCGCTCGTACAAAGTCTCCTTCAGTAATAGCGATATCCCGAACCGATCCGCTTGCTTCAAAGCCCAACCGAGCAATTTCCTTAGCAGCCAGTCGCCCGGTAAAGGAAACTTCTTGCGCAACATTGATGCGCGTTACAACAACAGTGCGAATGCCGCTATCTGCTGGAGACTTTCGCACAAACAACACACCCCCAGCAACAATCAGGAGAGCAATAACACAGCCAAGAAGGATAATTGAGCGCTTCATTGGCTCTAAGAATACCACAACGACTCACTTTCGTGAGCCGTTGATCGTACCTCTTTTCTTTTACTATGCCGCAGCTCCTGCTGGGCTTGCCTGCGGACCAGTCATGGCCTCATCCTGTTTTTGTACATCAGGATCAGGTCCCCCCATCAAGTCAGCGAATCCTTTTTGATCGATCGTTTCCTTTTCGATTAGCGTCTTAGAAACTAATTCGAACTTGTTGTGATACTTCGTCAAAATATCCTGGGCTTTCTTCTGAGCTTCTCTAAGCAGCTCACTAACTGCTTCATCAATCTTCGCGGCTGTTTCCTCGGAGTAATCCCGCGCCTCATGCATTTCCTTGCCCAAAAATACATACTGGTCGCTGCTGCCAAAGGTAACCGGACCTAGCTTGCTCATTCCGAATTGCGTAACGATGCGTCGAGCTAACTTGGTTGCCTTCGCTAAGTCGTTACTCGCTCCAGTTGTTAATTCCTTGAACGTAACAAGCTCTGCAGTATATCCGCCCATAAGAGTAGCAAGTTCGCTTAAGAACCCAGTACGCGTATGGAGCCGCTTGTCGTGCTCAGGAAGCTTAAGCGTATATCCGCCAGCATGCCCCCGGGAGACAATTGAAATCTTTCGAACCGGATCAGAGTCAGGGGTGTAATATGCGACAACAGCGTGGCCTGCTTCGTGATAAGCGGTAATTTCTTTTTCCTTTTTAGAGAAGACCAGGCTCCGCTTTTCAGGCCCCAGCAGTACCTTCTCGATACTGTCTTCAATATGCCGCTGCGTTACCTTCGTCTTATCCTGACGAGCAGCGAGAATCGCTGCCTCGTTGATCAGGTTAGCTAAGTCCGCACCTGAAAACCCAGGTGTGCGTTCGGCAATATTGCGAAGATTAGCGTCTTCTGTGAGCGGTACTGGCTTGGCATGAATATTGAGAATAGCCTCGCGCTCTTTAATATCCGGTAGGTCAATGGTAACCTGGCGATCAAATCGACCGGGGCGAAGCAGGGCTGGGTCAAGTACATCAGGACGATTAGTCGCCGCTAGCACAATTACGTTGTCAGTCTGCTCAAACCCGTCCATTTCAACCAGTATTTGATTCAACGTTTGCTCGCGTTCATCATGGCCTCCGCCCAAGCCAGCTCCGCGATGGCGGCCAACTGCATCCAGTTCATCTATGAAAAGGATAGCTGGAGCGTGACGCTTTACCTTTCCGAAGATGTCTCGGACGCGGGACGCTCCCACCCCAACGAACATTTCAACGAATTCAGAACCTGAGATACTAAAGAACGGCACTCCGGCTTCTCCGGCGACAGCGCGAGCCATCAAGGTCTTACCAGTGCCGGGAGATCCAACCAGCAGTACACCCTTTGGAATACGAGCGCCCATTTTCTGGAACTTTTTTGGATGCTTAAGAAATTCTACTACTTCCTCTAGCTCATTTTTTGCCTCTTCCTGCCCAGCTACATTCGCGAAGGTTGTTTTCTTCTTTTTCTTTGAGGCATCTTCAGGCGTTTTCGTCATCTGTCCGAACGACATTGCCCGGTTGCCCACGTTTTGCGCGCTGCGCATCATGAACCACAGGAAGGCAGCTAACAGCAAGAAGGGCAGAAGGAGTGGGAGAAGTGCTGTTGCCCAAAAACTAAAGCCTGATGGCTTTTTTACTTCGAATTCAATTGCGTTGAGTCGGGATTCCTCAATTCCAAAATTACGAAACGTTTCTGTTACTGAAGCGTCCGGCTCTTTCTGGGTAACAAGCAGAGGAGCGGCAGCGTCTTTGAGTACAGCTGATAACTCAGCTTGGTCGACAGTCACTTTGGCTACATTATCATCTCGTATTTCCTGAGCGATCCGAGAAAGACTTACCTCTTCCTCAGTGTCCAATGGTCGGCCGTATACGCTGAGAAGGGAAGCGGTGATGAGGATAAGGATAAGGGCGATACCAATGTTCTTACCAAGGTTATCGCGACGGAATGGGGGCAGGGATGGTGATTTCATACAAAGTATATGGGCTTAATAAAGATACGCTTGTGGGTCGAATAATGCCCGCAATTCTAGCTTGGCGCAAGAGCATGCACCCCTGCAAGGCTAATCCTCTTCCGGCAGCTGTGCTTCGATGTTAATCGGATGAAAATATTGGAGCTGTCCGATAGGTCCAATCCCTGCTTCGTAAATTGCGGTGCGGTTACTCCATCCATCGGGAAGCACCCCTTCCTGGTCTGCCATCAGCACTAGTTGTTTGATCCATCCCGAGTGTGTAACGCAACAAATGCGGTTATTAGGATACTGTTGAGCAAATCGCCGCAAAGTTTCCCTTACCCTATTGCGCACATCGTCGTCGTTTTCGCCGCCGAAACGTCGAAAGTCGTATACCTGTTGGCCACGTTGCTGTTGAAACTGGATCGGCACTTCCGTCCACAGCATACCCTCGTAAAACCCCATTGCCTTTTCTCTCAGTAGGGGCGTCATGGCTTCTTTGATACCCTCTATCTGCAAAAACGTTTTAAGAACCTGCCGTGTTCTTATGGCGCGCTCTAAATCAGAAGATATTAAGACGGTAGGGCTCTTCTCTCGCAGAAGCGGGACAACAGCTGCTACATATTTTTCTGTATCAGGAACGAGGAGCGTGCCTGGTTGCTGACCCTGAATACGATTCTCCTGATTTTCTTGAGTTGGGCCGTGACGAAGGAAGAACATCGTTGTCATGTTTCATATATTAACGGAAATGCATGAATGCACCATGGGTAGCCGTGAACCCAGAAACCTCCTTTAGCCAAACAAAGTCATAACCTGATAGCCCA